>DATEPG010000130.1:0-46350 GCA_035273265.1 Polyangiaceae bacterium
AATGGCGAGCAGCCAGTGCCCGCGCGTGGCAGCACCGCGGCTCACCAGTTCGCGCGCTAAGAGGTGCGCGAGGCCAGATGAGCCTGCAGCGCCGAGCACCAGACCGCTGGCTCGCGTCTCGCTGACGCGTAGGCTAGCGAGCGCGGCGGAAAGAGAGGCTGCGATGGCAGCGAGGGCCATCATCCGGCACAGCTCGGGTGCGAGCGGGCGCGCCCAAGCGGCCATCACCAACGCGATCACGATCGCGCTGCCGGGCAAAGCAACCAAGCGATAGCCGAGGTCGAGCTTGGGCAAACGCAGCGCGCCGCCGGCCAAACGAATCGCTGCAGCCACGCCTCCGGCCGCAACCAACTGACTGAGGAAAGCCGCGACTCGGCCACTCAGGGTGATGAAGGGTGCGATGCCTACCGCCAAGCCGGGGATTGCTGGGGCGATCCCGCGCCCGACGATGGTCGCCAAAATGGCCGCGCGCGTCAGCATGGGCAAAGAGACCCCAGAGGTCTCTTCTGATTCGAGGACAGGCAACTTACGCTCGGTCAATTCTTGGCGAACTCGCTGCCACGCTGGCGCGTGTTCTGACCATGGCGTTCACGCGGGGACGTCTCGGTAGGGTCGCTGGGAGCAGGCGGCGGCGGCACTTCCGTGGGAGCCGTGCCCGGTTGCGCCTTCAGGATGAATGGCCGCGCATTGAGCGTCGAGCAGGCGTACTGGTTCCTGTGAAATTCCCAATGCAGGTAGACCTTGCCGTCCGGTGACACAATCTCGCGCGGCGGGGTACCGAAGGGCGCGGCGCGCTTGACCGAATCGAGCGCGGCGATGTCGAACGCCGTGATGCCGCTGAACTTGGTGACTCCCATGCGCACCACCTTGCCCGACTCCTGGTCCAAGATGATTTCCACGTTGGTGCTGAGGTCTTGGTTGTTCATCGGGTGCGAGGACGGCAAGTTATCGAGCGAGCCCAAGAACGAATCCGCGAAGATCGGATGGATGCGGTTGTGGATCATGCTCAGATAGCTGCCGAACGCCGAGGCCGCGGTGTTTAGCGCCGTCTGATTGCCGAGCTGAACGCTGGGCGTGTAGTTCTCGATCGCGCTGCGCCAACGGCTGGGATCCATCGGATGCCAAGAACCGACGTGCGCGCTGCGTCGACGTTCCCCGTCGACTTGTCGTTCGCGAGCGAGCTGGTCCGAGCCAATGGCCGCGACCGCCGTGCGCGGCATCAAGTTCAGGTTGACGCCGTTGGCAGTGGTCCCGGTCGAGCCAAAGCCGAACAGCGCATCGCCGCGGGTTTGTCGCTTGGGCAACGGACGCGCTTTGCGAGCCTTGGCTTCCGCTTGATCGACCAAGGCTTGCCGCGGACCCGCGACCGTGAAGTGCCCGTGCTCGGAGTTCACCATCTCGGGGTTGGCTTCACTCTGCTTGGACTCGGCCTGGGCCTTCTGTCCTTCTTGTGCGGGCGCATTCGGCTGCGAACGTTCCGCGCCGGTCCGCGCGCCGGTTTGGGTTTGGGCCGGCTCGCTGCTGCGTTGGTGAACCGGTTCGGTCGCCGCTGCCCGCAGCTCTGCCAGTTTTTCGGCGTCGGACGCGGCCTTCTCAGAGGGGGCGTGGTCTTTTTCGCCCGGGCGGTCTTCCGATTGCATGACCCGCGATTGGTCAGAATCCCCCGGTAATTTGACCGGATTCGAGTGCTCGCCGCCTGGCGTTGGCTTGGCGTCGTTCTGATCGGCGCTGGTGATGCGCGCCTGCGTTTCTTGCAGGACGTGGTTCGCTTTGTCGGCGATGTGCGCGGCATTCGGATTGTCGGGCTGCTTCTCGTCTTCCACGACCTGGCGCACCGCAATCTTCTTCGGGTTGGTCAAATCCGGCGGAGGCGGGGTGGGCGTAGGAGTGGCCTCGACCTTCTTCTCCTCGGGCTTTTTCTCTTCTTCCGGTTTCTTGGGCGTTACCGGCGGAGGCTCGACCTTGGGCTTGACGACTTCCTTGACCGGCGGTTTCTTCTCCGCCGAAGGGTCGTCCTTTTCTGCGTTCTTGGGGTCCAACTCCTTGCTGTCTTGGGGGTTGTCCGGCTCTTCTTTCTCGACCTCTTTCTCGTCCGGCTTCTCTTCCTCGGGGAGCAGTTCCACTTCCGGCGGGTCGCCGACGCCGCGCACATGGTTCTGCACGCTGCGCGCGAAGCGTTGGATGTCCAAGCGCTGCTCGATCAGCTTGGCCGTCTGGTCAGCGCCTCCGCTCCACAGCAGATGGATCACTACCGCGGTGGTGATCCATAAGAAGAGGGGGATGTTCGCTTCGCGGCGCATGGCTGAGGACCGGCCGGATCGCGGCGATCGGCCAGAAAAAAGCTAACATCGAGGGGCCCGGCCAGCAATCTTCAGGGTAATTGCGCGGGCTTATCGAGCGATCTCGGCGGCCCGGGCCAATTTAGGGCACGAGCCTGCGCGAACGCGGGACCGGTCAAATGGTCACACTTTGCTGATCGACTCGAAGTGGTCCGCGATTTCGTGGGCGTTCCACACGCCAGCGTCACTTTCTTTGTACTTGCCCGGGCTCTCCACCACCTTGAACACGCTCATGCGCGCGCCGGCAACGGCCAGCACGACGCCGGTCACATCGTTCGAAAGGTTGGAAGCTAAGAACAGGTGCGCGGGAGCTACGTGTTCTGGTGACAATGTATCCTCGATCTTTTCGAACATCGGTAGATCTTCGGTAAGGCGCGTTTTGGCGATCGGAGCGACGGCATTGACGCGCACTCCGTAGCGCTGCAGCTCGATCGACGCCGTGCGCGTCAGCCCATAGATCCCGGCCTTGGCAGCCGCGTAGTTGGCTTGCCCGAAGTTGCCGAGCATGCCGGACACGCTGCTGGTGTTGATGATCGAACCGCTGCCCTGCTCTTTCATCTTTTGAGCGGCGGCCTGGGTGCAGAAGAAGCTGCCGGTCAAGTGAACGTCGAGCACCGCTTGCCACTCTTCCTGGCTCATCTTGAGCAGGGTTTTGTCGCGCAGAATGCCAGCGTTGTTCAAAAGGACATCGACCCGGCCGAACGCCGACAGCGCCTTGTCGATGATGGCGTCGGCGCCGGCTTTGCTGGTAACGCTTTCGTAGCTCGCCTCGGCGCTGCCGCCGGCCGCACGGATTTCGGCGACTACCGCGTCCGCGCTCCTAGTATCAGCGCCGGAGCCATCACGAGCGCCGCCCAAATCATTGACCAAAACGCGCGCGCCTTCGCGTGCGAAGAGCAGCGCGCTGGCGCGGCCGATGCCGTTGCCTGCGCCGGTTACAACCGTCACTTTACCGTCGAGGAGTCCCATGGGGCGGAGTGTAGATTCTTCTCGCCTCAGTTAGAACTGAAACACCAAGCCTTGCGCGGCACGCTGCGCGGGCGCTTCTTTGCCGCTGCTCACGAGGGTGTCGATGCCCACCGCGAGCGCCACGCCCACCGCGGTCCCCAGCACGTCCCAGGTGAAATCACGCCAGGAGGGATCACCGTGGCCCGTCAGATCCCAGAGCTCCTTGCCCGCGCCGAGGGTGAGCGAGAATGCTGCTCCGCCCAGGGCTCGTTCGCTGCGGGATTCGAGCCACGGACTGAGCGCGGCGTAGCCGCCCGCCGCAAGGCCGACCGATACTCCAAAATGGGCAGCTTTGTCCGGGCCAAACCAGGGATCCGGGTCACTGGCAGCGGCGGAACGCGAAGCCAGCCCGAGCGCCAACACGAGAGGCGCGACCAGCGCGCGGATCATGCGACGCTGCGTCGGCGGCGCCCGAACCAGAGCACGCCCAGACCGAGCAGTGCCGCAAAGGCCGAACCGCCGCCAGCGGTGCTCGAGCCCGAGCTGACCGCGCAACTTCCGGAGACGTGCGCACTTTTGGTCGTCGACGGCGTCGGCGTGCACGCTTTCAGCGTCGTGGAGCAGCTGTAGCCGTCAGGGCAAGTGTTCGCCGAGGCGCTGCACGGAGGAACGCAAATTCCAGGTGGGGCACCGGTTGCGGCGAAACACTGATAGTTCCCGGGGCACTCGCCCGAGCAGGTGGTGCCCAAAAACGGATCGACGGTTGGCTTTGCCGGGCCGGCGGGGGGCGAGGCGGAACCGCCCGAACCGGTTGCGTTGCCGCCGGTTGCAGTGCCACCCGCGGGCCGTCCACCGGCTGCACTGCCGCCGGTGGAGCTACCGCCCACGGAGCTACTGCCGTTGGAGCTACCGCCCGAAGGATTACCCCCGCCGCCTGCGCCGGCCGTGCTGGTGGCGTCGGTCGCCCAAGAGGGAGGAGCGTAGCCGCCGGAGGTAGCTGCAGCGATTGCCGTGCTGCGTACGAAGTCAGCCCAGTCCGCCACGTTCGAATACAGCGCGTAGGTGCACTGATCGTCGCCGCGCGACGTCACGCCGAACACGCGGCCGTCGGCGTCGAGCGCGGGCCCGCCCGAATCACCGGAGCAGACCGGGCTATTGCCCACGAATTCGTCGTCTTCGACCGCGGCCGCGGTCGGGCACCGGGGGCCGACGCAGTAGACCGACGACTCGTCGAAACGCATGCGCGTGCCAGCGGTTTCGCCCTGCTCGTCATCCGGATCCTGGAGGCCGTAGCCCACTGCTGCAAACGATTGCTTGGCGGTGGGCTGCTGATCGAGCACGGGTTCAATCGGTTTGGCGTCGGAGCTCGGCACTCCGCTGCCGCTCAAGATCAAGATCGCGAGATCGTAGCCGCACACCTTGCTGCTACCGCCGGGTGCCTCGCGAATTTCTTTGAGCGCGTACAGCTTGCTGCCGATTTGGGGCTGCGAGTCCGTGGAAATGAACAGCTGGCGCGGGTCGTAGTTGGCCGTGAAGCGACTGGTGTCGCAGTCGACCGCTTCGCTCGAGCCGTCACCAATCTGAGAGACGCAGTGACGCGCGGTCAGAACCAGATTGGGGGCGAGCAGGGAGCCGCTGCAAATCACCTCGACTTGGTTGTGCGCGCTCAGGGCCAAGGCAACCACTCCCTTGGTCGTGGTATCCAAATGGCCGCCGATGATCGAGGCCGAGGCGGAGCCTGTTTGATCGTCCCCGTTCGGGCCCGAGCCGCCGCCGCTCGCGCACGCGGAAAGCCCGAGCAGAGCCAACGGCCAGAGAGCGAACGCATGGCTGAGAGCTTTCAAGTGAGCCAAAATCTAGCGTCTCGCGCCGCACCTCGCAAGCCGCGTAGCGGACGCGCAGCGCCGTTCACGGAGGAATGTTACGCTGCGCGTCCGCCTTCCAGGGGTCCAGGCTGCTTTTGCTCGTATTGTCCCGCTGCCCCGCGGCGCCCCGCTGCCCCGTCGCCCGAAATTTCACCGAACCCCAATGGTCACTCCCGCCATGACGACTCCAAGCACTTCAAGCACTTCAAGCACTGCTGGCTCTGACCGCCGCATCCTCGTGACGAGCGCGCTGCCCTACGCCAACGGACCCATTCACCTCGGGCACCTGGTCGAGTACATCCAGACCGACATTTGGGTTCGCTTTCAGCGCATGCGTGGAGCGCGTGTGATCTACCTGTGCGCCGACGACACGCACGGTACGGCGATCATGATTCGCGCGCGTCAGGAGGGACGCAGTGAAGAAGAGCTGATCCGCGACATGAACGAGGCGCATCGGCGGGACTTTGCCGGCTTTCAAATCGCGTTCGACCACTATGGGAGCACCAACTCCGAGCGCAATCGCGAATACTGCGCCGAGATCTGGAGTGCGCTGCGCAAGAACGATTTCGTCGCCGAGCGCGAAGTCACGCAGCTCTTCGATCCCAAGGCGGGCGTCTTCTTGGCTGACCGCTTCGTGAAGGGGACTTGCCCCAAGTGCGGCACGGCCGATCAATACGGTGATTCGTGCGATCGTTGCGGCAGCACCTACAGCCCGACCGATCTCGTGGATCCGGTGAGCACGCTCAGCGGCGCCCGGCCCGAGTTGAAGAGTGCACCGCACCTGTTCGTGAAGATCGAGAAGCTGCGTGGCTTTCTGACCGAGTGGACGCAGCAGCCGGGCCGGCTGCAGCCTGAAATTGCCAACTACTTGAAAGGCCATTTCTTGGCCGATGAACTGCGCGACTGGGACGTCTCGCGACCGGCACCCTACTTCGGCTTCGAGATCCCGGATGCTCCTGGCAACTACTGGTACGTTTGGTTCGACGCGCCGATCGGCTACATGGCGGCCACGCGCGAGTGGTGCGACGAGCACGGTGAGAGCTTCGATGCTTGGTGGCGCTCGGAAAGCACCGAGATTTACCATTTCATCGGCAAGGACATCGTGTACTTCCACGCGCTCTTTTGGCCGGCGATGCTGCATGCTTCGGGCTTTCCGCTGCCGAAGCGGGTCCAGGTGCATGGCTTTCTGACGGTCAATGGCGAGAAGATGTCGAAGTCGAAAGGCACCTTCGTGCAGGCTTCCACTTACCTGGAGCATCTGGATCCAGCGCATCTGCGCTATTTTTATGCCAGCAAGCTCGGCTCCAAGGTCGACGACCTGGACCTCAACTTGGAAGAGTTCGCGGCCAAGGTGAACTCCGACCTGGTGGGCAAGGTAGTGAACCTCGCTAGCCGCACGGCGCGCTTCGTAAAGGAGAGCGGGCTCTCTGCTCGATATCCGGATGATGGCGGGCTATTCCGTGAGGCTGCCGCGCGCGGGGAGGAGATCGCCGAAGCGTACGAAGCGTGTGATTTCGCTCGAGCCATGCGCCTGGTGATGGCTCTGGCCGACCGCGCGAACGAATACATCGATCGCGAAGAACCGTGGAAGCTGAAGAAACAGCCCGACAAGGCAGCACAATTGTCTGACGTGTGCACGGTTGCCTTGAACTTGTATCGGCAGCTGATCGTGTACCTCGCGCCCGTCTTGCCCAAGCTGGCCGAGCACAGCCAAAAGTTGCTCGGCGCGCCGTTCGACCGCTTCGACGCAGCCCAGCAGCCGCTGCTCGGAACCGCCGTCGGAGAGTTCGAGCACCTGATGCAACGCGTCGACCCGAAGAAGCTCGAGGCCGTAGTGGCCGCGACGCGCGACGCACTAACGGACGCCGACGCGGCCAAGGCCAGCGCGGCGACCGCGCCGACGTCAGACGCCGGCGCCGAACCAGTGAGCGCCGACCTGCCCGTCGACGACGGTGCAGCGCTGGCCAGCGAACCACTCGCCGCCGAGTGCTCGATCGACGACTTTGCCAAGGTCGATCTGCGGGTCGCCCGCGTACTCAGCGCGGAGGCGATCAAAGAAGCGAACAAATTGCTGAAGCTGACCGTGAGCCTGGGCGGCGGAACGACGCGCACGATCTTCGCCGGCATCAAGGCGGCCTACGCGCCCGAGGCGTTGGTGGGTCGCTTGGTCGTAATCGTGGCCAACCTCGCTCCGCGCAAGATGAAGTTCGGAACCAGCGAGGGCATGGTGATCGCGGCGGGCCCGGGGGCGGCCGAGGTCTACGTGCTTGCGCCGGACAGCGGCGCAAAGCCAGGTCAGCGAGTGCACTGAACTCCGCCCGGCAAACGGGACGAGAAAGCAGCGGGAAATTCGCTGACCGAAGCGTGCGCCCGCGAGATTCCGAGGCAGAAATTCTCATGCCTCATTGGAAAATTTCGCGGCTGCACGGAACGGTTTGACGGAGCGCTCGGGGAAGTGCACGCTTTTTGCCCTGAGTGGCGCAAGGCCCGAACGTCACACCAAAACCTTCATCATGCGCATCGTCCTCCGTTTGCTGGGCTCAGCCTGTGCGCTGTCCTTCGCCGCCGCCTGCTCCAGCGCCGCGCCGACTGCGCCGCCTGTCGCAGCTGGGCCGCCGGAGACTCCGGCGGATGGGCTGGTGTGTCAGGCGGATCAATATCCCGCCGCGCCCCTCGCGCTACTCACGCGAGCACAATACGATGCCACGATCTCCGATTTGCTGGGCGACAACAGCCAGCCCTCGTTGAGCTTCCCGGCAGAGAATCAAGTCTCGGGATTCAACAACAACACCGAAGTTCACATCGCCAATCCGCTGCTGGTCGAGCAGTTCATGGCCGCAGCCGAGGGTATCGCCCGGCGCGCGATCGCCAATCTCGCTGCGCTCGCGCCCTGCGCAGGCACGAGTACCGCGGAGCAGGCGAGCTGTGGCGCCAACTTCGTGGAGAGCTTCGGCAAGCGCGCGTTCCGACGCCCGCTCCTGAGCGACGAAGCTCAGGCGTTCAACACGCTGTTCAGCGGCTTGAACGCCACTCGTGGTTACCAGGCGGCAGTCGAACTGACGATGCAAGCGGTCTTGCAATCGCCGCAATTTTTGTATCGGCTGGATTCCGAGCGGGCACCAACGCCGGAAACCGGCGCAGTGGCGCTCGACTCGTACCAACTCGCTGCACGGCTTTCCTACTTCCTGACCGGCTCGATGCCCGATCCGCAGCTGTTTGCAGCGGCGGACGCGAAAGCCCTGTCGAGCGTGGCCGAGATCGAAACGCAGGCCCGGCGCTTGCTCGAGAGCACTCGCGCCAAGGCCATGGTCCGTGATTTCAATCGGCAGTGGCTTCAGCTCGACCAGTTGTCTGGCTTGGCGCGAAACCCGCCCCAGGGCATGGCAGACGTCAAGGGCATCGGCGCGGACTATCGCGAGTCCCTGCTGCAATTCCTCGACCAAGTGTTTTGGGAGCAGGGTGATCTCAATTCCTTGTTCCTCTCACCAACGACGTTCGTCAACGCGCGTTTGGGTCACGTGCTCGGGCTGGCCGGTCCGGCGAGCGGCTTTGCAGCCGTGAGCGCCGCGCCGGGCGGTGTCGGGCTGCTCTCTCAGCCTGGCCTGATGGCGATGCTCGCGCACGCCGATCAATCGGGCCCGATTCAGCGCGGCGTGTTCCTGCGTCAGCGCATCCTGTGTTTGGAAGTGCCGCCGCCGCCGCCGGGTCTCAACCCGGTCCCGCCCGATCCGGATCCCAAGCTGACCACTCGCGAACGCTTCGCCGTGCATACCGCGTCGCGCGACTGTTCGGGTTGCCACCGGTTGATCGACGGTGCCGGCTTTGGCTTCGAGAATTACGACCAGCTCGGCCGCTATCGCACTCAAGAAAATGGCATCAAGGTCGACGCTTCCGGGCTGATGGTAGCGACCGGCGAATCCGCGCTGGACGGGCCATACACCGGCGTGTCCGAGCTTTCCAACCGCTTGGCGCTGAGCCCGCGCGTCGAGCGATGCCTGGCGACGAGTTGGTATCGCTACGCGATGGGCCGCGTCGAGACCGCCGCGGACGGCTGCAGCTTGCGTGAGGTCGAGCAGAAGTTCCACGCTTCCGGTGGTCGATTCGAGGAATTGCTGGTGGCGGTGACGTTGAGTGAGGCGTTCCGCTATCGCCCCGCCATTCCGGGAGAGATGTGATGAATCGCGTGCACAAAAATCCGGGCCTGACTCGTCGCCATTTCCTGCGCGCAGCGGGCGGTGCGGCCGTGGCGTTGCCGCTGTTGTCCTCACTGCGCGCGGGCGCTGCCGGGGAGAATTTCCCGAAGCGGCTGGTCTTGATGTACACGCCGAACGGTGTGATCCCAGACGCCTGGTGGCCGAAGAACGTGCTCAGCGAGACCAGCTGGGATTTGAACAAGATCCACACGCCACTTGCGCCGTTCAAAGATCGCTTGAACTTCTTGTCTGGCGTCAACCTCACGGTGACCAGCGAGGGTCCCGGTGGCCTGCACCAAAAGGGCATCGGTGGTCTCTACACCGGCCAGCAGCTGCAGAGCGGAGACCTATTCGTCGATGGCTGCGGTCAGCGCGCGGGCTGGGCCAACGGCATCAGCGTCGATCAAGAGGTAGCCAAGACGTTGGCCGTGGGCACGCCCATCAAGAGCCTCGAGCTTGGCGTGCGCGCCACGGAAAATGACGTGCAGGGGCGCATCGCCTACGCCGGCCCAGGTGCACCCTTGCCGCCCATGAACGAGCCGAGTGAGGTCTTTCAGCGGCTATTCAGCGGCTTTGGGCAGAATACGGACCAGCTGGCGGAGCTGCGCGCACGCCGACAGTCGGTGCTGGATACCGTTCAGTCCCAATTCAAATCCGTCTCTGCCCGGGTGAGTAGCTCCGATCGGCAAAAGCTCTCGGCACATCTGACGCTGGTGCGCGACCTCGAGACCCGCATGTCCGCCACCGGCAACGCCAGCCAATCGTGCGTGGTGCCCGCGGTACCCACTGCGCTGGACCCGGACAGTGAGGATGACATGCCGATCATTGCCGGCCTGCACCTCGACATGCTGGCAACCGCGTTCGCCTGTGACCTGACGCGCGTGGCGAGCTTTCAGATCTCGACTTCGCTCAACCACGTTCGCTACCCGTGGTTGAACAGCATGGGCGAAGGCCACGCTTTGTCTCACCAGGGGCCGAGCGACACCAACGCCTACAACGAGCTAGTCAGCCGTCAGTCCTGGCACAGTCAAGCGCTCGCGAATTTCCTGACCCGCCTCAGCCAGATCCCGGAGGGCTCGGGCACGGTGCTGGACAATACACTGCTGGTCTGGGGCAACGAAATCTCGGAGGGCAACACGCACTCCCACAACAACCTGCCGTTCGTGACCGCGGGCGGCGGCTGGCACTTCCGCACCGGACGATCGATTCAGTACAGCGGCGCGTCGCACAACGACCTATTGGTCTCCGTGCTGAATGCGATGGGCGTTCCCGCGACCACCTTTGGCAAAGCGGATCTGTGCAAAGGGCCGCTGCCAGGCCTGGTCTGAACGGCCTGACGCAATCACATCGCGCTGATCACGAGAGCGGCGTAGACCAGCACTAGGTAGGGCAGCGAGGCCAAGAACAGCTGCTTGGCCCAGCGGTCCACCGTCTTCGTGCCCCGGCCGAAGGCCGCGAAACAGAAGAACGCGACGCCCAACACCGTCGCTACTGCGGCGTACCAGAGCCCGGCCATGCCCAAGCAGAGCGGCGACAGGCTGACCACCAGCAGCAGTGCCGAATAGATCAAGATCGAGCGCTTGGTGGCGGCCAGGCCACTCGCGTTCGGCTGAACCACCAAACCCGCGCGCGCGTAATCTTCACGCCGAAAGGTGGCGATCGCCAAGAAGTGCGGCAGCTGCCAAATCAACAAGATCAAGAACAGCGGCCAGGCCCGCGGCGCGAGCGACCCGGTCATGCTCGCCCAGCCGATCAGCGGGGGGATGGCGCCGGGCACTGCGCCCACGTGCAGCGCGTAGCCAGTGCTGCGCTTGAGCGGCGTGTACGCCAGCACATAGCTGGCGAGCGCGGCGAGCGCGAGCGCCGCGCTCGCTAGGTTCACGAACAGGGCCAGCACGGCGAGTCCAACGGCCCCGCAGGCCAACGCAAACCACAACGCCACTTCGGGTGACAACCGACCGGTGGGCAGCGGGCGGGAAGCGGTGCGCCGCATCAACGCGTCGGTGTCCCGCTCGATGTACATGTTCAGCGCGTTCGCGGCAGCGACGACCAGCGCGGTCCCAAGCATCGCAATCAATAGCCGCCCGAGCGGCCTTGGCCCGGGGGCGACCAGCGCGCCGCAGAGCATGGTCACCATCACCAACCCGGCAAGGCGTGGCTTGCCGAGTTCGACCAATGCCGACCAGAAGCGAGCACTCGCGTGTCCGGAACTGTCGCGCTCGCCGCTAATACCCGGCACGCTCGATTGCATCCTTCAGCACCTTTGGCCTTTTTTAAAGACGGCTCTCAGCGGTGAAACTCAGTGACGCCTTGGCAGCGGCCAGAGGCCCGCGCCTCGTACCACCGCATGCCCATTCCAGCAATCCGATCGACAAATACTCGTATTCATTAATATTTTTCAGGGTCCCACGGAGGAACTGGCGCGCCGACCGGGGCGCCAACGCACTCGCTGAACGGCGTGCAGCGCCAAGCCGGCCAGGGCTGCCCCAGCGATCCCCGCGGCGGGCAACGCCAGGTAGCTTGCCGGGTGCGGTTCCTGACGCTCGAGCCAAGCCATCGCCCACCAGAGGCAGGCCGAAGCACAGGCTCCGAGCAAGGCTCCCGCCCAAGCGGGCAGCCATGGCCTCAGCGAGGCGAGCCTGCCAATTCCGTAGCCTGACAGCCCGGCGCTCAGACTAAACAAGCAGATGCGCAGGGCAAGCGGGATGCGGCGCGAGCGTCCCCACGGAGGCAGGCCGCTGAGCGTCGCTTGCTTCGCGTGAACCTGAACGTCGATTTTGAAGGCCGCGAGCGGGAAGGCAAGCGTGAAGCCGTCCAGCGCAATGCGCTTCAGATCTTCACCCAGGGTAATCGCGCTGGCGCGAAACGTGGCCTGCTTACCGAGCGGCGCGCGCCCCTGCAGCTGCGGGGCGCGACCCGCTTCGCAAACCCAAGCGAAGCCCAGCATCGGCACGCTCACTTCCGCCGGGGGCGCACTTTCTATGCAGCTCTCGCGCGCCGAAGCCACGAGCTCCGTGGCCAATTGTCCCGGTGAGGTTCCACGACCATCGAGCAAATACGACACACCAAAGCTAAACGCGCCGAGCACGAGCACGAGCGAGCACGTGGCCCACGCGGTCGCGCGCCAGGACACCTGCTCCGCACCGCGCGCGGAACGCAAACTCGCCGCGATACCGAGCGCGACCGGGACGCTCACCAAAAAAGAGACCTCCAGCGCGACAGCCAACAGTGGCCGCGCGAACGGCCAAATCAGCGACAGCGGCAGATGCTGGCCGGAGATCCGCGGCCAGAGGCGCAGACCGCCGACGCCGAAAAACAGCGCCAAGGCTCCAGCGAAGGCCGCCAGGCCGGCAAGTGCAGTGCGACGCGCAGCCAAGCTCAACAACGTGAGCCTAGCTGGTGCACGGGGTTCACGGTGTACGAAAGCGGCCTGCTCGACGCGAGCTCGCCCCGGACGCCGGGCCTGCGTAGCTATCCGGACATTTGAAGGCCCCACCGGAACCGTGTGTTATGGTCATCGAACATTCGCGCCGGGTCGGGCAACCCAGGTATTAAGCGACGTCTAGCGGAGGATCTATGCGCATCCAGACTTCATTCCTTGGCACGCTCACATTAGCTACTTTGACTCTCGCGCCCCTGGTCGCGCACGCCGAGGAAGTAGCCACGACCGGCAAGGGTGCGGTCGGAGGAGCGCTGCTGGGTGCAGAGATCGTGATGGCTACGGAAGCTGCCTTCAAGGTGCAGCCAGGTTGGGCCTATCTCGTGGGCGGCGTCGGTGGTGCTGCAGCCGGCGGCGTCGGTGGCTATTTCATCGAGCAAGAGGTGAGCCCCAAGGCCACGATGTTGATGTTGGCTGGCGGCATGGCCTTGATTATTCCGACCACGGTCGCGGTCTTGAGTGCTACCGCGTACGAGCCTCCGGCGAGCTACACGCAAGACCGAGCGCCCGCGGACGAGCCCGTCGCTGAACCACCGCGACCAACTGGCACGCCAACACCCGCCGCAGCGCCGACGACCACTTCACCTTCTGGCAATGAGGTGACGCCTCCGGCAACGGATCCCACCGTCACGCCGCCTGCACCCGGCGCGCCCACGAGTTCGCTGCCACGGCGCAAGTCGAACGCACATCGCACCTTACCGCTCGACTACCACCTCAGCCCACCTGCACTCATCGGTGTCTCTTCGCAGATGCTGACGCTCGGCGTGCCTGCGGTGGAAGTACGCAACGTCTACAGCAGAAATGAGCTCGCGATGTACGGCGTGAACCAGGCGACCGAACTACGCGTGCCCGTGCTGAATCTGTTCTTCTGACAGCACGGCCAGAACACCGAGCACGAGCAGAGCGAGCGGAACCAGCGGCGCGAGCGAAAGAAAATCGCTGGCCGTGAAACTCCGCTAGTCGGGCGCGGAAATAGTAATGCTAGTCTCTTAGGTTGCGGCTAATCTCAGCCGTCCATCCCCTCGGGATTAGACGACAAAACATGGCACAGCCTGCTCCGCAGAAGCCCGCCGTGGCGGCGCCTCGTACTAAGAAAGCCGACGACCCGGCGCTCGGCAAAGTCATCGCCGGTCGCTACCGCCTCGAGGCGCGCATCGGCGAAGGCGGTATGGGGATCGTGTACCGCGCTCGACACGTGCTCATCGATCGCGTAGTCGCGGTGAAGTTGATTCGCCCCGACCTACGCGGCGAAACGCACCTTCGGGCGTGGATGTTGCGTGAGGCGCGCGCCGCCAATCGCGTCGACCACGCACACATCATCGACATTCACGACATCGGCGAAACCGACGATGGCGAACTGTACTTGGTGATGGAGTACCTAGTCGGAACGCCACTCTCGAACGAGTTGGCGCACGGACCGATGCCCCTGAACCGAGGCGTCGACATCTTGGAGCAGATGGGCGCCGCTCTGTCTCGCGCGCACGACTTGGGCGTCGTGCATCGCGACTTGAAGAGCGACAACATCCTGCTCACCCACCGCGGTGGTCGCAAAGATTTCGTAAAGATTTTGGATTTCGGGTTGGCAGCGCTCGCGCACGATCCACGGCTCGCGCCCAAGGGCGCAGTCTTCGGTACCCCGGAATACATGTCGCCCGAGCAAGCTCGTGGTGAACAAGCTGGGCCGCACTCCGATCTGTACGCGCTCGGCGTGCTGTTCTTCGAAATGCTCACTGGGCAGCTGCCGTTTCGCGCTGGCGATCGCGACACCTTGCTCGAGATGCAACGCACCGCGCCCGCACCGCGCCCGAACAGCATTCGCAAAGATTGTCATCCCGCCGCGGAGCGGATCGTGCTCCGACTGCTGGAGAAGGATCCGCGCAAGCGTTACCGTGACGGCCATCATTTGCTCGAAGAGCTGAAGGCTCTCCAGCGCTCGCTGCCCAGCGCTTCCTGGGAAAAAGAGGGCTCGGGGGAAGCTCCTCCCGCTGCCGCTCCCCTGCCGCCCCCGCCCCCTCGCACTCCCAGCGTCATCGAGTGGGCCGCGCGCGCCGGCTTGTTTGCGCGCATGGTGGCTCGCGCCTACCCCTCGGGCAACGCCGCCTCGGAGGTCGCGCAAGCCCTGGCCACGCTTTGGGATCTAGCAGCCAAGGCCAGCGGCCTCGAAGGTGAAGTCGCGAGCCACACCCGGAAACTCGAGGCGCTCGAGCGGCGCGGTCGAGCACTGCGCGCAGAGATCGGCCGCAAAGTCGAAGAGCTGGCGCACGAAGAATCACGTGTCTTGCGCGAAGCCGCTGCCTACGGCGAGGAAGAAGAAGCGGCGCGGCGTGAACTCGGCCGAGCCGAGCAAATCGCCGAAGAACGCGTGGCGGTCGCCGATCGCGCCGATCGCGCGGGCGCTGGCACCCGGGCGATCTACGAGCAGGCCGGCGCCGCGCAGGCCATGGTCGAGGCGCAACGCCAATGGCTCAAGACACGAGAAACGCGGCGCACCGGGCGCGAAGCCAGCGCCGCGGATCTGCGCCGTCAAATCGAAGAGCTGCGCGGGCAACTGGCGCGCTACGCCGAGGCCTTGGAAGAGGACCTGGCGACTGGCCGTGAAAAGGTGGCCGCACGGGCGCGCGAGGGCCTCAAGTACGAAAAGAGCTTCTTCGAAGCGTCGAACGTGCTGATGACCCATCTCAAGGGCAAGCCGGAGTGCCGCGAGCTGATGACCGAGCTCACCGCCGGCGAGCACGAAAATCCGCAGCAATCACCCGGTCCGTCGCGCGCCGCCGAAGCTTGAGTTCGATTCGGCTTCGGCTGGTGGGGGCGGCCAAGCTCGCCCCCGGACAATCGCGGAGCTTCGAGTTCCAGCGAGGGGGCCGGCGAGTGCCGGCCTTCTTGCTTTGTCATGCGCAGGCCGGGTTGGTCGCCTACTTGAATCGCTGCCCGCATTGGTCAGTCGACCTGGACATGGGCGACGGTCGGTTCTATGCCGAAGACATCGACCGCATTTATTGCAAAAACCACGGAGCGCTGTTCCGCGTCAGCGACGGCGTATGCGATCACGGCCCGTGTTTAGGTAAAGCCCTGGTGCGCTGCAGCGTCGAGCTGGAGGGCGACGACGCTTGGGTCAGTCTGGGGCCGGAAGCATGAAACCGAACTTCATCAGTCTGGGCGCAGCCTGCGCCGCATTGGGCGTCGGCCTAGGCGCCTTCGGCGCGCACGGCCTGCGGGGCATGGTCGGAGAAGCGCAGCTCGTCTTGTGGGAGACCGCGACCCGCTATTGGCTGTTGGGCGCCCTGGGCATGCTGCTGTTCGGCATATTTCAGAGTTCGCGCTCGAAGAGCGCTGCCCCCGGCTGGCTGCTCTTGCTGGGCAGTACGCTGTTTGCGGGCAGCCTCTACGGCCTCGCGCTCGGGGCGCCTCGCCTGCTCGGAGCAATCACGCCCTTCGGAGGCCTCGGGCTGATCGCCGGTTTTTTGAGCTTCGCTTGGACGGCCAGGCGGCACTGAGTCGATAAAATCACAACAAATTTGGGTTTGTGGGCGCGTTTGGTGTCTACCAGTCGTGGCCCCTCATGCCTGCGCTGTCTTCCCACCCTCTACCGCCAGAGCTGATCCCAGAACGGATCCGCGGGATCCGCGTGACCCCCGTCTCATCGGTAGCGTCGGCGACGGTGCCTCGGGAGGCTGCGCCCAAGTCGAAACCACGGCCGCGACCGCCGCTGCTGGCCGGTAGGTACTCGATCGACCGCTACTTCGACCGGGGCGGCACCTCGAAGGTCTATCTAGGCTGGGACGAGCTTTGCGAAGAGGAGGTCGTGATCAAGATCCTGACCGACCAGGCCGCAAGCTGTCCGGTCTTGCGCGGCCATTTCTTGATTGGCTCGCGCGCGGCTCTCGAGGTGCACCACGAAAATGTCGTGCGCACCTTGGCCGTGCGTGATCCGGACCCGGGCACTCCGTACATGGTGATGGAGCTGCTGCGTGGCGAGCTGATGGCCGACCTGCTGTTCCGCCAGCAGCTGCCCTGCCGAACCGCGCTCTCCTATGCGGCGCAGACGGCCGCCGGACTCGCCGCCTTGCACGAAAGTGGCATCGTTCACTGCGACATCAAGCCCGACAACCTGTTCTTGACCGCGAAGCACGGCTTGCCAAAAGAGCTCAAGATCTTGGATTTCGGGCTCGCCGAGGTGGAAGGTCAGGCCGTAGAGAGCGAGGCGCACGCAGTACGCGGCACCGCGCAATTCATGGCCCCCGAACAGGTGCTGGGTGATGCGGTCGATGCGCGCACGGATGTCTACTCGTTGGGCGTGGTGATGTTTCGAATGCTGACCGGTCAGCTGCCGTTCGACCTCAAGCTCAGCAGTACGCTGCTCCGTCATCAGCTGTCATCACCGACCCCGCCGCTTTCTTGGCTATGCGATGAGCTCGACCCCAACGTGGAGGGCATCGTGCTCAAGGCGATGCGCAAAAACCCCGCGAATCGCTATGCTTCTGCGCGCGAGCTGGCCGAGGATCTGGTGCGAGTCCAAAACGGGCAGCCACCGCGCGTCGCATTCTCGGTGCCTGAAACCGACGTCTACACGCCGCAAAGCTCACGGGCGGAGCAAGCAGCGGCCATGCTCGGCTTTCGTTGAGCCTCAGGCAGGCAGCTTCGCGAGCAAGAACGCGCGGAGCTTGACCAGGTTGCGCTGATCACGAGTGAAACCTGGGGCAACGTAGCTCTCGGCCCATTCCTGAACTTCACGCACGAACTCCGCGCGTGCGTTCTCGTCAGCCAAAATGGTCGCGACGCTGCGACCGCGGGCGGAGCCTTGCTCCAGACCGGCAACGTACTTGGTCAGGCGCCCGTATTCGCTGTCTAGGAACTCTTGCACCAGCTCGGCTTCAGTGGCTAGGCGCGCGAGCGTGCCGGTGGGATCCAGGGCCAACTCGGACTCGGCCTCGAGCCTGACCGCGTCGGCTGCGGCACGAATGACGAATGCATCGTCGATGAAACCCAGATCTTCCAAGCCATCGGGGATGAGATCCAGCGATTTGAACAAGTAGTTGAGCGCCGCGGCCGAACGCCGCTGGAGGACGCCCGCCCCCTCACCTTCCAGCACGGAGGCCAGCGCGCGCGCATCATCGGCCAGCGAGCGGAGCCAATCAGGGAAGGCGTCGAGACAGCGAGCTTCGAGCGTTGCCATGGGTTTTCCGCTCTATCAATGCCTGCCCGCGCTGTAAAGACGACCTAATCGGCGCTCTCTCCGCACAGCACGCGCAGCGCATTCTGGGCGAAGATCTTGCGCACTTCCGCGGCCTCGAGACCGGCCCGCGCGAGCGCCGAAGCGAGCTCCGGAAATCGACCGGCGTCGCGGAGCTCGTCTGGCGGACGAATGTCACCTTCGAAGTCGGAACCGATGGCCAGGTGGTCGATGCCCGCTACCTCGCGCAGATACAGGATGTGCCGAACGACATCGCGCAAGCGGGCGCGCCGTCCTCGCGCCAAGAACGGCCCATGAAAATTCACGCCGATGACGCCACCGGTCGCCGCAATCGCACGCAGCTGGGCATCGCTGAGGTTACGCGGGTGGTCGGCCAGCGCGCGAGCATTGGAGTGGGTGGCAACCACGACACCGTGCAGCTCGTTCGCCAGCGCCAGGATGTCGGATACCGCGCGATCGGAGGCATGCGAGACATCCACGACCAGCCCGAGGCCGAACGCTCGGCGCACCAAGAGCCGGCCCTTTTCCGTCAAGCCAAACGCTTTCGGCTCGGGATCTCCAGACGAACTCGCCAGCTCGTTGGCATAGGTGTGCACCAAGCCGACGATGCGAAGCCCGCGCTTTGCCCAGAGCTGCAGTGAATCCGGATCGTCTGCCAGGGGGCCCGCACCCTCGAATGCGAAAAACGTGCGCACGGTGCCTGGCACGCCCGTCCGGTCGATGCAGCCAGCGGGGGCGAATGGAGGGGTGTGCTGCAGCGCTTGACTGACGCGAAGGTAGGAGCGCTCGAGATCGGCCACGCGCGGTCCCGTCGCCGAAGCTCCGCGCGGCACGTACAACGGGAGCACCACCGCTGACACCCCGCCGCGTCGCAGCGCCTCGACCGAGAACTGCCCGTTGCTCGCAGCAAAATCTCGGCCCTTGAAATTGAACTGGTAGGACACGTCCACGTGGAGATCGACCACGGGCACGGGCGGGCCCGCCGCCGCCGAGGAAGCTCGCGCGCCGAGCATCAGCAAGCTGAGCGACAAAAATCGGGACCAGTTGGGCAACGCCCAATCAGGCTAGGCCAATTCGCTGCCCAGGTGTTGCTCCACGGCCCGCGATGCGCGGCAACCTCGACTACTTGGGGATGGTGGGGATGAAATCGCCGCAAGGAAAGTCGATCTTCAAGTCGTGATCGCCGCTCTTCTTGAGCGCTGCGCAGGCCGCCCCTTGTAGCTCCAACACCGACGGTGAGTTCAAGCGCCAGCCGTCTTTGTCCATGTAAATCAGGAACTTTCCGTCCAAGAGCACGGCGCCCGTGTCGGCCCGGCCGTCTGCGACCGCCCCGTTCAAGGTAAATACGCAGGAGCGCACGCCGCTCACGATCGTATCGAAGGCCGTCGCCAAATCGGCTTGGTCGTTGGCCAGATAGAAGCGGTCCGCCTGATCGATGTCCACGGCTAGACCTTGGCCGGCGTTGGCAACGGCACGCAAGTGCTCCTGCCCCACGTCGTCCCCGACACTGATGACGTGGGTGGCGATCTGCTTCTTGAAGGCGTTCTGCACGGCGGTGACGGAGAGCGTGCGCGCCGCCTCGATTCCCTGGTCGCTCCCGGGATTCGGATCCGCACAGCTGTCCGGCTCGCCATCGGTCGCGAGCACGATCACCTTCGGGCCCGGCTCGGTCACGGCGTCGAGGATCTTGACCGCGGCGTCGATACTTTCGCCGGTCGGTGTGTCGCCCTTCCAATCGTTGGGCAAGTACTTGGCAGTGATGTCCGCGTAGTTGTTCAGGGCCGGCGGAACCGCGTTGATCATTGGGCAGACGTTGGCGGGCATGCCAGAGCCAAATCCATTCTGGCTCGTGTACAACGCGAGCCCGAAACGCACCTTGGATTCGAGCGTCGAGATGATGCCGGTGCTTTTGTCGATCAGGGCGTCGCGCAGCACGTTCCAGCGATTACCGTTGCCGAAGCCTTCGTTCATGCTGCCGGATTGATCGATCAGCATGATCACGGTCGGGGTGGGCGACGAGACCTTGACGGCGTCTTTGATGCACCCGTCCGGCACGTCATCGGGGTCACCCGCGTCGATGCGGGGATCGATGACACCACCCACGACGCACTTGCCGCTCGAACTACAGCTTTGACCCGCCCCGCAATTACCAGTGGCCGGCGTGCAATCAGCCGTGCAGAGGTTGTTCGCCGCGCAATACAGACCGCTGCCGCAGGGAGCGGCAGCCGAGCAAGCCGAGCCGCAGGTGAGCGAATCACACGGGTTCACCAGGCTCTCGTCGCTGCTTCCTTTGCAGCCGGGGACGACGAAGCTACCCAGTAGTAGCGAAAGCGCGGCCGCGCCGAACAGCGCTGTCTTCGAGGGTCCCTGGGATCGCCAATTCATCGCTGATTTCTCCACACAAGTCAGCGGATGCTAGCAGGCCATGTGCCGGCATCCGGAAATCGATCACGTCCGCGTCTCTGGCAGCTTATACCTTCCACTTGATGTTGCAGCCAATGCTCGGAATTTGCTCGCTCGTGGGCGAGTCGCCCGCGAGCAGCGCGGTCAGTGCGGCGCGGGCATCGCGGCCCGTCACCGGCACGTCGTTTCCCGGTCGGGCGCCGTCGAATTGGCCCCGATAGGCTAGTTTACCGTGCTTATCAAAAATAAATAGATCGGGGGTGCAAGCCGCGTCGAAGGCGCGGGCAACCGCTTGGCTCTCGTCGTACAGGTACGGAAACACGTAGCCCGCTTCCGCGGCCTCCGCCGCCATGGCGGGCGGGGCGTCCGCCGGGTAAGCCACCGCGTCGTTGGAGCTGATCGCGACCATCCCCAGCCCTTGATCGCGGCAGTAGCGGCCGAAGTCCGCGAGCCCTGCGCGAATGTGCTTAACGAATGGACAGTGATTGCAAATGAAGAACACGACCGCGGGCTTGCCGGCCAGATCCGCCGAACTGACGACGGTGCCACTCACCGCATCGGGCAGCGAGAACGCGGGGATTTCAGTGCCGAGTGGCAGCATACGTGAAGGTGTTCGAGCCATTTTCGAAAGTTTGCGCGGAGGGCGCGAGGCGTCAACCGCGTCACTGAACTTTGCTCGGCAACAGCGCGAACCGTTCGAAATCGTCGCGTTGATACAAGAAGGCGTAGGTCGCGCGACTCGACAGCACGCGTTTCACGTAACGGCGCGTTTCGACGTACGGAATCAACTCGATCCACAGATCGAAGTCGGCGTTCGGGCGATCCCGCAACCAGCGCTTGGGGTTGCCCGGCCCGGCGTTGTACGCCGGGATTGCCAGCAAGGCGTTTTCCGGAAATGTCTTGGCCAGCCGAGCCAGTTCGCCCGTGCCGAGCGCGATGTTCACGCTCGGACGCTTGAGTGAGGCGCGATCGGAGGGCAAGCCGAGAGGGCGCGCGACGCTCCTCGCGGTCGGAACGATCAGCTGCATCAGCCCGTACGCGTCGGCGGGGCTTTCGGCGTCCGGATCGAATGCCGATTCCTCGCGCATGATCGCGTAGATGAGCGCGGAATTTTGCCCCGTGCGCTTGGCTTCGCGCTGCACGATCGCTTGAAATGGCGCAGGATAGGCCAGTTTCCAAGCATCGAGCCAAGCGTCGGCGGGCCAGGTCGAGGGCGCCGCCGACAGCGCTCGGCGTGCGGCCGCGTGTGACAACTTCACCGCCCCGGCCTCCGCGTAGAGCTTGGACAGTCCCCACAAAATCTCTGGGCGAGAGCTGGCGGCGAGACCGAGCGCGTCCAACTCACGCGCGCCGTTCTCCAGATCCCCGACCCCGAACAGCTCGAGCGCACGACTGAAGCCCAAGCCGGAAAATTCAGGGCGATGATTGACCACCACTGGCCCGCCGGGCACGGCCGAAAGCGCGCCGCTCAAGGCGGCGCGTGCGCGCTCGACATCGACCGCGTGCAACGCGCTGTATGCGGTCAACATATAGTACGAAAGCGGCAGATCGCGGATCAGCGACTCGTACTCGCCGAGCGCCCGCTCGGACTCGCCCGTGGCGGCCAAGGCTCGCGCGTGAAAGTAGCGTTCGCGCCCGGCGAAGTCCGCGGCCCGAGCCGCCACGCTGAATTTGTTGGCCAGCACGCGTTCGAGCACGCGCACCGCGCCTTGGAAATCTTGCTTGTCCAGTCGGCGCAGCGCGAGGCGGAACGAGCCCTCCGGCACCATGTCCCCCTCCGGATAGTCGTCGGGCAGCGCGCTCAAGAGCTCCGTGAAGCGCGCCTCGACGCCCAGCTCGAGATACGACAAGGCGCCATACAAGCGAGCATCGTCGGCCAGTGAGTTTTTGGGCGCCTCCTGCTCCAGGGCCGCGAAGCGCTTGATTGCCAACATGTGCTGTCCGTCACTGGCGGCGGCTTTACCCGCCGAGAACAGCGCACGCGCACGGAGCTCGGGATCTTTGCACTGCGCGAGCAGGGCCTCGAACATCTCGCCCGCCAAGGCGTAAGCGCGCTTCGATGAACGCGCCTTGCCCGACAAAAACTGCACCTCACAGCCGACGCTGCCGGATCGTTCGGACGTGGGCAGCGCGGCCAGCGTCAGTTCAGCGGCCTGATCGGCCTCGGCAAAACGGCGAGCATCCAGCAGCGCGCGCACTCGTTCGAGCTGCTCTGCCGGATCGCGCTCACGATGCTGCGTCGCAAGCGGCTCGGGCAAGAGCGCGAGCGCGCGCGTCTCCAGCGCCTGCGCGCCGTGCACCCGTTCGCGCGGAGTGTTGGGCTCGTTCTGAGCGCGCCGCGACAAACTCAGCGCTTCTAGAATTTGCGCCGAACGATCGCCGACCGCGGCCGGCGTCGCTTCCAGCAAGGTGGTTGCCAAACGCAGCTCGCTCTCCGCTCGCTCCGGACCGGCCGAGAGTGAAAGCAGCACCTGCTGGTAGGCCGCGATCGCCGCAGCGCGATCGCCTTGCACACGCGCCGCCTCGGCCAAGACGGGCCACTTCAAGCGCGCCACGGGCTCACCTTCGGGGAGCGTCGCGCTACGAGCTAGCACCTCTTTTGAACGACCGAGCGCCAGCAGCGACCGCAGTTCACCGATCTGTGCGTAGCCGACGAGCGGCGACGAGCCTTGGCTAACGCGCGCGTAGGCCGCCAAGGCCGACGCGAACTCGAGCGCTTGCTCGTGCAATCGAGCCAGCAAAAAATCGTAACGGAAGCGCTCGCCGGCAGGCGGAGGCGTCTTTTCGAGCCAGCCGGCAAGCTCACGCGCAGCCATACCGGGCGTGCCTGCCTCGAGCGCAGCAGCGACCGCCGACAGCTCCGGAATCGTCAGCAATGGCCGAAAGTCACTGAGCGAGAACGGCGCGCTCGCGACTTTCAGCGGCGCGCTCATGGCGCTCGGCGCGATGCTGAAGGGCGGTGCTTTGGCGACGCGCCCTTCGGGCTCTTTTCGCGCCTCACAAAAAACGAGCAGTGTCGCCAGCGGCAGCACTGCCCATAAAGAACGAGATGCGCCCATCAGCTGCGCCGCGACGAAAAGTGGCTCGCGGTCCATTGCTCAGCAGCGGCCTCTTCCTCGGAAAGCTCCTCGGCTCGGGCACGCTGAGCCCGAAAGCCGTCCCGGTGCGCATCGACTAGCTGCGCATCGTTCTTGGCCACCGCCAGCGCTCGGCGCGCTCGGGCCTCGGCGGCAGTCTGCGAATCGTGCGCTTCCCGAGCCTGTCGTTCGCGCTCGACCGTGGCCCCGAGTTCGACGGCAGCGCCCTCTTGCCAGTCAGCCACGACTTTCAGATCGTGCGCGCGCACGAGCCCCTCCTGCAAGCGCAGCTGCTCCGCGTCCGACAGCGCAGAGAGCGCCTGCTCGGTGTTGCGGCGCACTGCCTCGGCACGGAGTACATCGCTCCGAGCACGGGCAGCACGCTGTACGCTGTCGGCGAGCGAACTTGCGCGGCGATCCACCCGCTGCTCGCGCAGCCAGTGCAAAGCCTGGAACGGGTAACGGTGACGCACGGGCCCGCACTCTAGCAAAGCCCGGAAGCGGCGACCGCCGACCGCCATTTTCCTGCACTTTCGCGGTTTCTAGCTGGGGGGCCAGCCATGGCTACGGGCGCGCGGAGCCGCTGAGCCCGGCGCTCGGCCACGTGCCCCGCGCTGCCGAGCTCAGCCATAGAGCTCGGCGCGGGCGCGCTGCCACGTCGGCTCGTCGGGCGAGATCAGCGTGGCCTCACGCTTGTCGAACAGGTCGTAGTCGCGGCCATCCGGATGACGAACCACGCCGCCGGCCTCACGCACCAAGAGCGCTCCCGGCGCATGGTCCCACGGCAAAAGCCGGTAGTAGAGCGTGTAGTCTTTGAGACCCGCGGCCAGCTGCGTGTACTCGTGCGCCGCGCAAATCACCGGCGGCACTTGCACGTGCGCGGCGACACGTGCGGTGAGCGGCGTGGCGAGCTCTGCGGGCATGAAATGCACATAGGCCGTGCCCGCGAGCACGGAGCTGGCGGGCGCGCGCGGCGCGATGCGCTCACCGTCCACGTACGCGCCGAGCCCGCGCTCGGCGACGAACACGCGATCGAGCTCCGGAAGGTAGATGCCGGCCGCGAGCAGCGTACCGCGCTCCACCAACGCCACCATCGTGCCGAACGGCCCGTGGCCCGCGGCGAAGTTCTTCGTACCGTCCAGGGGATCGACGATCCAAACGGGCGCAGAGCCGCGCAGCCGCTCGAGCACGCTCGGATCCGCCGCCACCGCTTCCTCCCCCACCACGGTGGAGCCGGGCACGAGCTCGGGTAGGCGCTCGGTGAGTTGATCCTCGGCGGCGCGGTCAGCGGCCGTCACCAAGTCGAGCGGATCCTCAGCTGTCGCCTTGCTGATCACGTCCGCCGGCGAGAGCTGCCGAAAACGCGGCACGATTTCGGTCTGCGCCACCTCACGAAGGATCTCGCCGAGCTTGCTCAAGAGGGCCGTTTGCATGGCCTGTGTCGGCATCTACACTCCTCTTCGAAAAGAGACTTACTCGCCCTCGGCCGAGCGCGCGTGCCACTCCTGCAGGCTCTTCACGAGCTCGCCACGCTTGGTCAAGAGCGCGCTTACCTCCAGGGCATCCACGGCAGCAGCGCCTGCTGCCATGGTCGTGAAGTAGGGCACGTTCGAGAGCAGCGCGTTGCGCCGAATCGAATAGCTATCGGCGATCGCCTTGGCGCCCTGCGTGGTGTTGATCACCAGCTGCACGCGCGCATCGTGAATCGCATCCACCACGTGCGGCGAGCCTTCCAGCACCTTGTTCACGCGCTCCACCGGGATCCGGGAGCGGGCGATCGCGGTGGCCGTGCCACCGGTCGCCATGATTGAAAAGCCGAGGTTGCGCAGCCGACGCGCGACCTGACAGGCGATCTCTTTGTCGTCGTCCTTGACGCTGATGAAGGCCACGCCGTGATCTGGTAGGCGGACGCTCGAGGCCGCCAGCGATTTACTGAATGCCAGGGCGAAGCTGCCGGCGATGCCCATGACTTCGCCGGTGGAGCGCATTTCAGGACCGAGGATGGTGTCTACGCCCGGGAACTTCTGAAACGGAAAGACCGACTCTTTGACCGCAACGTGCATCGGCAGCGCTCGGTCGAAGATGTTCAGCTCGTCCAGCGTCTTACCGACCATCACCTTGGCGGCGATCTTGGCCAGCGGTCGCCCGGTGGCCTTGGCCACGAAGGGCACCGTGCGGGATGCGCGCGGGTTCACCTCGAGCACGTATACCTCGTGGTCCTTCACGGCGAACTGAACGTTCATCAAGCCGACGACGTTCAGCTCGAGCGCGAGCTTTTTGGCTTCGTCCTCGATGCGCGCCACGACCTCACTGTCGAGCGTGTGCGGCGGCAGTACGCTGGTCGAGTCGCCGGAATGCACGCCGGCTTCCTCGATGTGCTGCATCACTCCGCCGATCACGGCGCGCTTGCCGTCGCACACCACGTCCACGTCGACTTCGGTGGCGTTCTTCAGAAATTGGTCGATGAGCAGGATCTGCGAGCCGCCCTCTTCGCGCGCGGCGTCGATCGCGAGCTGCACGTAGGCGTCGAGCTCGCTGTCCGACCAGCAAGTCATCATCGCGCGGCCACCGAGCACGTAGCTCGGTCGCACCAACACCGGGAAGCCGATATCGGTCACGATCCTGCGGGCTTCTTCGATGCTGCGTGCGATGCCCGCGCGCGGACGCTTGAGGCTCAGCTTGGTCAGGAGCGCATCGAAGCGCTCGCGGTCTTCTGCGCGATCGATGGCGTCTGCGGTCGTGCCGAGCAGCTTGATGCCGGCTTTCTCTAGCGGAACGCTGAGCTTCAGCGGGGTCTGCCCGCCGAACTGGACGATCACCCCCAAGAGCTCGCCCTTGGCCGCTTCCTCGCGACAGATAGCCAGCACGTCTTCCAGCGTCAGCGGCTCGAAGTACAGGCGATCGGAGGTGTCGTAGTCGGTCGACACGGTCTCCGGGTTGCAGTTGACCATGATCGTCTCGAGCCCGAGCTCGCGCAGGGCGAAGACGGCATGGCAGCAGCAGTAGTCGAACTCGATGCCCTGACCGATGCGGTTCGGGCCACCGCCCAAGATGATGACCTTCTTCTTGTCCGAGACGTCCGCCTCGGATTCGGTCTCGTACGTGGAGTAGAGGTACGGAGTTTTGGCCGGGAACTCGGCGGCGCAGGTGTCGACCCGCGCGAAAACGGCACGCACACCGAGTTCGTCACGCAGCTTGAAGATCTCTTCCGCAGGCTTGCCCCGCAGCGCCCCGAGTTGCACGTCACTGAAGCCCAGACGCTTGCTCTCGCGCAGCAAGTCCGCATCCAAGCTGGCTGCGTTCTTGATCTTCTGCTCCTGCTTCACGATCCGCTCGAGCTGAGCCAAGAACCAGGGGTCGATGCCCGTGATCTGGTTCAAGCGCTCGGTCCCGATGCCGTGCCGCAAGGCATCGCCCACGTAAAATAGCCGCTCGGCGGTCGGCACGCGGACCGCTTTTTCCAGCGCGGCCCACAGCTCGTCGCCGATGGGCGGCGGCAAGGTCGGCTTGGGCTTGGCCAAGGGCGGTGCGTCGTGCGCCAGATCGCGTGCGGCGTCGGGTGAGAACTTCAAGTTCCGATAGTCGATCCGATCGAACAAGCTGACGAAACCAGCTTTGCCGGTCTCCAACGAGCGCGCGGCCTTCTGCAGTGCCTCGGGGAAGGTGCGGCCGATGGACATCGCCTCGCCAACGCTCTTCATCTGCGTGCCGAGCCGGGCATCCGAGCCCGGGAACTTCTCGAAGGCGAAGCGCGGCCATTTGACGATCACGTAGTCGATGGTCGGTTCGAACGCGGCGCTCGTGCCCGTGATGTCGTTGGTGAGTTCGTCGAGCGTGAAGCCGACCGCGAGCTTGGCGGCGATCTTGGCGATCGGGTAACCCGTGGCTTTGGAGGCCAGCGCGCTCGAGCGCGAGACGCGCGGATTCATCTCGATCACGAGCACGCGACCGGTCTTCGGATCGATCGCGAACTGCACGTTCGAGCCGCCGGTCTCCACGCCGATTTCCCGCATCACGCCGCGCGCCGCATCGCGCAGCCTCTGGTACTCGCGATCGGTGAGCGTCATGGAGGGCGCAACGGTGATCGAATCACCCGTGTGCACACCCATCGGGTCGAGGTTCTCGATCGAACAGATGACGATGAAGTTGTCCGCCGCGTCGCGAATCACCTCGAGCTCGTATTCCTTCCAACCGATCAAGCTCTCTTCCACCAGCACTTGGTGCGTGGGCGACTGCAACAGCGCCCACTCCAACTTGGGTGCGAGCTCGTCCTCGTTCTCGACCACGGCGCCGCCGGAACCGCCCATGGTGAAGCTCGGTCGCAGAATCACCGGGTAGCCGGTCTTCTCGACGACCACGAGTGCTTCGGCCAAATTCTCGCAATGCGCAGAGACCGGCGACTCGAGACCGATGGCGGTCATCGCATCTTTGAACAGCACGCGGTCTTCGGCTTTGCGAATGGCACCCACTTGAGCGCCGATCAGCTGCACACCGTGCTTCGAGAGCACGCCCTTGTCGTGCAATTCGAGCGCGAGATTGAGCGCGGTTTGCCCACCCAACGTCGGGAGCAGAGCATCGGGGCGCTCACGCTCGATGATGGCCGAAACCGTCTCGACCGTGAGCGGCTCGACGTACGTGCGTCTGACCAGCTCGGGGTCGGTCATGATCGTCGCTGGGTTCGAATTGACCAGCACCACGTCGTAACCGAGCCCAGTCAGGGCTTTCGCTCCCTGGGTCCCGGAGTAGTCGAACTCGCAGGCCTGGCCGATGACGATCGGGCCCGAACCTAACAGCAGAATCTTGCGGATATCGTTCCGGCGCGGCATCGGGTGCGCCCTTACCACACGCCTGTGCGCGCTTAATGTTAAAAACCGGGCGCGCTCAGAAACCGGCCAACACCCAAATTCTGTTCACAGCGCCCGCATCGGCCCGTCATGCACCGGTTAGAAAACCGCCCCGGGGCCACTGGCCGCCGGGCCGACAGGCGCGCTGGGGGCGCTCTCTTCACGAAACGCCAAATCACTGGCGTAGCGTGCTTGACGAGGCTCGAAGCTTCGTCCATAAGTCCGCCCCCCGGCCCCTTTTTGCGGTTTGTCCGCGTGCCGGCTTTGCGAAGGTGCTAAGGCCCTTCGCTTCTCGGAGTCGAATTCCCATGCCGAAGATGAAGACCAATCGCGCTGCCGCCAAGCGCTTCAAAGTGACTGGGAGCGGTCGCGTTCGCCGCCCCAAGGGCAACGCACAGCACGGGATGATCGGCAAGTCGCGCAAGCGCCGTCGTCGCCTCCGCGATAATGACATGGTCGATTCGGCCATGGAGCACCGAGTCAAGATCATGCTCCCCTACGGGTGAGCCGGGAATTTAGGAGAATTTAGAATGTCGCGCGTCAAACGAGGTCCGTCGCCCCGCCGCCGCCACAAGCGCGTGCTGGACCAGGTCGAAGGTTTTTTCGGAGGCCGCAAGAACCGCTATCGCCAAGCGATGCGGGTTCTGTGGAAGTCCTGGCAATACGCATACGCTGGCCGCAAGCTGCGCAAGCGTGATTTCCGAGTCTTGTGGATCGCGCGCATCAACGCGGCGGCTCGTGCCAATGGCACCAGCTACTCGCGCCTGATCGCCGGTCTCAAGAAATCTGGTCTGGAGCTCGACCGCAAGATCCTCGCCGATCTCGCCGTGAACGACACTGGTGCGTTCACCCAGCTCGCAGCCCTCGCCGTAGCCAAGTAAAAAGCGTCCCGAATCGCCGTGTCCGACCCGACGCTCGATATCGAGGCGGGCCTCGCGGCCTTCGGGCCGCGTGCGCGTGCCGCCTTCGAAGCTGCTGCAACCGAGCAGGAGCTTCGAAACGCTCGCGCCGAACTACTGGGCAAAAAGGGCGACCTCACCGCCATTTTGCGCAGCCTGGGCCAACAGCCCGCTGACAAGCGCCGGGAATTCGGCGAGCGGGTCAATGGCGTCCGTTCGGAAGTCGAGTCGGCTTTCGAAGAACGCTTGAGCGCTTTGCTGGCTGCAGCGCGTTCGGCTGATTTGAGCGCGCCGCCGTTCGACATGAGCTTGCCTGGCCGTGTTGGCGAGCGTGGTCACCTGCACCCCATCACCCAGGTCACCAACGAGATCCTGGAGATCTTCCGCTCGTTGGGCTTCGAAGTGGCGTGGGGGCCGCAGGTCGAGCTCGAGAGCCACAACTTCACCAAGCTCGCGTTTCCTCCGGACCACCCGGCGACGGACATGCAAGACAGCTTCTGGGTGAAGGTCGAGGGCAGCAAGCCTGACGCTCGAGTGCTGCTTCGCACCCACACCAGCAACGTGCAGGTGCGCGAAATGAGCACGCACACGCCACCGATGGCGATCGTGAGCGGTGGCAGCGTATTCCGTCGCGACGACGACGTGACGCATTCGCCCATGTTCCACCAGATCGAAGGCTTCTTGGTGGACGAGAAGGTGAGTTTCGCAGAGCTGAAGGGCGTGTTGACCGAGTTTGCGCGGCGGCTATACGGCGCGAGCACCCCGGTGCGCTTCCGTCCGAGTTACTTTCCGTTCGTCGAGCCGGGCGCTGAAGCCGATGTGGGCTGCGTATTTTGCAGTGTCGAGGCCGGTACGCGAGCATCGTGCCGCGTGTGCAAGGCCACGGGTTGGCTGGAAATTCTCGGCTGCGGCATGATCCACCCGGACGTGCTCACTCATTGCGGCATCGACCCCGAGCGCTACACCGGCTTCGCCTTCGGGCTGGGCGTCGAACGCGTGTTGATGCTCCGCTACAATATTCCAGACATTCGGCTGTTGTTCGAGAACGATCCGCGCTTTATCGCGCAGTTCTGAAACACCCCGCCTGACGCGGCGTGGCGAGCTTGCTGCCCGGTAATAAAACGACACAGAACGTCGCCTTGTCAGGCGATTGGTTTTGGCCGCCTCGGGTACCATTTGAACATGGATTCCTGCATCGCCCGAATCACTGCCTGGAGTGAGACGCCACAGGTCTCAAATCAGGAGCGTCACAACATCCAGATCTGATCGCGCAGCCGCCGCCGCGACATTCTGATCCTGGTGGTGGTGCGATCGCCAACTGATGTGCCGGGTGGCGCACATCGCAAAACTTGCGTGCTGGGGCGCGTCGCGCGTCACGCCTACATCAGGATTCGGCGTTTCTGGCCCACGAGCCTTGACGGAATAGTGAGCGAGCCCGAAATGAATAGTACGAATTTTGCGGGCGGAACTAACGGGCAGGAACAAACCAGCCGTAGACTTTGTCTAAGAAATCAACGGCCCCTGCCGCTACCCGGGACTTCAGTCAAGCCAGTTTTACGGGTTTTCCTAAAATAGGCCCGCTGACCCGCGAATTCGATGAATCTGTTTCGGCACGTCGACCGTATTACCAATCGAAGCGTTTTTTCAACCCCGGCTACCCACTATGACCTCCAGAGCCCCCCAAACCAAACCCTCCGCCCCGACCTCCGGCGCGAAAAAATTGGGTGCCCCCGCGCAACTCAGTGGGGGAGCAGCTCCGTCGAGCGTCAAACGTCCGGCACGCAACTTGCTGAAAACCCGTCAGATGACCAAACCGGAAAAAGAATCGACGGAGCGTCACGCCAACCCGGGCGCGGCGGCTCACCCGGGTGCGCCATCTAGCTCCAGCTCCTCCCCCTCATCCCGCAAGGCAGCCATGTCCAACAAGACCGCTCCCGCGAAAGACACGACCCAAGAGTACCGTGAGGATTCCGTCGAGGATACCGCGGTCCGTCGTTCACCCAAAGGGGTCAGCACCGAGTCCTCGTCCGAAGACGGACCGGAGGAAGCACCGGACCTAGCGGCCGACGCTGGCGGTTTCGCATCCGAAGCACCGGCTGCCGGCGTGGTCGACGGCTCGAGTGATTCGATGCTCTCGCGCTACTTCCGAGAGATGGCCACCCATCAGGTGATGGGCCCGGACGAGGAGCTGCAAGCAGCTCAGGCCGTCGAGAATGCGGAGATCGATCACTGGGCAGCCTTGCTCGCGTATGTACCAGCGGCCGAGCATGTGCTCGAGCAACTCGAGCGCGACGTGAGCTCGTTGAACCCGGAGGAGCGTCCGGAACTGTCGCAAGTGGCCGAGTTGCGCAAGCTGACCAAGGTCTATCGCAAGCAGCGCTCCAAGCTGCATGCGGACCAGCTTCGTCAATGGACCGAGCTGACCGAGACGCTGGCGCGCGACATTCGCTTGCCTGATTCGGATCGCATCTGGATGTCCAACGCCAACCGCGCGGCCCGTGACGTGGTGAACGACGCGCCGGAAGAAGATCCGGAGCGCGTGGTGGTGCCCGACACCCAGGCCTACCGCCGCTATGTCGAGCGCGTGAAGACGACCGATACGACACAGCGCCTGGCGAAGAATCGCTTCGTGAAAGCCAATCTAAGGCTCGTGGTCAGCATCGCGCGCCGCTACAACCGCGGGCGTTTGCCGCTGATCGATCTGATTCAGGAGGGCAACATCGGCCTGATGAAGGCGGTCGAGCGCTTCGACCACGCACGCGGCTACCGGTTCTCCACGTACGCTTCGTGGTGGATCCGACACGCCATCAGCCGAGCCCTGGCCGACAAGGGCCGCGCGGTCCGTATCCCCGTGCACATGCTGGACACGTACAATCGCGTCGCACGTGCCACGCAAACCATCATCGCTCGCACGGGCAAAGAGCCCTCGGTGGAGGAGCTCGAAAAAGAAACCGGCGTCCCCCGCGACAAGCTGGACAAGGTTCGAGACCTATACGCGGACACGCCATTTTCCCTCGACCGCCCGGTGGGCGACGAGGACGGCCGACGCTTCATCGACTTCTTGGTCGAGGAGAATTCGCTGTCACCGTACGAGAGCCTCGCCAACCAAAAGTGGGCTGAGGAGGTCAAGCGCCTGCTCGACACCCTGACGCCCATCGAGTCGCGCATCATCCGCTGGCGCTTCGGGCTCGACAACGAGGACGAGCTCACGTTGAAAGAGATCGGCGATAAGTACAATCTTTCACGTGAACGCATTCGCCAGCTGCAAGAGCAGGCGATCGGCAAGATTCGCCGTCAAATGCGCGACTTCTAAGCAAAAAAGAGGGTTTTCACGGCAAGGCCCTAGGCCGCCGGCCTAACCCTCGCGCCCCAACCGAACCCCCGGCCCACCTTGGGCGCGGGGGTTCGCGCGTTTGTGTCGAGGAAATGTGCCCCTGTGGAAGCCTGCCCGAAACTTGTTTCGGCGGCCTGAACCACAGAGAAAGCACTTATAATTTCGCCCAGTTAGGTGCTAATCCGCGGCCGCGAAACGAGCTTCTCTTTACATTTTAAAGAGTCGAGCGCATAAGCGCGCACGCGCAGGCGGAGATTCTCCGAAGGCGCCGGACCCGTTCGCTCTTTGCGGCACCACGGGCAACCCAACAGGCTCGCTCTCGTAGCCCGCGGGTGAAGGGATCCGTCCGAACCAGTTTCGGCCTCGCCAATGCTCCCTCCCCCCCTACGAATTCGCGCGGTGCTCGGCGAAGCACGCGCGACCAGCCTCGGTTTTTGGTGATGAATCTGTTCGTATTCCCGCGCTGGGCCAATAAAACTCGGCAGATCGCAGGAGTCGTGCTCGGAGTTGCGCCGATCTACTTGATCGCGCTCATCTGGTACGGCGCTTCCCCCAAAACGACGGATGTCGGCTACATGCCCGAACAGCCGGTCCCGTACAGCCACGCGCTGCACGCCGGCCAGCTCGGCATCGATTGTCGATACTGCCACAGCACCGTCGAGGACAGCTCGCACGCGGCCATCCCGCCGGCACAAACGTGCATGAATTGTCATAGCAAGGTCTGGACGACGAGCCCCAAGCTCGCGCCGATCCGGGAAAGCTACCAAACGGGCAAAGCGGTCGAGTGGGTGAAAGTCCACGACCTCCCCGACTACGCTTACTTCAACCACAGCGCCCACGTGACCCGCGGCATTGGCTGCGTGAGCTGTCACGGCCGGGTCGATCAGATGGAAAAGGTCTACCAGCAGGAGCCGCTCAGCATGGGCTGGTGCTTGGACTGCCATCGCAACCCGGAGCCGAATCTGCGGCCGGTCGAAGAGGTCACCAACATGACTTGGGCACAGCCGAACGAAGAATTCGGCAAAGAGTTCCGCGAGAAGAACCACATTGCTCCTCCAACTGACTGCTCGACATGTCATCGATAAGCGATAAGTCCAAAAAGAGGCTCAGCGTTCTGTCCAACGCTTCCGTCGCGTCTGCCGCGCCCACTTCGGTCGGTGCAGGCGATACCTCGAAGCCAACCTACTGGAAGAGCTTGGCGGAGCTCGAACAGAGCCCGGAGTTCCTCGAGCTGGCCGCGCGTGAATTTGCGGCGCCACTCGATCAAGAACCGCCGAACTCGCCCGGTCGTCGGCGCTTCATGCAAATCATGGGTGCTTCCATGTCGTTGGCCGGGCTCGATGCCTGCCGCTGGCGGGAAGACAAGATCTTGCCGCTGTCGCGCCGGCCCGAAGGCACGATCCCTGGAGCCAGCCGATACTTCGCCACGGCCATGGAGCTCAACGGCAACGCCGTCGGCCTGTACGCCGCGAGCTACGACGGGCGCCCGATCAAAATCGAAGGCAACCCGGCGCACCCGGACAGCCTGGGCGCGGCCGCGGCCTTCCATCAAGCCACCGTGCTCGGCCTGTACGATCCCGACCGCAGCGATAGCGTCGTGAGCGGCGCGGGTGCGGCACGCAAAGTCAGTTCCTGGGGCGAGTTCAGCAAGGCCCTGGGCGAGATTTTGGGCGCGCTCGGCACGAGCGGCGGCGCAGGCCTGCGCGTGCTCGCAGAGCGCAGCTCGTCGCCCAGCCTCGCGGAGCAAAAGCGACGGCTCTTGGCTGCTTTTCCGCAAGCCAAGTGGGTCACCTTCGAGCCCAGCGCAGCCGACGGCCCGCGCGCCGGCAGCGTGCTCGCGTTCGGCAAAGCCTATCGCTCGCACTACGCTTTCGACGCCGCAAAGGTCGTGCTCACGCTCGACGCCGACGTGGTGCACCCGACCTTCCCGGCCGGGCTCGCCAATGCGCGCACGCTGATCAAAAATCGCGTGCCCGACGCGGGCGAGATGAGCCGCGTGTACGCGATCGAATCGTGCGTCACCCTCACCGGTGGCATCAGCGATCACCGCCTGGCCTTGAAGGCTGGATCGATCAAAGCAGTCGCCGCGCAGCTCGATGCGCTGATCAGCGCCAAGGCCAACCCGCTACCGGAACTGGGCGCCGCACAAGACAAGCCCGCCGCAGAGTTCCTGAAGGACGCGAAGGTCGCGGCTTTCTTGGACAGCGTGGCCGCGGATCTGTTGGCGAACGTCGGCCGCAGCGTCGTCGTCGCGGGGCAGCATCAGCCGGCGGAGGTGCACGCGCTCGTGCATCGCCTGAACGCGCTATTGGGCAACGTTGGCCGCACGGTGACCTACACCGAGGACCTCGGCGCCGAGGCGCAGAGCGACGTGCTGGCACTCAAGACGCTGACCGAGGAGCTCAACGGCGGCAAGGTCGAAGCGCTGCTGATCTTGGGCGGCAATCCGGTGTTCAGCGCACCTGCGGATCTGGCCTTCGGCGAGGCACTCTCCAAGGCCAAGACCAGCATCCATCTGAGCTTGTACGAGGACGAAACCTCGCAGCGCTCGAGCTGGCATCTGCCCGCCGCGCACTACTTGGAGAGCTGGGGCGACGCGCTGTCTTGGAACGGCACCCTGAGCATCGTCCAGCCACTGATCGCGCCGCTTCACGGCGGCAAGAGCGCGCTGGAAGTCGTGGCGCTGTTTTCGGGTGAGAAGCAGCCAAACGCGCTCGAACTCGTGCGGGCCAGCCATCCGCAGCTCGCCAGCGAACACGCCTGGCGCAAAGCCTTGGCCAATGGCGTGGTGGACGGCACGGCTGCCGCGCACGCCGAGCCCAAGCTGAATGCCCTGGCCAAGATCGCTCTGGGCGAAGCGGAGCTCGGAGCGCTCGGTGGAGCCAACGGCAAGCTCGAACTGGTATTCTCGATCGATCCCAAGATCGTCGACGGCCGCTACGCCAACAACGCTTGGCTGCAAGAGCTGCCCGAGTCGATGACCAAGCTGACTTGGGACAACGCCGTGATGATCAGCCCGCGCACCGCCAAAGAACTGGGCGTGAGCGACGCTGACTCGCTCACGCTCAACGTGGGCAATCGGCAAATCACGGTGCTGGCTCTGATCGCGCCCGGGCACGCCGACGGCTCGTTGCGTATCACGCTCGGCCACGGTCGCACCGCGGCTGGTCACGTGGGCGGCTTGGTCTCGGAGAGCATCGATCCAGTGGGCGCCAATGCCTACGCCGTACGCTCGGTCGACGGCTACCAGATCGCCAACGGCGTCAGCGTGCAGAGCCACGGTACGGTTTCGTACCGGGTGCCGAGCACGCAGGACATCTACACCGTCGGTGAGATCGGCCAACAGGGCACGCAAGAGCGCCTGCCCGCGTTGGTTCGCGAGGGCACGCTCGAAGAACTCAAAAAAGACCCGCACTTCGTCGCGGAAATCGTCGAGAGCAACCCGCTGCTCAGCCTGTGGGTGCCGCCGGTTTCGTACGACGGCCACAAGTGGGGCATGAGCATCGATCTCAACAAGTGCATCGGCTGCTCCGCGTGCGTCACGGCTTGTCAGGCAGAGAACAACATCCCGGTCGTCGGCAAAGAAAACGTCGCCAAGGGCCGCGAGATGCTCTGGCTGCGCGTCGACCGCTACTACAAGGGTGAGCCGGAAGACGCCGAGGTCTCGTTCCAGCCCATCCCCTGCCAGCAGTGCGAAAACGCTCCTTGCGAACAGGTCTGCCCGGTGGGAGCGACGATCCACTCGAGCGAGGGCCTGAACGACATGGTCTACAACCGCTGCATCGGCACGCGCTACTGCTCGAACAACTGCCCGTACAAAGTTCGACGCTTCAACTACTTCAACTACAACCTCGACACGATCGGCGTCACACCCTACACGCCGACCGATGATCCGAAGGCCAAGGTCAAGGCCATGGTCTTCAACCCCGAGGTCACGGTGCGCTCGCGCGGCGTGATGGAAAAGTGCACCTTCTGCGTGCAACGCATCCAGAACGTGAAGATCAAGGCGAAGAACGTGAAACGCCCGATCGAAGACGGCGAAATCCAGACCGCCTGCCAGCAGACCTGCCCGACCGGCGCGATCGTCTTCGGCGATCTGAACGACGGCAAGTCACAAGTCACCGCGCTGCAGCGGCTGCCCCGCTCGTACGCGCTACTCGGCGAGCTGAACAACAAGCCGCGTGTCCAGTACCTGGCTCGCATCAAGAACCCGAATCCCGCTCTCACCCCGGCCGAAGCCCACGACGCCCACGCGGAACACTCGAAATCGGAGCATGGCTGATTCATGGCTATCAGCGACGTAAATCCTTACGAAGCCCCGCCCAAGGGCGACAATATGTTCGCGCGCATCACGGACAACGTGTCGCGCATCGCCGAGACCCCGACGCCGCCGCGCGCCTGGTACATCGCCTTCGGCTTCGCCCAGCTGCTGCTGGTCATGTTCATGGGCAGCCTGGGCTACGTGATCTGGAACGGCATCGGCGAATGGGGCAACATGATGCCGGTCGCCTGGGGCTTTCCGATCGTCAACTTCGTGTTTTGGATCGGTATCGGCCACGCCGGCACCCTGATTAGCGCCGTCTTGTTCCTGTTCCGTCAGAACTGGCGCACGGCCATCAATCGCTTCGCGGAAGCGATGACCATCTTCGCGGTCGTCTGTGCCGGCATCTTCCCGGGCATGCACATCGGCCGCCCGTGGCTGCCCTACTACATGTTCCCCATCCCCAATCAGATGGACATGTGGCCGCAGTTCCGAAGCCCGCTCGAATGGGACGTGTTCGCGGTGAGCACCTACGCCACCGTGTCCATCCTGTTCTGGTACATGGGCATGATTCCGGATTTCGCGACCTTCCGCGATCGAGCCACGACCACCGTGCGCCGCGTCGCGTACGGCATCGTGGCCATGGGCTGGCGCGGCTCTTCGCGTCAGTGGCACGTGTACGAGCGCGCGTATCTGATCTTGGCCGCGCTCGCCACGCCGCTCGTGCTCAGCGTGCACTCGGTCGTTTCTTTCGACTTCGCGACCGCGCAGTTGCCGGGCTGGCACACCACGATCTTCCCGCCCTACTTCGTAGCAGGCGCCATCTTCGGCGGCTTCGCGATGGTGGTGACGCTCGCGGTTCCGGCGCGTCAGTTCTTCGGGCTCAAGCGCATCATCACCATTCGTCACTTGGAGCTGATGAACAAGGTGATCATGGCCACCGGCCTGATCGTTGGTTACGCCTACGGCATGGAGTTCTTCGTCGCCTACTACTCGGGCAACAAGTACGAAGTCTTCACCTTCGTGAACCGCGCATTCGGCCCGTACGCTTGGGCGTACTGGACGATGATCACCTGCAACGTGCTGCTTCCCCAGCTGCACTGGTTGCCGAAATTCCGAACCAATCCGTGGTGCACGCTGGCCATCGGCTTGGTCGTGAACGTCGGTATGTGGTTCGAACGTTTCGTGATCATCTGCACCTCGCTCAGCCGTGACTTCTTGCCGTCGAGCTGGGGCTACTTCATCCCCACGCCCGTCGACTTGATGACGCTGGGCGGAAGCTTTGGCCTGTTCTTCACCTTGTTCCTCCTGTTCTGCCGCTACCTCCCGATGGTGGCCATGGCCGAAGTCAAAGCCTTCAGCCCCGCTGGCCACGCCCACGGCGATCACTGAGTACGACCATGAGCGACGCGCACAAGCCTACCGTCAAAGCTGGTCCCCCACCGGTACACGGCCTCTTAGCCGAGTACGACACCCCTTCGCAGATCCTGCATGCGGCGAAGGCGATTCGTAAAGCCGGGTTCACCAAGTGGGACACCTACACGCCCTTCGCCGTCCATGGCATCGACGACGCCATGGGCATCAAGATGACCATCTTGCCCTGGTTCACGCTGTGCGCCGGCCTGATCGGCCTAGCCACCGCGATCACCTTGCAGTGGTGGACGAACGCCCACGACTACAAGTGGATAATCAGCGGTAAGCCGTTCTGGAGCATCCCGGCCAACGTGCCGATCATGTTCGAGCTCACGGTCTTGCTCAGCGCCATCACGACGCTGGTAGGCATGCTGCTCTTGAACAACTTGCCGCATCCCTCGCACCCGCTGGATCAAGTCCGGCGCTTCGCGCGCGTGACCGACGACAAGTTCTTCCTGATGATCGAAGCCAGCGACCCGAAGTTCGACGATGTGGAGACTCGCCAGCTGCTCGAGAGTACCCACGCCGTCGCGATCGAAGCGGTCTTGGAAGATCGCGTCACCCCGGAAAAGCTGCCGACAGGCTTGGTCTATGGCTTGATCATCGTGGCCGTCGCCTCGGTGGTGCCCTTCGCGCTGGCCGCCAAAGCCCGCTACACGAAGAGCGACAGCCCACGCATTCACCTGATCCAGGACATGGATTCGCAGCCCAAGTACAGACCGGAGCGCGAGAACTCGTTCTTCGCCGACAACCGCGCGACTCGCCCGGCCATCGACGGCACGGTCGCCGTGGGCGACGCTCGCGACGACGACAAATTCTACAAGGGCAAAGAAGGCGACGCTTGGACGCGCACCTTCCCCAGCCAAATCGCGCTCAACGAAGCCACGATGGATCGCGGCCGCGAGCGCTTCGGCATCTACTGCACGCCTTGCCACGGGCAAGTCGGCGTGGGTGACGGCATGGTCGCCAAGCGCGCGGATTCGCTGGCCCAGGGCACCTGGGTCCCGCCAACCAACGTCAACCAGGAATACCTGCGAGAGATGCCGGTCGGCGAACTCTTCAACAGCATCAGCAACGGCGTGCGCAACATGCCGGGCTACGCGCCACAGATCAAAACCGAAGATCGCTGGGCGATCATCATGTACGTGCGAGCATTGCAGCGCAGCCGGAGCGGCAGCCTGAACGACGTTCCGCCGAATGCGCGTGCGAGCCTCAAGTGAGCCGTAAAGGACCCTGACGGAAAATGGCAAAGGGCAGCAAAGTGAGTAAGGGCAGCGGCGAAGGCCCCGCGGGCGACAACGTCCGCTTGGCCGAGGTCGGGCAAGCGTTGTTCGTCAAGGCGGCGGGCGTCGGCGTCGTTGCGCTGGGCATCAGCGCGTTTCTGGGCGCAGGCGAGAAGGACGGTTGGAATCGCTTCTCGCACTCGTACCTGGTCGCGTTCGTCTGGGTGATGACCATCGGCGCAGGCGCACTGTGGTGGGTCACCATCCAGAACATCGTCAACTCGCACTGGAGCACGGTGATTCGGCGCGTCGCCGAGCTGATCGCCAGCAACGCGATCGTGCTCGCGATCTTGGCTCTGCCGGTGGTCTTGCCGCTGATCCTGGGCAACCCAGTGATGTATCTGTGGGCCGACGGCGCGCTGATGCACAAGAGCCATGAGCTCGCCAACAAGATCGGCTATCTCAACCCGCAATTTTTCGCGATTCGCTTCGTCGTCTACTTTGGCTTCTGGGCGCTGCTGTCACGCTTCTTCCTGAAGCGCAGCTTGGCCCAGGACACGGAGTCCGAAGCCAGCGCGGCCAAGACCGTCGTCACCATGCGTCGCTTGGCGGGTCCGGCGATGATTGGCTTCGCGATCACCATCACCTTCTGCGCCATCGACCTGATCATGTCGCTCGACCCCAAGTGGTTCAGCACCATGTTCGGCGTGTACTACTTCGCCAGCTGCGTCTTGGCCGTGAATTCGTCGCTCGCGCTGACCTTGATGTGGTTGCAGAGCAAGGGCCGCTTGACCTCGAGCGTGACCGTTCACCACTTCCACGATCTAGGGAAGATGGTCTTCGCGTTCACGATCTTCTGGGCCTACATCGGCTTCTCGCAGTTCATGCTGCTCTGGTACGCGAACATCCCGGAAGAGACGCTCTGGTTCAAAGTTCGTTTTGCCAACAGCTGGGGCACGCTGTCGTGGTTCTTGCTGTTCGCGCACTTCGTCATTCCGTTCTTCGGCCTTTTGTCCCGCTGGGTAAAGCGCAACCGAAAGGCGCTCGCCTTCTGGTGCATCTGGCAACTGGTGATGATCTACGTGGACATGTATTGGCTCGTGATGCCCACCTTGGGCGTCGACGAAGTGCCGTTCCAGTTGATCGACCTCACGTGCTGGATTGGCGTTCTGGCGCTGTTCATCGCCGCTCTCGCCTACCGAGCCAAGGGCCTGGATCTGCTCGCCAAGAACGATCCGCGCCTGCCCCAATCGCTGGCCTTCGAGAACATCTAGGAGATTTCGATGTCCACGGATCCTTCGAGCGTAGATACCGGGGCCGAGGTTTCAGGCACCGAGGTCGATAAAATCAACACCGGAGCCCTCGGCACCTTGGTTGCCGTCGGCTTGTTCGCCATGCTGTCGATTACGGCTGCCGTGACCGCCCTGGTGCGGCACGACGTCGAGGTCGAGGAAGCCAGCAAAGACGCAAGCGCCAATCAGGTCGTCACCGAGCTCAAGGCCTCCCAGCACAGCGCGCTGAATGGCCCCCCTGGCTACGTCGACCGCGGCAAGGGCCTGGTGTCCTTGCCCATCGATCTGGCCAAAGGCCTGGTCGTGGCCGAGCTTGCACGCGATCCGAACAGCGCGACACCGCCCGCGAAAGCGGCCCCGGTATCAGCGGCGGTCGTGGACAGCGACGCCGGGGCTGCCAAACTAGCGACCGAACCTGCCTCGGACGGCGGCAAGCCGCCAGTCAAGCCAGAGGCCGGCCGAGAAGTGCAGAAGCCGGCTCCGGGTAGCTCGAGCAAACCGTCACCGGTTCCCACGCCCACGCCCACGGCAGCCACGCCGGGGGCGCAAGTTCCCGGCCCCACGAACAAGTGAAGCACTGAGCGAAGAAGCAATGGTCAAGCGCCTCTCCACCTCGATTCTGACTGCGCTCGTCGCGGGTCTGCTGCTCGTCGCTCCGGCGGCGCGTGCAGATCTGGTCCCGCTGTCCGAGGTGAAGGAGCGCACGGATCCGTTGCCGCGGCGGCTGCTCGGCGTCGATGTGAAAGAGCACCTGGCCGCGGCGCTGCCGATGGACCTCGGTTTCATCGATCAAAACGGCAAGCCCGCCACGCTCAAGGATTACTTCGACGGCAGCTTGCCGGTAATCCTGACCATGAACTACTCGAACTGTCCGATGCTCTGCAGCATGCAGCTCAGCGCGTTGGTCGAGGGTTTGAAGAAGATCGATTGGACCATCGGCAAAGACTACCGAATGGTCACGGTCAGCTTGGATCCGAACGAGACTCAGGAGCTCGCGCATCGGACTCACGCCCGCTACCTGGCACAGTACGGGCGTCCCGGTTCCGAGCGCGGCTGGCATTTTCTGCACGGTTCTGAGAACAACGTGAAGGCGATGGCCAAGGCCCTCGGCATCTCCTACTCGTACAACGAAGCCCGCAAGGAGTACGTGCATCCGGCGACGGTCGTGCTCGGCACTCCTTCCGGCAAAATCGACCGCTACTTGTATGGGCTCGACTACCCGGAAAAGACCCTGCACCTGTCCCTGGTCGAGTCGTCCGAAGGCAAGATCGGCACGACCGTCGATCAATTGATTTTGTTCTGTTTCCACTACGACGCCAATGAAGGCCGTTACGCACCGATCGCTCGCAACATCATGCGCGCGGGCGGCGGCGTCACCGTATTCATGTTGGCCGGTTTTTTGACGGTTCTTTCGCGGCGCAACAAGAAGCGCAACAACGAGAGCCAAGCCGAGAGAGAGCAATGACCACCACGTCCACCATCCTGGCCTTTGCCGCGTTCGGGGCCGAGCCCACGCTACCCAAGTTGCCCGATTCGCCGTATTTCTGGATGCCGCCCAGCGCGTCCGTGACGACCCAGAACATCGACGCGTTGTGGGACTTCATGCTGTGGATGTCGCTGTTCTTCACGCTGGCGATCGTCTGGGCCATCGTGCGTTTCTGCACGAAGTACCGTGCCAAATCGCGTGCGGCCAACGAGATCGCGCAGAAGACCAGCGAGCACAACACGATGCTCGAGCTCACTTGGTCGATCATTCCGTTGTTCATCGTGGTTCCGCTGTTCGTCGGCGGCTTCAAAGGCTTCGTGGATTTGCGCACGCCACCCAAGGGCGCGATGGAAATCCGCGCCACCGGCCAAAAGTGGAAGTGGCTCTTCACCTACCCCGGTCTCGGCACCCCGGACGACACCCTGCACGTCCCGCTCAACGCGCCCGTGCGCATGGTGATCAACTCGGTGGACGTCCTCCACTCGCTGTACGTCCCCGCCTTCCGCACCAAGATGGATGCAGTGCCGGGTCGCTACACGGACTTGTGGTTCAAGGCGACCGAGGCCGGTGAGTTTCCGGTTTTCTGCGCCGAGTACTGCGGGACCTCGCACTCCGACATGATAACTCGCGTGATCGTCCACCCCCCGGGCGAGTACGAGAAGTGGCTGGCGAAGACCATCGCCGCCGCCGACAGCCTGACCGGCAAGGATCGCGGGGCGATGCTGTACGAAAAGCAGGGCTGCTCCACCTGTCACAGCACCGACGGCTCGGCCAAGGTCGGTCCCACCTGGAAGGGTGTATTTGGCAAGATGGAGCCCATGACCGTCGGCGCTCCGATCAAGGTCGACGAAAACTACCTCCGTGAATCGATGGTGGATCCCCAAGCACACATCGTCATGGGGTTCGCTCCGTCCATGCCCACCTACCAGGGCAAGCTGAGCGACAAAGACATCGATGGGCTCATCGAGTTCATCAAGAGTTTGAAATAGAGGAACGGAAACATGGCATCACCCAGCGCAACGGCCGACGTAGTCGCGCCGCGTTCCAGCAGCTCGGACAACTACCTGACTCACGACAAGGGTGTCTTGTCCTGGATCTTCACGCTCGATCACAAGCGCATCGGCGTCATGTACCTGTGCTCGGTACTGTTCGCCTTCGCCTTGGGCGGCCTGTTCGCGCTGCTCGTGCGCACGGAGCTGCTCTCGCCCGGGCACACGATCATGGATCATGACACCTACAACCAGATGTTCACGCTGCACGGCGCGATCATGGTGTTCTTGGTGATCATCCCTGGCATCCCTGCGGCGCTCGGCAACATCATCATGCCGCTGCAGTTGGGCGCCAAAGACGTCGCCTTCCCGCGCATGAATCTGGCCAGCTACCACCTGTGGATCGTGGGCGCTTTGTTCATGCTCAGCTCGCTCGCGATCAACGCGGTCGACACCGGCTGGACCTTTTACACGCCGTACAGCACGACCACCTCGACCGCGGTCGTGCCAGCCGCCTTCGGCGCATTCATCCTCGGCTTCAGCTCGATCTTCACCGGCCTGAACTTCATCGTCACCATGCACAAGATGCGGCCACCAGGCATGACCTGGTTCCGGCTGCCGCTCTTCTGCTGGGCGCTGTACTCCACGGCGCTGATTCAGGTGCTCGCCACGCCGGTGATTGGCATCACGCTGCTGATGATGATCATCGAGCGCACGGTGCACATCGGCATCTTCGACCCGGCGCTCGGCGGTGACCCGGTGCTGTTCCAGCACTTCTTCTGGTTCTACTCGCACCCGGCCGTGTACATCATGATCGTGCCGGCATTCGGCGTGATCGGCGACATCATCCCGGTGTTCTCGCGCAAGCGGATCTTCGGCTACAAGTTCATTGCCATCAGCAGCTTGGCCATCGCGTTCCTGGGCTTCTTGGTCTGGGGTCACCACATGTTCGTCAGCGGGCAGTCGGTGCTCGCTGGTACGATCTTCAGCGCCATCACCTTCTTGATCGCGATCCCGACGGCCATCAAGGTCTTCAACTGGATCACGACCATGTACAAGGGCGTGATTCACCTGGACACGCCGATGCTGTACGCGCTGGCGTTCCTGTGGGTGTTCACCATCGGTGGCCTGACCGGCGTGTTCTTGGCCGTGATGAGCGTCGACGTCCATTTGCACGACACCTACTTCGTGGTGGCGCACTTCCACTACGTGATGATGGGCGGCGCGATCACCGCGTTCATGGGTGGCCTCCACTATTGGTGGCCCAAGTTCACTGGCAAGATGTATCCCGAGAAGGCCGGGCGCTTCGGCGCACTACTGGTGTTCTTGGGCCTGAACGTCACGTTCTTCCCGCAGTTCATCCTCGGCAGCCGCGGCATGCCGCGCCGCTACTACAACTACCTGCCGGAGTTTCAGTCGCTCCACGTGCTGTCCACCCTGGGCGCGTACACCCTCGGTCTCGGCTTCTTGCTCACCGCGTTCTATCTCTGGAAGTGCCTGAAGAACGGCAAGACCGCGCCGGCCAACCCCTGGGGCGGCGCAACGCTCGAGTGGCAATGCTCGTCGCCCCCGCCTTACTACAACTTCCACAAGGCCCCGGTCGTCTCGGCTGGCCCCTACGATGGCTACGAGAACCTGATGTACGACGAAGCGATCGGCGGCTACATCCCGCGCAAATCGTCGTCATCGACCTGATCCCTTCGCCCTTCGCCCCTTTACGAACATTCGGACGACACCATGAGTGAAAGCACTTCGGAATCCGCGACCAGCCTGCCCAAAAAGGGCGGGCATGGGGCGGCTGCGCCCGCACACGGCACCCCTGACGCACACGGCGCGCATGGGCACGGTGGCCCACACCTGGCCCATCACTTCGACACGTACCAGCAGCAGTTCGACGCCGGGAAGCTCGGCATCTGGCTGTTCCTGCTGACCGAGGTGCTGTTCTTCTCCGGTTTGTTCTGCGCGTACACCGTGTACCGCGGCATGCATCCGGAAGTGTTCGTGTACGCGCACTACTTTTTGGACACCACGATGGGTGCCATCAACACCTGCGTGCTCTTGATCAGCAGCCTCACCGCGGCTTGGGCGGTGCGCAACGCGCAGCTCGCTCAACGCAAGCTGCTGGTCTTGAACATCGCGATCACCATCGTGTGCGCGTGCACGTTCATGGTCGTGAAGTTCTTCGAGTACGAGCACAAGTTCCACGACGGACTCTTGCCCGGTCCCGCGTTCCACCCCACCGAGCAGGTCTGGGAGCTCGAGTCGTTCAAGCACAAGCACCCGGAAGCGGCTGAGTACGCCGAAAAGCTGACCCACGCCGCCGAGGCGAAGGACCACGCGAAGGCCGCTCCAAAGCCTGTCACGGACGCAACCAGCGCTACCGAAACCGGTGTCTTCGAGCGCCCGACGCTGGAGCAACTGGAGCCGCTGATCAAAGCCGGCGTGATCGGTCCGACCGCAGAGGATCAGACTCGCCCGTCGAAGCCACGCAACGCCCACGTCTTCTTCGGCATCTACTTCTTCATGACCGGCCTGCACGGCATCCACGTGCTGGGCGGTATCGGCGTGTTCATTTGGCTGCTGGTGCGCGCCAACAAAGGCCAGTTCGGGCCCAAATACTTCGGGCCAATCGACTATGCAGCCTTGTACTGGCATTTGGTCGATCTGATCTGGATCTACCTCTTCCCCCTCCTCTATCTGATCCACTGATCCTGGACGGCCGACCATGTCAAACGAAGACACGCCCGAAAATGCCGACAAGGAACCGAAGTCCATGCAGGGATCTTCGGAAGAGCAACCGCCCGAGCCGCGTGAAGACGCGACGCGTCCGAACCCCGCCCTAGAACCAACGGAGCAGGACGAGCCCGAGGAAGCCGCGCGCCGCGACGCGCCGCTCGATGCTGACGCACATTCGAGCCACCACGGTCACGGCTTGGCTCACACCATGCCCGTGTGGATGCTGGTAGCCGTGCTCGGCGCTTTGATGGGACTGACCGTCTTGACGGTCAGCGTGACCAGCTTCGACCTGGGCAGCCAAGGCAACCTGGTCGTGGCAATGGTGATCGCCACCATCAAGGCCGCACTCGTCATCACCTTCTTCATGCATTTGCTGTGGGATAAGAAGTTCCACCTGATCCTGTTCGTCACAGCCGTG
>DATEPG010000131.1:0-7773 GCA_035273265.1 Polyangiaceae bacterium
CCGCCATGACCGGAATCAATCTAACACGCCCTTTGGGTGCAGTCGGGGCGGTATCCTGGCCTTCGCATGGCCCTTCGGCCGGAGGCCTGCCCTGATCGCCTTTGCCGTGCTATCACCCGCCGCCGTGGACGCCCCCCCCGACCTACTCATCATCCGCGATGTGCGCGCGCTCGACCCGAGCGCCAACCTGGACGTTCAAGGCGACGTGGTGCTCGAGCGTGGCCGCATCACCCGGGTCGGTCGGGACGCGGCTCGCGGCCTCACGGGCGCCGAGAGCGCCCGCGTGATCGACGGCCGCGGCAAGCTGCTCTTGCCGGCTTTCGTGGACATGCATGCCCACCTGCGCGAGCCCGGACAGGAATACAAAGAGGACATTCGCAGCGGGCTGGCGGCGGCCGCGGCGGGGGGGTACGCGCATGTGTGTGTGATGCCCAACACCAAGCCGGTCAACGACACCCGCGCCGTGACCGAGCTGATGAAGAGCCGCGCTGCCGAGGTGGGTGGCCCGAGCCTGCACCCGATCGCCGCCATCACCATGGGCCAGCACGGTAAAGAGCTGACCGAGATGGCCGAGCTACGCGACGCGGGCGCCGTGGGCGTCAGCGACGACGGCGTGTGCGTGATGTCCTCGGCCGTGATGCGACGCGCGCTCGAATACGCGAAAAACTTCGATCTTCCGGTGATTCAACACGCTGAAGATCACGAGCTGACGGCCGGCGCGGACATGCACGAGGGCGAAGTGTCGGCCAAGCTCGGCCTGCGTGGCTGGCCGCGCATTGCCGAAGACGTGATCATCGCGCGCGACGTGCTGATCGCCGAGTACACCAAGGCCCGCTACCACGCGGCGCACATCTCCACGCTGGGTGCGGTGCGTATCATTCGCGAAGCCAAATCGCGCGGCATCGACGTCACCTGTGAAGTGACGCCGCACCACCTGCTGCTCACCGATCGAGCGGTGCTCGGCTACGACACGGGCTGCAAGGTGAACCCGCCGCTACGCGAGGAAGCCGACATCGACGCCTTGCGCCGAGCGCTCGCCGACGGCACGATCGACGCCATTGCCACCGATCACGCGCCGCATTCTTCGCTCGAGAAGGACTGCGAGTTCTCGGAAGCCAAGCCAGGCATGATCGGCCTCGAGCTGTGCTTTGGTCTGCTGTTCCAGTTGGTGGGGCAATCCGGCCTCACCCTCGCTCGTCTAATCGACGCGCTCTCTACCCGACCCGCTCGGATCGTGGGCATCGAGCCGCCCCGCATCCGCGAAGGCGCTCTGGGCGAGGTCGTGTTGATTGATCCGGAAGCGATGCTTAAGGTCGAACAAATCCCGTTCCAGTCGAAGAGTCGAAATACGCCGTTCATGAAGCACGAACTCAAAGGAAAGATCATGCTCACCCTCGCTCGAGGTCGGATTGCCTTCGAGGCGGCCGGAGGTGCGCTGTGAGCACACGCCCTGCTTATCTCGCGCTGGCTGACGGCACGGTTTTTCCGGGCAGAGCCTTCGGAGCAAACACCACCGCCGTCGGCGAGGTCGTGTTCACCACGGGCATGACCGGCTATCAAGAGGTGCTGACCGACCCCTCGTACACCGGTCAGATCGTGACCATGACCGCGCCGCAGATCGGCAACACCGGCATCAACGATCAAGATCCGGAAAGCGTCGACGACAAGCCGCAAGTTGCCGGCTTCGTGATCCGCGAAGAGAGCCCGGTCGTGTCGAACTACCGCTCGCAAGAAGCGCTCGATAGCTACCTCGCGCGCCACGGGGTCATCGGCATTTCGGAGATCGACACGCGCAAGCTGACCCGCCACCTGCGCGACAAAGGTTCACAAAATGGCGCCATCGGTACGGAGGGCCCAGACACCTTGGTCGACCGTGCGCGCTCGGCTCCGAGTATGGAAGGCCTGGATTTGGTGGCGCTTGTGAGCCCCAAATCCGCGTATGAGTTCAAAGAATCGCGCGCGGAGTGGGCCGTCGGCGCGCTCGATCCGCGAGACGGCGGCAGCGCCCCCAGTGGCCGCAGTTTTCACGTGGTGGCCTTCGACTACGGCGCAAAGCGCAACATCTTGCGCTGCTTGGTCGATAGCGGTTTCAAGGTCACGGTCGTGCCGGCGAACACCACGGCCGAGGCCGCGCTGGCGCTGAACCCGGACGGCATCTTTCTCTCGAATGGCCCGGGGGATCCGGCTGCCCTGCCCTATGCAGTCGAGAGCGTTCGCGGTTTGCTGGGCAAAAAGCCGATCTTCGGCATCTGCCTCGGGCACCAGCTGCTCGCGCGCGCGCTCGGCGCCAGCACCTACAAACTCAAGTTCGGCCACCGTGGGCTGAATCAGCCGGTCAAGGATCTCACCACGCAACGGGTGGAGATCACGACTCAAAACCACGGTTTCGTGGTCGACGTCGACTCGCTCAAGGGTGTCGCGCGCAGCACGCACCTCCACTTGAACGACGGCAGCAGTGAGGGCTTGGAGGCCACGGACGCACAGGCCTTCAGCGTGCAATACCACCCGGAAGCCGCTGCTGGTCCGCACGATGCCTTGTACCTCTTCGACCGCTTCCGCCGCATGATGGACCGATGAGCCAAGTAGAGGCCGAGCGTACAATCCACTTCGTCAGCCTTGGTTGCCCGAAGAACCGCGTCGATAGCGAGGTGATGCTGGGCGTCGCCGAGCGCGCCGGCTACCGCCACGTGGCCGAGGCCGAAGACGCCTCGGTGATCGTGGTCAACACCTGCGGCTTCATCGATGCCGCCAAAAAGGAATCGATCGACACGATCTTGGAGCTTTCCGGCTACAAGGACACGGGGGCATGCCAGAAGCTGGTCGTGTCCGGCTGCTTGAGTCAGCGCTACCCGGATGACTTGGCGGCGGACCTGCCCGAGGTCGATCATTTCCTAGGTTCGAGCGACATGCTCAAGCTCGAGACCGTGCTGAGTGGGAACGCCGCGCGCATGCTGGTCGGGAACCCCGCGGACTGGGTCATCACGGCCTCCGATCCGCGGCGCGTGTCCACGCGCGGCCGCAGCGCGTACGTGAAGCTGGCGGAAGGTTGCAACCGCAGCTGCTCGTTCTGCGTGATCCCCGAGATGCGCGGTAAACAACGCTCGCGCGCTACGGACGACGTCGTGCGCGAGGTCGAGAGCTTGGTCGCGCAGGGCGTTTTGGAAGTGAACCTGGTCTCGCAGGACACCATCGCCTACGGCCGCGATCTGAAAGACGGCTCGAACCTGGCCGATGCGGTGCGCCGAATCGCGGATGTCCCGGGGCTGCGCTGGGTGCGGGTGTTCTACCTGTACCCGGAAAAAATGACCGACGAACTCATCGATCTGATCGGCAGCCACCCCAAGGTCGTGCCCTACATCGATATGCCGATCCAGCACGCGGCCGACGGCATGCTGCGGCGCATGAAGCGTGGCCACGGCGGCGAACGTTTGCGCGAGCTGGTGCTGCGCTTACGCTCGCGCATTCCAGGGCTATTTTTCCGAACTGCGTTCATCGTCGGACATCCCGGCGAGACCGAAGAAGAGTTCGAAGAGCTGTGTGAGTTCGTGCGCTTCGCCGAGTTCGACCGCGTGGGTGTGTTCCAATATTCGGATGAATCCAGTGCGCACTCCAGCACCCTGCCAGACAAGGTGCCGCCCAAGACCATCGCCGCCCGCGCCAAGAAGCTGATGGGCATTCAGCGCCGGATCAGCAAGAAGAAGAATCGGGCCATGGTCGGCCAGGAGCTCGACGTGCTGGTCGAAGGCCCGAGCGAAGATAGCGAACTCGTGATGATGGGCCGCCACGCGGGGCAGGCTCCGGAAATCGACGGCTGCGTGTACCTCTCCGGCGGCAGCGCGCTGCCCGGCGAGTTCCGACGTGTGCGCATCACCCAAGCCAGCGACTACGATTTGGTCGGCGAACTAGAAGACGACGACACGGCTGGCCCCGAGCTGCCCCCCGCGGCAATCGGCATCTCGCACCGCGCGAGCGATGGGCGACGCGTCCTGCGCACCTACCGCTAACGCAACCTGCCGCTGACCGAGGCTCTCGGTCTACCTGACCCGAGCCTCGTCCTCACGGGGTTGCGGGCGCGATTCGAATTACGAAATCGTTCGACGGACTCTCGACCGTGCCGTGCACGTACCAGAACGAAATGCCGTCGCGCTCCTGCGCCTCCATCGTAAAATCATACGCGCCGGATTTCGTGTACTGGCCGCGGATCATGTTGGTGCTGTGGTTCAGAGCGAAGACTTCGCTGTCGGGCTGCACGGCGCCCGTGAACCGAACCAGGCCGGCGATCTCGGTGCTGGTGATGGACGGGTCGCTCGGCGGGGGCAAAGGCAGCGTGGGCGAAAGGCAGCCCGCAGCCCATAGGGCCGTGCCCAGTAGCCAGGCGCGCCGAGAACGAAGAAACATCGCAAGGGAGCCTAGCATGCGACGTGCCTCAGATCGGTGGCCGACGAATTTTCCCCAACCCGTTGAAATCGCTTAATAAATTGTCATAAATCTGGCGAATCACGTGGCTCAGCCGACCTCAAGCGGTAAACTCGGTTGCAGTTTTTGCCAATTCAGTTGGCAGGCCCGCCAACGCAACTGGATAGAAAACTAGGCCGTCGAGGCCAGCGGATGATAACGGCAAGTTTGGCGTATTGGGTTGATGTCTCGCGGCACCAAGCGGAGCACGGTAGGAAAGTTCGGAGTCATCCGTGGCCGGTAACGCTTGGGGTCCGCGAGCCCTGGCCGCCACCGTTCGCCGGCTGAACCTCCAAGATCTGCCTCACTTCGGTCGCGAAGCGCTGGAGCCGCAGCGCTTGATGCGCGGCCTGCGACCCATGCCGCTGCTGCTGCTGCTCACCTGGTTGCTGCAGCGAACGGACGGGGTCGCGGCCCAGACCCGCGCCGAAACCGATCTGACTCGGGCCATCGTGCTCGCCTTGGCTGAGCGGGGCTTGCGCACGGAAGCCGAGAACGTGCACTTCATCACCGACTCCACCACGTTGGCGAGGTCGCCGGTCCGGCGTCCGCGCGCGCTGGCTTTGGCGCAGCATGGGTCGGAACCCACCGACGTATTCATGGTCGAGACGCGCGTCTCGCCCGAGGGCCACCTGATCGAATTGACCAACGTGTTCAACGTCTCGGACACGTCCGCAGCCGTCGAGCGCGGATTGATCGTCAGCGGCGATCGCGCAGCTTGGTTGATCGGCGCCGACAACGCCATCGCCAGCGTTCAGTACGTCGATCTGCGCGCCGAGCCACGCCCGGTCGGACGCAACTGGACCGGCCTGTCCCGCCTTCAGAACTCGCTCACCAACTTGCAAGAGACCGGGCAGATGCAGGGCTTCGGGCGGCGCTCGTTCAAGCTCGATCCACCCGCGTACAAGGTCGTGCTCGGCTTCTCCAGCAACGCGTTGCTGATCGATGCCGACTCGCACCGGATCCGGATGCAGACCGACCCCGCCCTGCCGCTCGCACCCAACCCATGGCTGAAAGAGCAAACAGCGCCCAAAGCGCGACCCGGTAACCTCGTGACTTGGGCAGTCGATCGCGTCCGCGCGCTGCCCTGGTTCGGCGACGACCGAATGCAGTGGCTCAAAGCCGTCGCTTTCGACGGCGTCGATCACTTCAATCAGATCGTGGGCACGGTGACCGGTGACGACGGCTCCGAAGCCGTGAAAGAAGAGCTCGGCGATCTCTTCACCATGCCTTCGAGCGAAGCCACCGATCCGGAAACCGGCTGGCCCCCGGCGCCGATGGAACCCATGCTCTCACCGCCCCTCAAGGGTGAAGGGAAATGGTCTTCGACCGACAAGGATCCGTTCATCCTGAAGAACCCGGGCGCGTCTTCGCCGTTCGTGTATTCCTTCATCCGCAGCGATCGCAAGCGCATCTACTCGCAAGTTTTCGTCACGCTCTGGGACCCGCGGCAGGTCGAACTGCACGCGATGAGCGGAACCGTCGAGCCCAAGAGCGCGACGGGCGAGACCGGACCCGGAGTGGTGCCCCGAACGCCCGCAGTCATGGGGCGAATGCTGGCCGGCTTCAATGGCGGCTTCCAAGCGATCCACGGCGAATTCGGGATGATGGCGGAGAAGGTTTTGTACCTGCCGCCGAAGCCGTTCGGCGCCACCGTGGCCGAGCTGAGCGACGGCTCCACGGCTTTCGGCACCTGGCCGGAAGAAGCACCGGTTCCCGACAACATCGTCTCTTTCCGGCAGAACATGACCGCGCTGCTCCAAGACGGCGCAATCAACCCGTACAAGCGCCATTGGTGGGGTGGCGTGCCGCCGGGCTGGACCGAAGAAGCGCGCACCGTGCGCAGCGCGTTGTGCATGACGAAGGAAGGCTTCATTGGCTATTTCTATGGCTCGAGCGTCGATCCGGACGTCTTGGCGCTGGCCATGCAGCGCGCGCGCTGCAACTACGGCGTGCACTTGGATATGAATCCGGGGCACACCGGCCTGGAATATTATCACGCAGGACCCGCCGGAACGTTGCCCAAGCTCAGCCGCCCGCTCGACGACGTGAGCGAAGCGCGCGGGCCAATCCCGGGCATGGCTGGCTGGGAATTCATGGGACGGCGCATGATTCGGCTGATGGCGCTGATGAACTTCCCGCGTTACATCAATACCGAATCGCGTGATTTTTTCTACCTGACCTTGCGGCACATCCTACCGGGCGATCCGCTGCGCCCCGTGCTGACGCCGCCGGAGACTGCGGAGGGCGTGTGGAGCGTGCAAGGCTTGGCACAACACGGCTGGCCGTACGCGATCGCAAAGACCACACTGCGACCGGATGCGATGCGCCCCGATACGCGCGTGGGCATCATGCGCTTGGATCCCAAGTTCCTGCGTGTCGTGAGCGCGAGCGACGCGACGAGCCAGCACGTCCTCGACATCACGCAGCCGTTGGGCGAAGGCATCGGCTCGCTCGCGCTCTATCACGACGGTGCCCACTTCCTGATCGCGAGCGCGATGCCGCCCAATTCGAAGCTCGTCACCCACGGCTTTGCCGCCAGCGAGGAAGCGACCAGCAGCGCAACCTCGGCCATGGGCATCGACGCCACAGGCATGCTGGTTTTCGTGCGCTTCACCGCCGGCGCGCGACCGGGCGGCGAGGGCCCGCTGCTCACGGAGTTGTTGAAGCGGCTCGGTTGCAGCTCCAGCGTGTTCTTCCTGCGTCCGCTCGGGGTCGTCGTCGGCGACAACCGCGATAACAATCATGAAAACGGCGCAGTCGAGCCAGCCAGTGCTCAGCTCAGTCAGGGCGTGGGCTTGGCGCGGGCGGAGGGGCCGGGCGCACGTCGCCTATTTCCCGACACCCCGGTCGTTCCCCCGACGCGTTGGGCGCCCCTCCAGCAAAAGCGCGTGCGCTACCGCTGACTCTTTCGGCAGCCAGCGAAATGTGAGCGAACACGCCAGGCAAGGTGATCGGCAGCGGGCCCGATCTGCATCACTCGACTCGCGAATTTGTTTAATATTTCTCGCCAAGGTGTGGCAAGGGAGGGTATCGTGCGACGACGAATCCCGCTGCAAATAGCGGGTATTCCCCGATTCCGGGGGCGGATGGCACGTCGCCCAATGCCACTCGGACGGAGAATCTTCGGGTCGGGGACGCGAACAGGCGTTGCCGGCGGCCGAGATTCAACTATCTAAAGAGCGAAGGCGATGAGCGACAAGGCCGGTTCTGATCTGGACGTTTTCGACGGGCTCGCAGCAAAAAAGTCGCGCCCCAGTGCTGCGCCTGCTCCGCGCGCTCCCGCGGCACCGCCTTCCTCGGCAACTCGCCAGAAAA
>DATEPG010000132.1:0-39636 GCA_035273265.1 Polyangiaceae bacterium
CCAAAGACCGCGTCGGTAATCTGCTGAGCAACATTCAAGCAGCCCAGAAACGAAGGCAGAAAAGCCGTCGGCACCGCAGCTGCTCGGGGCACGAAGCGGTCACCCGTGCGCTCCAGCCGGGCTGCTAGGTCCTTGTCGAAGAACTTCCAAATCAACCCCGATTGCGGGCGAAAGAAGTCGGAGAACTCGGCCAAGCTCGCGTCTCCGCCGGTCTCCACGAACGGGAAGCGCGGAGCAAGCTTACTATTCCAAGTCTCCCAGACCTCGGCCTTCCAGCGATCCGAAAGGGTCGAATCGTCGGCTTTGAAGACGCCGGCACGGCTGCTGCGGATCGGAGTCATCAGCAGCGGCTCGACCAGCAAACGGGAACGTGCGTCGAGGCCACCGAGCAGCCGTTGCACGGCGCTGGCGGTGCGCGAAAGCTCCACGGCGAAGCCGGCGTCGGGCTGAGCTTGCGATTCGCTGAGTTGGCTCAGCGCTACCTCGAGGGTCGTCAATTGCGCGATGTACTGACTCAGGCCGGACGGCGGAGCATCTTTTCCCTTGCTCGGATCGCCGTTGGCAAACTGCACCAGGGGTTCGAAATAACGTTCGACGCTCGATACTTTGCGTTCCTTCGCTCCGGCATCCAAACCAGGCACGGCTTGCGCAACGAGGTCCTTGCCCTGCTGCACAGCCTTGTCGACCAGCGAGCTCGGCTCGAGATCGAGCGCCGTGTTCTCCGAAATCACGCGAAATAGCCGAATATAGGGGCCGTTCGCTTCGGTCAAAGTGCGGAGTTCATCGTCCGCGGCTTTGATGTCCGGAGCGCCCGCGACAGAGATCGCACCGATGAAATCCGACCAAGCGCGCACATAGCGCTCGAAATAGAGATCTCGAAGGCGCGTGGCGTCCGAGACGCGGTCGGTCAACTGCGTCGCTGGCTTGCCCAGCACCCAGGGTTCGAGATTGAACTCGGCATCCTTCGATGCCAGGGCGGCCTTCACTTTCTCCCAGCCCGCCGCCGTGTACAGCCCGCGCACTTCCACGTTGTCGCGAGCACTGAAATACTGCGCGGAAGGCCCGAAGAAAATCTTCGACGGCTTGATCGATGGAACGTCCTTGGCCTTTTCCACTAGCCAGCCGTAACGAAGCTCATCCAACGGTTGGGAGCCGAGCCGAGCCTGCGCCCGGGCGACGACCGAGGCATCCGGAACCCAGGCCCAGCTCTTGTTCGCCGAAAGCGCGTCCAAATAGCGGCGGGAGTGAGCCGCCAGCTTTTCTTCGCTGGTTTTGCCTTGTCCGCCCATGGCGCGCAGCCAGACTTGGGTCAGCTTCGGAGTTGCCCACGCCACATCCAAGTGCTCGGTGTGCGCCAACATCAGGTACAGCTTCAGCTCGTCGTAGGCGCTCTTGAAGTTCTCGGCGTCGGCCCGCACGAGCCCCCCGATGTCACGCACGCTGGCCCGTGAGTCCGCCTGCACCGGACCATTGACGATCGCCTGGAGTCGCTCGAGATACGCCGCCTGCGACGCCCGGAGCAGCTCCGGCGCGGCGCGCGGGCCCCAAAAGCCAGGGATGCGCAGCTCGCTTGCCGCACTTTCGAGCTCGACGACCCGGTTGAGCAGCAGATCTACCGCCTCGGCCGTGGTGCTGGCTGACGCTCCGAGCACGCGTGCTCGAGTCAGATCACTCTCGGTATCGGCGATCAAGTCGCGATTTCTGCCGAAGCTCACCAGCGCCGGAAGTACCGCAATCGACGTCGTCGTCAGCGCCGCTGCGGCGAGCAGAATTTGACGGGTCGCGCGCCGCCGCAAACGAGAGTGCGAATGCCCCCCCAGGTGCCGATCGGGAAAGATTACGTTCCCGAACAGCTCGGTGATGAAATAGCTGTGGGCTTCGCCGGCTCGCTTCGGATCCGCGCCAGGCGCGGCTCGCAGGTCGAAGCCCCGGTGCATGTTGGCCAACACGCGATCCATCGAGACACCGGTCTGCGTCCCGCTCGAAAAGTAGAAACCCCGGAGGATCGGCGACTCACGGTAGGGATCGACGCGGCAAAGCTCTTCGATGAAGTGACCGACGATGCCGCGCAGCTCCTCGAAAGCGAGCGGAAATTCCAGGATCTTGCCGCGCACTTCGGAAACCGCTTCACGCCCCAGGCGCTCCAGCATCCGGGCATGAATCACGGAGCTGAGGACATCGAACTCCGCGGCCACGGCGCGTCCCGGCTCGGCGAGCCGAGCGTCGTCGAGGTCGAAGGTCGCGCCCCATGCTTGCGCGCGCTCGGTTTTGTTCAGATCACCCCAGAACTCGATGAATCCGCTCACCAAATCCAGCTTGGTGAACAGCACGTACACGGGCAGCACCATCTCCAGCCGAGTCATCACTTCGTCGATCCGCGCGCGGATCTTGGCGGCGAGGTCATCCACGCCATCAGCGGCTTGCAAGCTCTCGATGCTCACGCCAACGACCAACCCGTCGAGCGGGCGCGCGGGGCGAAACTTTCGCACCGCGTCGAGGAATACGAACCATTCGTCTTGGTCATCCTCGACGGTCGCGAAGCGACCGGCAGTGTCGAGCAAGATGGCGTCGCGCGAAAACCACCAGTCGCAGTTGCGAGTGCCCGCCGTGCCGCGAATCTTGGGGCCGCTGCCGCCTGGCGGGACGGTGAACGGGAGCCCTGACTTTTCGAGTGCGGTGGTCTTGCCAGCCGCTGGAGGTCCGATGATCGCGTACCAAGGGAGTGCGTAGAGCGCCGCGCTGCCACCCTTGCCGCCGAGCTTCGAGCGCTTGAGACCGGCAATCGCGGCCCGCATTTGCTCCCGCAAAGCGATGATCTCCGGGCGCCGATCGGGGCGAACCTGAGCGGCCTGGGCGGCCGCCAAGCGGAGTAGCTCGCTCTCCAACGCGCGAGCCCGCATTGCGGCACGAACTCCGCGAACCGCGAGCACGGTCAAAAATACCAGGATCGCGAGTGTGGTCGCGACCACCGCGATCCAGAGCGGCAACTTCAGCAGCAGAACGATTGCCCAGCTCAACGCGCTGACGAAGACGCATGCGATTGCCAACCACAACACGGCGCGCTCCTCTCTCTAAGGGGTGGCTCGGGTCGTATTGGGTGATGAGAGGATCTGACCGAGTTCCGATCGCAGCTCGAAGTGCAAACCAAAAAGCACGAGCAACATCAGGCCGAGGCAGCCGATGATCAGCGCGATCAACCAAGCGTTGCTTTTGCGGTCGGCACCGAGATGATCTCTCGCGCGCGCGTTGGGCGCGAATTTGTTCGTTGGCGGCAAGCTCTTGGCAAGTTCTCGGCGAGCCGCCTCCAGAAACCCGTTGACCGCGGAGACCTCTCCGCTCACACCGTACGCGCCGCGGAAACCGAGCACCAAACACAGGTAGTAGATTTCGAGCGCGAATGGGCGCGAGCCACTCTGCAGTATCGAGCGCAAGCGCACGAAGAAGTTCTCTCCCGCCGTGTACTCACGATAGAAGATCAGCTGAAGCGGTTGGCTCATCCACTCCGCTCGGCCGACCCAGCTCGACTTCAACACTTGCTCGTCCATGAATGCGACCAGCGCATAGCGAGCTTCAGCGAGATCTGCTTCGGGCAAGCCCACCGCACGCCCCTGAGCCACGGCGCCATCGAGCGCGGCCACCGCGCGTTGCCGCAGCTCCGGCGCCGCTGGCAGATCCATGGCAGTCGGTATCCTCAAGGCAAACCGCAGGCTATCGGCGCAGGCTCGATACATATGCGCGTTCATCGTGCGAAGCTCGCGCGGCGGCTCAGCCGAGCTCTGCGGGATTGACCGCGTAAAGGGACATCACGGTTCCCGTCCAATCCGCGTCCACGGGTAGGTAGAGCGCCACGGACGCGGTAGTGGAGATGTCCTCCCAGAACGGCCCTTCCCGGCGCACGCGGAAGAAGCACGAGCCGGGACGGAGAGGCAGCGCGCCCGACGGGTTCCACTCGACTTCCAGGCGCACGCCGTGTCGAGCCTGCTTCACCACGTCGTAGATTTGGTTCCAGCTGGCCATTTTCAGGACGGCCGGCACCCGCTCACGAACGAGCGCCTCGGCCTGCTTGGACTGCACCGAGAGAAAGAACTCCTTCGAGAACAAGCGAGGGTCAGCGACTTTGCCGATGAACATGCCGTCTTGGCGATGTTCCAGCGGGATCTCGACGTACGCTTGGTCGATGCCCCCGGAGAGTAGTGAAAGAACTCTGGCGAACAGCTCTTCGAAGACGTTGCCGAGATCGAGGTAGTTGAATTTCGGCACGCTCAGCGGGTCTGCGTCCATCGAGAACGTGCACAACTGCCCGTACAGGCTAGTCAACAGCAGGTAGATCGCTTCCGGGTGAGCTCGACCGCTTTCGATATGGTGACTCAACGACGGCAGGGCACCGTTCAACGTGTGCAGGAGCCAAAATTTGCGCGCCTCGGAGCCATGAAATTCGACGTTGCCCGCTTGGCGCTGGTTTCGGTTGGCCGATAGTTCGCGTTGACGCGCCACGATTCCGGCCAACAGGCGCTGCAACCCGTTGACTAAGAAGGGCGCCGCCGAAAAGCGCAAGACGGGCGGGACGTGGTTGTCACGCACGATGACTTGGCCATTGGCTTGTCGCACGAGCTCCGCGACGCGGATCGTGGCGAAGCCATCTTGGGCTTCCGCGCCGAAAAATAAGCGTAGATTGGGCCGCGCGTATTGGATCTCTTGGCGCGAGGTGCCGGTGTTCACGTCGGCAACTTCCAAAGACTCCCGAACGAAGCGTCGCGCGCCCATATTTTTGGCGCTGTCTTCCAGCAGGGCCGAGGCCGATTCATGCGCGAGTCCCACGAACACTTCCAGCGCGCGTACCTCCGACGTGAAGGCCGCTTCGAAACTGCGCGGAGTGGGTGCAGCTTCGTGCGAGCCTTCACCCGTCGCGATGCTGGCGCCGTCAGGCCAAATCGCCGATAGGCGGCGTAGCTTGAATTGACCCGAGGTCAGCGCTCGCTCGTCGATGTCGAGCGCAGTGATCCCCCACGGATAGCGGACGACGGCCCCCACCCGATCGGAGAGCAAATCTTCGTGGTAGCGATCCTGATGTTGGAAGTGATGCTGACTCAGCAGCAATCCTTCGGTCCAGATGGGCTTGGCTACCATGACCACTCGGCGTGACTGCGCTGCCGCTGCGACGACGAGCAGCTCGATCCACTCGCATTGACGAGCGGGCTACGTCGAACGTCACCATCGCCGAGGGCCCGCATGCCCAGACCGATATCGCTCATTTGAAACCGTAACCCGACGCCCTTCATCTGGACCCAGCCTACCGCCAACCTCACATCCGAAGCCACCCGCTGCATGCTCAATCGCAGCTCAGCTGGGTGCAATCGCTGCCCTGGAGCCCTTGGGCCGAGTGCCCGACGGCTCGAGGTTGGGCTCATCCAAATGCGGGCGCGTATGATCCGACCCGAGTCGACGGTAGATTTTACCGTCGCCCCGGGTCGCCCTAGACGAAAGCGAGCTCAGATCTCGGCGTTAGCCGCGATGTTCCAGCCCATGGGAATGGAGGCGTCTCCGCTGCCATCCTTCTTTTGGGGGATGTACTCCAACTTCACGCGCGCGAAATTGAGCGTGATGTTCTCAGTCAGCTTGTCGTCGCCCCCGCTGCCACCGTGAGCTACCGCGGAGACGATCAGGTCTTCCATGGTGATTTTCAGGTACTCCAGGGGCGTACCGCCTGCTTTTCGTACCACCAACACCGCTGTCTTGAGGTGCTTGCCGTTGCAGCACTGCTTGAGCAACGTCGGCGAAGAACGATCGACGTACTTGGTCAGGGTGAGATCGTTGACCTGGACCTTCCCTGCCCCACCGCCGGGACCCGACTGAGCGGTTCCGGTTTGTGTCACGCCCCAGCTCCAGGACAAGATATCGATCTCGTCCGTGTGCTTGGCGTCCATTGACTCCCCTTTGATGTCGTCAATCTTGATGAACATATCGTGCGCCATCAGAATCTCTCCTTAAACCCGAATTCGACCGTCCCCATTCGGAAGCTGCAGTCTAGCCCGATGCTCGACGCAGAGTCCCAGCATTTTTCGCTCCCCGTCATTCAAGCTATGGCGATTGACGAGCGGCCGCGCTCAGGCGCCTCTGGCAGGCCTGGTCCATCTCTGGCGTGAAACGCTGCTTTCCCCAGTCAAAAGTCGCGGCAACGCACTGATCCGCGCCGTCCTTGCTGGCCAAAAGCTCCTTGATCGAGTCACGCGCTTGCCAAACCACGTCTTTCGGCACCTGGACGGCGATCGAGCCGCCCGGTATCACCGGAACCACGTCGCCCGAGAAGTCCAAGTTGAGGGACCGCAGCTGCGCGAGGCTGGTGGCCGCGGCGCGCGCCACGAGGCTCAGGCGGGTGCCCCCCGCAACCTCGAGGTCGGCGGTCAGTTGCGGGGCTCGGATTTGAACACCCGCGAATTTCAGCTTCTTTAGGTTGGCTAAGATCAACGCGATGGCGTCGACGGTCGGCGCATAGTTCGCGGTTTCCTCCGGCAGCAGATCCGCTTCCACCAAATCCCAGAAGGAGGCGTCTGGACCGGCCTTTTCCAGGCGCGCGAGCACTCCGAACGGACCGAGGTTGTAGCTCGCAAACACCAGATCCCAGGAGCCCAGCTTCAGCCGGAGATCCGCCAGCATGCGAATCCCAGCTTCTGTGGATTTGAACGGGCTCAGGCGTTCGTCGATCGTGCCCTCGATGATGTGCAGGTGGTAAGCGCGACCGGTTTCGGGCATGAATTGCCAGAGGCCCGCGGCGCCAACCGGAGATTTTGCGCTGGCCACGCAGCTGCTTTCTGCGAAGACCAGCGCCAAGAGCTCGGGCGGTAGGTCGTACCGGATCAATGTCGACTGAATCAGGTCGCGGTAGGCGCCGCAGCGAAACAACATCGACTGAAACGTCTCCCGGCCAACCGGATTCTGCGTGTAAAACTCGAAGACCCGGAGCACGCGCGGATCGTCTTCTACGGGAATTCCGGGCATTTTGAGGCCGGCCATCCATCCAGAACGCGTGGATTCCGAGTCCGAGCCGCGGCGACGTTTCACGATCGACGTCTTGCGCGTGCCGACGAGCAGGTCGCGGACGTCCGCCCAAGCTTTGCATGTGGGGCTGTTGCTGTTGCAGGGACCGGACAGCGCCTTGGACGCCAGCGCGGCTTGCTCGTTGAGCAGCGAGCGAAGCTCCGGGCTTTCCGTGCCTCCGTGACCGTGGACCTGCGCCAGCAGCGACATGAAGCGTTCGTCGTCGGCGATCAAGCGCTCGCGAGGAGGCGCAGCGCCCGGCGCGCGGGGCGCCAAGGCCGCGCCGGATTCCGACACGACGGCAGAGCTGCTGCCTTTCACGCTGACTTCGGACGCTGGAGGCTTGGGGCGGCGACCGAAGACGAGGAATGCCACCAAGCCCATGCCAGCCAGAAGCAGGGCCCCCACCGCGCCAACCCACAACCCGACGCTCGGCGTCCGGGGCCGTGCGCGCTGCTGCCGCACGACCACCTGGGGCGGCGTGGTCCGGGGCGGCGTGGGCGATCGCCCCGGGCGCTCGGGCCGCTCCGACTGACGCAAAGGCAATGATGACGCGCGTGGCTCGATCGGAGCTGATTTTCGCGGCGGTGCCGAGTAGCGGCTGCCGTCGTCGGGCGGCAATCGCGGCAGCCCCATGATGTCCGAACGTACGAAAGGTGGGGGCGCGGACGATCGGACGGGAGCAGCGACTGGCGGGCCCAGCGGTGACAACGATAGAAGCCCGCCAGCCTTGGCCGGAGCGTTGATGTTCACCGGCGGCGCCGCTGAGGCGGCCTGCTGAGGGCTCTTGAAAGCGCGCAGCCCGAGCATCCCTTTTACGCCGAATTGCGGTCCATTTGCTGGCTCGCGGGGCACGGCTGCAGAGGCGAGAACCGGTGGTGCGTAGGGCAGACCCTGGCCCGGTGCCAAGTGCGCGGGTGGCAAGGGAGCCGGGACCAACGGAGCTGGGGCCAACGGAGCTGGGGCCAACGGAGCCGGGGCCAACGGAGCCGACCACGCCTGAGCTGAGCCCGCGCGTTCCTGGGGCTTGGTCAAGGCTTCGAGAAGGCCGCGGTCGACCTCCTTCATGACCGTGATCATTCGAGGAGGCGCCGGCGCCGGATGGCCGCCAGACGCAGCCTCGGACAGTTGGGCGCGCTCGCTCACCGAGAGGGTGTCCCTCGCCTGTGACGCCAGCTCCGCGACGATCCCGAGCTGAGCCTGCAACGCGCGCAGCTCCGCGCCTGCCGTCAGCAGTCGGGAGTATTCCGCAAGATGATGCGTTAGGCCGCCGAAACCCGACGAAACGCAGCGCTGCTGCAGTTCGAGCGCGCGCCGATTGAGTTCGCCAATACGCGCCGAGAATGGCTCGCTCGGAGCGGCCCCGAGCGCTCGGGTCCAGGCGTCGACATACTCGCCCAGCGCCACTAGCAGGCTGACCTTCTCTCCCGATCCGGGGGCACGGAGGCCCTCGAAATCCTGGTCCCGCGGCACCCGATATACCTAGCACAAAGCGCGCGGCAGTGAAGTGCGCCCCGATTTCGCTTCCATGCTATCTTGCGCGTTCGGCGGGCCCGCTGGCCGCCAACGGGCCCGAAATCCTCCGGGGCGTGTCGGGGCGCCAACTCTGGTAGGTTCCTTTCTAAATCGCGTTGCACGGGGTCTTCTTGTTGGTGGTCAATGGCGTCGATCGATCTTGAAAAACTGCTCGAGCCCGTTTCCGACGGCGCGCCCAGCGGCGTAAATCTCGAGTATGACAAGGACTTCCTCACCCTCGAGCGGCTCGCGCTCGGTCGTCCCGAGCAGCAGATGGGTGGGTCGATACGCCCGGCAGAGCCGCCCGACTACGAAGCCGTCGTTCGTGAAGCGTCGTCTTTGCTCGCCCGCAGCAAAGATCTTCGCATTGCCGTATTGCTCGCCCGCGCGCTAGCCCATCTACGAGGCTTCCAGGGCTTGAGCGACGGCCTGGCGCTGGTCCAGGGTCTGCTCGACCGATACTTTGCTACCGTTTTTCCGGAACTCGATCCGAGCGACGGGAATGACCCGACGATGCGCATCACAGCCGTCGCTGGCCTGTGCGCTTCGGACGTTCTAGCGGCGTTACGCTCGCGCCCGCTGCTCGTGTCGCGGACCTTTGGCCCGATCACCTTGCGTGATCTGGCTGCCGCCGCTGGCAGCGCGGCCTCGGAGGGCGCTAAGCCCGACCAGGCGAACATCGAGGCCGCATTTCAAGATACGGATTTGGACGAGCACCAACGCGCGGCCAATCTGGTGCAGGCCGCAGTCGCGCACCTTGCCGCGATCGAAGCGGTGTTCCAGCGCGAGCACGCAGGTCACGGCCCGGAACTCGCTGCCTTGGCCGACCTCCTCCGACAGGCGCAGTACGCCCTCGTGTCTCGGCTCGATCGGCGGATTGCCGCAGCTCAGCCCGCGCCGACCGCGAGTGCCCCTGGTAGTGCCGCACCGGGCGCCGCGGGTCCCCCCGTGGGAGGCTTCAACGGCGACATTCGCAGCCGCGCGGACGTGCTTCGCGCCCTCGACAAAATCTGCGAGTATTACGCGGAATTCGAACCTTCGAGCCCGATCCCTCTGCTGCTCCACCGCGGCAGAAGGCTCGTTTCCAAGAGTTTCCTGGATATCATTCGAGACATGGCGCCCGATGGGGTGTCACAAGTGGAGTCGATCGCAGGGAAGGCCGACGCTTAGGTCGGTCGAGGGATTAGGAGCCCCGTTTGTCATGAGCAGCCAAAAATTCATCGCTCGAAACCGCGCACCGCGGGTGCAGATTGAGTACGACGTCGAGTTGTACGGCGCGGAAAAGAAAGTGCAGTTGCCGTTCGTCATGGGGGTCGTCTCGGACCTCTCGGGTAGCTCGGAGAAGGCTCCACCGCCCGTCGCCGATCGCAAGTTCCTGGAAATCTCCGTGGACAATTTCGACGACCGCCTGAAAGCGCTGGAGCCGCGCGTCAAGATTCAGGTGGCCAACACCTTGACCGGGGAAGGCAACATCAAGCTCGACATCCCGTTCGAGAGTATGGACGACTTCTCTCCGGGCGCGATCGCGCACAAGGTACCGGCGCTGAAAGCACTGTTGGAGGCTCGCACGCAGCTGTCCAACTTGATCACTTATATGGACGGCAAGACGGGCGCGGAGGAACTGATCGCGCAGGTCTTGAAGAACCCGGCGTTGCTGCAAACGCTCGCCTCTTCCCCCAAACCAGCGAGCGAGTGAACCCATGGCCGAGGCAACCGAAGCATCCAAGCAGAGTGAAACGGGCACGGTCGATGCAAGCGAATTTGCGTCACTGCTGAAGAAGGAATTCAAGCCCCAAACGGATCGAGCGCGGGAAGAAGTGGAGAGCGCGGTGCTCACGCTCGCGCAACAGGCCCTGGCGTCCACGCCCGTCGTGTCCGAGGACGCAGTCGAGTCGATTCAAGCAATCATCGCCGAGATCGATCGCAAGCTGAGCCAGCAGATCAACGCCATCATCCACCATGCCGACTTCCAGGCTTTGGAAGGCGCGTGGCGTGGCTTGCACCATTTGGTCAACAACACCGAGACGGACCAGATGCTCAAAATCCGGTTCATGAACATCTCGAAGAAGGATCTGCACAAGACCCTGAAGCGTTACAAGGGCGCTTCCTGGGATCAGAGCCCCATCTTCAAGAAGCTCTACGAAGAGGAATACGGACAGCTGGGTGGCGAACCGTACGGCGCGTTGGTCGCGGACTATTACTTCGACCACAGCCCGACGGACGTCGAAGCACTCGGTGAACTCGGGAAAATCGCAGCTGCTTGCCACGCCCCGGTGATCACGGGGACTGCCCCGACGCTGTTCCAGATGGAGACTTGGCAAGAGCTGGGCAACCCCAGAGACCTCAGCAAGATCTTCTCCACTCCCGAATATGCCGCCTGGCGTTCGCTGCGTGAGTCCGAAGACTCACGCTACATCGGCTTGGCGTTGCCTCGCTTTTTGGCGCGCCAGCCGTATGGCGCCAAGTCGAACCCAGTCGAGCAATTCGACTTCGAGGAAGAGACGAGCGCAGATGCCAGCACCTACGCTTGGGCGAACTCCGCCTACGCCATGGCGGTGAACATCAATCGCTCGTTCAAGATGTACGGCTGGTGCTCGCGCATCCGCGGCATCGAGTCGGGCGGCGCGGTCACGGGCCTGCCCACGCACACCTTCCCGACGGACGATGGCGGGGTGGACATGACGTGCCCGACCGAGATCGGCATCAGCGATCGCCGAGAGGCGGAGCTCGCCAAGACCGGCTTCATGCCGCTCATTCACAAGAAAAACACGGATCTTGCGGCGTTCATCGGCGCGCAATCCCTGCACAAGGCGGAAACGTACGACGACCCGGACGCGAGCGCGAATGCAGCCCTCGCCTCGCGCCTGCCGTACCTGTTCGCGACCTGCAGGTTTGCGCACTACCTGAAGTGCATCGTGCGCGACAAAGTGGGCTCCTTCAAAGAAGCCGAAGAAATGCAGCGCTGGCTCCAGAGCTGGATCATCTCGTACGTGGACGGCGATCCAGCGCACTCGAGTGAAGAGACCAAGGCTCGCAAGCCGCTCGCGGCAGCCGAGGTCGTCGTCGAAGCCGACCCGGAGAACCCTGGCTACTACAACTCGAAATTCTTTCTCCGCCCTCACTATCAGCTCGAGGGGCTGACCGTTTCGTTGCGGTTGGTCTCGAAGCTTCCGTCTGCCAAGGCGGTCTGAGCCAGCGCCGAGGCGTGCGCCGCGCGAAGCCAGGTTGTGGCTCGCGCGGAGCGCCTCGGCAGTTCGTCTCGACAGTTCGTTCTGACAGATGGCCGACCACACGACCAGCGAACGTCTGCAGCCGTCCCTCTTGGATCGCCTGACGGACGACGAGCCCGAGAATTTGCAGGAGTCGCGCGAGCGTCGCGTCCTGTCGAGCCAACGCTTGCGCGATAGCGTGCGGCGAGATCTCAACTGGCTGTTCAATGCCACCAATTTGACTTCCCTGCAGGCGCTCGATGACTACCCGGAGGTCGAACGCTCGACGGTCAACTACGGCCTGCCGGATTTCGCGGGGCGCATCGCGTCGAGCATCGAGCGAGAAGCGATGGAGCGCCTGCTTCGGCGTGCGATCTTGGACTTCGAGCCGCGACTGACCCGCAACTCGGTTCGCGTAAAGCTGTCGATCGACTCCGATTCGCTCGACCACAATTCGATGAACTTCAGCATCCAAGCCGAGCTTTGGGCGCGGCCGCTTCCGCTGCGTCTCTTCCTGCGCACGGACCTGGATCTCGAGACGGGCGAGGCGATCGTTTCGGAAGACATCCGACCGAAAGGCGGCTGATGGATCAACGCCTCCTCAACTATTACAACCGCGAGCTCCAATACATTCGCCAACTCGGGGGCGAATTTGCCAAGCAGTTTCCCAAGATCGCGGGACGCCTGGGTCTAGACGCTTTCGAGTGCGCCGACCCCTACGTTGAGCGCTTGCTCGAAGGCTTCGCGTTCCTAGCAGCACGCGTCCAGCTCAAGATTGACTCGGAGTTTCCGCGCTTCACCGAGAATTTGCTGGAGATGGTGTACCCCCACTATCTGGCGCCGACTCCTTCCATGACCGTGGTGCAGTTCGAGCCGAACCACCGACAGGGGCTCCCGAGCGACGGTTTCTCGATCCCGCGCGGGACTTCGCTGCGCAGCAACGTTGGAGCAGGCGAGCAAACGCCCTGCGTGTACCGCACGGCACACGACGTCTCGCTCTGGCCGTTGGAGGTCGTCAGTATTTCTCATTCCGCCTTCCTCGGTGACATCCGCGATGTTCGCCTCGATAGTCGTCGCCCGATCCGCGGCGCGGTGCGCTTGAAGCTACGCACGCTCGATGGCAGCCCGATCAAGCGTCTGTCCCTGGACAAGCTGCCAATCTTCATTCGCGGCACCGATCAAACCAGTCTGCGGCTATTCGAGTTGCTGCTCGGGTCATCGCTCGGCTCACTGCTTCGCTCAGCCAAAGGCGACTTCCAGGAGGTCGTCGCGAAGAATGCGGTTTTGTCGCAAGGGTTGGGCGAAGAGCAAGCAATGCTCCCGAACGTGCCTAAGGTATTTCAGGGCTACCGCTTGCTCCAAGAGTACTTTGCTTTGCCCAATCGCTTCATGTTCGCGGAGCTGGCTGGGCTCGGACCGGGCGTCAAGCAATGCTCTGGCAACGAGCTGGAAGTGATCGTCCTGGTCGATCGTCACGATCCAGTCGTCGAGCGCGGGCTCACCGTCGCGCAGGTTGCGCTTTTTTGCTCACCGGCCATCAATCTGTTCCCGCGCCGAGCCGACCGAATTCATCTCACGGATCGCGTGCACGAGTACCATGTCGTTGCGGATCGCACGCGACCGATGGATCTCGAGGTGCACACCGTTTCGCAGGTGGTTGGCTACGGCACGAGCGCCGAAGCGCGGCGTGACTTTGCCCCCTTCTATTCCTGCACGGAACGCTCGCCCCATCACCCGGACGCGGCTTACTTTACGCTTCATCGCGAGCCACGCGTGGCCTCGACTCGGCAACGCCGAACTGGTCCGCGCTCCAGCTACCTGGGCAGCGAGCTGTTCATTGCTCTCGTCGACGGACAGCACGGCCCGTACCATGCCGACCTGAAACAGCTGTCCGTCGAAACCCTGTGCAGCAATCGGGATCTACCGCTGCACATGTCGGTCGGCTTGAGCACGACCGATTTTCACATCGAGTCGGGCGCGCCCGTCAGCTCCGTGCGCTGCGTTGCCGGTCCGACCGCCCCCCACGAGTCGCGCGCCTGGGGTGGCACCTCCTGGCGCCTGATCAGCCACCTATCGTTGAACTACCTATCGATCACCAACTCTGGTCAAGGTGACGGCGCAGCGGTGCTTCGCGAATTGCTGCAGCTCTACGGTCACCTCGCCGACACCAGCCAAGCGCGGCAGATCGAAGGCGTTCGGGCCGTCGCCAGCACTCCGATCGTGCGGCCACTGCCGATGAGCGGCCCGGCCAACTTCGTGCGCGGGCTCGAGCTGGTGCTCGATTGCGACGAGAGCGCGTTCGAGGGCACGAGCGTGTTTCTGCTGGGCATGGTGCTCGAACAGTTCTTCGCGAAATACGTGTCTCTCAATTCCTTCACGGAAACCGTGCTGCGCACCACGCAACGCGGGCAGATCATGCGCTGGCCGGCGCGCATCGGGCGGAGGCCGACCGCGTGACCTTCCTCTCGAAGCTGGCGCACGCGCCGCAGCGCTTCGATTTTCATCAGACCTTGCGTCGGCTGGAGAACCTATTTCGCGACAGCCCGCGCTGGGGTACCGCGGCAGGCCCGAGCGGGGAGCCGATTCGGCTCGGGCAAGATCCATCGCTGGCGTTTGGTGCCGCGATGCTCACGGCGTTTCGTCAGCCGGACGCCGACCGCCCAGGCCGACTCTCGGTGGCTTTCTTCGGGCTGTTCGGTCCGCACGGACCGCTGCCGCTCCACTTGACGGAGTACGCACGAGACCGCATCCGCCACTCCGGGGACGGCACATTCGCGGGCTTCGTCGACATTTTTCAGCATCGGATGCTCGCGCTGTTTCATCGAGCGTGGGCCGCGTCTCAACCCACCGCCTCACTCGACCGTCCGGACTCGGACCGATTTCGAGCCTACGTGGCCGCGCTTTTCGGTCATGACTTTGGCGTGCGCCCGGATGACGGCGCTGCCCAGTGGGCAAAGCTGCAGCACGCGGCGCACTTTGCCAATCCGAGTCGACATCCGTCGGGGCTGGAGTCGATGGTCAGCCACTATTTCGGCGTGCAGGCGATCGTCGAGGAGTTCATCGGAACCTGGCTGGAACTGCCGGAGTCGGCTCGTTTTCGTCTGGGTGTGTCGGCTGAGGTCTCGACCCTGGGCCTGACCGCTGTACTCGGTCGACGCGTCTTTCGCTGTGACCAGAAGTTTCGGATCGTGCTCGGACCGCTCTCGCGCGGCGAGTTCGAGCGCTTTCTTCCCTCGGGAAGCGCGCTGGCCACGCTGAAGGATCTCGTGCGGGAGTACGTCTGCGACGAGTTGGATTGGGATGTTCGGCTGGTGCTCGGTGAAAATGAGAGCGATCAGGCGCGGCTGGGCGACGATAGTCGGCTGGCGTGGAACGCCCGACTCGGCGCCCGACCACGGGGGAAGAGCGTCTATTTGGTCGTGCACCCCGAGACGGGCCGAACGGAACGCAGCATCGCGTAAAGCGAGCCGCCCCCGTTTGAAGGTGGACCGGTGGTAGTGGTATGAACAGGCGAGACGGCGCTGACTAGACGGGCAGAGGGCCGAAAAAATGGGCGTATCGTAGGATTCCGAGGGGAGCCAGCATGACAGAGATCAGCCGAGTCAACCTGTTCGGTAAGCTGAACGAGGTTTGTTATCAGACCATCGAGAGCGCTACCGTATTTTGCAAGCTTCGCACCAACGCTTACGTCGAGATTGCGCACTGGCTGCATCAAATCTTGGCGACCCAGGATTCGGACGTGCAGCACGTCGTGCAGCACTTCGCGCTCGACCCCGGTATTTTGGCGCGTGACCTCACGAGCTCACTCGACCGCTTGCCACGTGGCGCCTCGTCGATCTCGGATCTGTCGACTCAAGTCGAGGAATCCGTCGAGCGTGCTTGGCTGTATGCCTCGCTCTTGTTCGGCGAGTCGCGCGTCCGCACCGGGCATCTGCTGGTCGGTTGGCTGAAGACACGAACGCTGCGCAACACGCTGCTCGCCACGTCCAAAGAATTCGGCAAGGTGAACGTCGACGCGCTGACCGAACGATTCCAGGAGTTGACCGCGCGTTCAGCTGAAGCCCGGCTCTCGCGCACTGCCAGCGAGTCCACCGCTTCGGGTTCCGAAGCGGCGGGCGGCGCCGTCGTTCCGGCGCAAATGGGCAAGCAAGAGGCACTCGCTCGCTACACCATCGACCTGACCGAGCGCGCGCGCTCGGGAGAAATCGACCGCATCGTCGGCCGCGACGAGGAGATTCGGCAGCTCGTGCAAATCCTCATGCGCCGCAGGCAGAACAACCCGATCCTGACTGGCGAGGCCGGCGTGGGTAAGACTGCCGTCGTCGAGGGCTTTGCGCAGCGGCTCGCCTCCGGAGACGTGCCGCCTCAATTGAAGGACGTGAGCCTGCGCGCCCTCGACCTCGGGTTGCTTCAAGCCGGGGCGAGCATGAAGGGCGAGTTCGAAGGACGCCTGCGTCAGGTAATCGACGAAGTGCAGGCATCGCCGAAGCCCATCATCTTGTTCGTGGACGAAGCACACACGCTGATCGGCGCTGGAGGCGCTCAGGGCACCGGCGACGCGGCCAATCTGCTGAAGCCGGCCTTGGCGCGTGGAAAGCTACGCACGATCGCCGCAACTACGTGGGCGGAGTACAAGAAATACATCGAGGGCGATCCCGCGTTGACCCGTCGCTTCCAAGTCGTGAAGGTCGACGAACCGAGCGAAGCAAAAGCCGTGCTGATGATGCGCGGAACGGCGTCCGCGCTCGAGAGTCACCATCGCGTGCAGGTTTTGGACGAGGCCATCGTCGCCGCGGTCAAACTGTCGAAGCGCTACGTGCCCGATCGGCAGCTGCCGGACAAGTCGGTGAGCTTGCTCGACACCGCCTGTGCGCGAGTGGCCGTCAGCCAGCACGCGGTCCCCGCCGAGCTCGAGGACTCACAGCGTCGAATCGACGCGCTCACTCAAGAGCTCGAGATCATCGCGCGCGAGCGCAGCGTCGGTGTGGACGTCGAAAAGCGAGCGAACGAAGCGCAGAAGGCGCTCGATTCAGAGCAGGCACGCCTCGGCTCGCTGCAAGCGCGCTTCCAAGCAGAGAAGGAGCTGGTCGACAAAATCCTGGCGCTTCGCGCCAAACTGCGTTCCGCCGGTGTCACCCCGCCCGACGGGTTCCCACCAGAGCCGCCCCTGATCGACTCGCCGACGAACGCGGACCCGCTCACCGATCTACGCGCGCTCGAAGCTTCCCTGCTCGAGTTGCAGGGCGAGGCGCCGCTCATTTTACCGAGCGTGACCGAGCAAGCCGTGGCGCTGGTCGTCGCTGAATGGACCGGCATCCCCACCGGTCGCATGGTGAAAAATGAAATCGAAGCGGTCCTAAACTCCTCGCAGCTACTCAGCCGGCGTGTGGTCGGTCAAGATCACGCATTGGAGATGATTTCACGTCGCATCCAGACCGCGCGGGCGGGCCTGGAAAACCCGGGCAAGCCGATCGGCGTGTTCCTGCTCGCAGGCCCATCTGGCGTCGGCAAGACCGAGACTGCGCTGGCGCTCGCAGAGGGTCTGTATGGCGGTGAACAGAACGTCATCACCATCAACATGAGTGAGTATCAAGAGTCTCACAGCGTCTCTACCCTCAAAGGCGCACCGCCGGGCTACGTAGGCTACGGAGAGGGAGGCGTGCTCACGGAGGCAGTTCGGCGCCGCCCGTACAGCGTCGTCTTACTCGACGAGATCGAGAAGGCGCACCCTGACGTGCACGAGGTATTTTTCCAAGTGTTCGACAAGGGGTTCATGGAGGACGGGCAAGGCACGTTCATCGATTTCAAGAACACGATCATTTTGGCGACCTCCAACGTGGGTAGTGATTTGATCATGGGCCTGTGTGCCGGGCCAAACCGGCCGGACGCAATCGAGATTACGGAGCGCTTGCGCGCGCCCATGCTGCAGGTGTTTCCGGCAGCGCTGCTCGGCCGGATGGTCGTGATCCCTTACTATCCGCTGGGTGACGAGATGCTAAAGAGCATTATTTCGCTGCAACTCGAGCGCGTGAGCCAGCGCGTCATGGAGCGCTATGCGGTTCCGCTGGACTATGACCAATCAGTCGTCGATCTGGTGGCGGAGCGCTGCTCGGAGGTCGAAAGCGGCGGGCGGGCGATCGATGCCGTGCTCACCAACTCACTACTCCCGCAAGTCAGCCGAGAGCTGTTGTCGTTCACCCTGCAAGGCCAACCGGTGACGCGCGTCGCAGTCCGCGTCGCGAACAGCCAGTTTACCTATTCGTTCCAATAGCTCCGAGCCGACTCGCGTCGGCGCGGAGTCAATAACCCCAATCGCCGCCCTTGGGGCGCTTGCTCTTGGGATCGGCCGGGGCAGCCTGGTTTGGGACTGCAGGCGCCTCGACTACCGGTGGCGGTGGCGGTGGCGGCGCCGGTGCCGGTGCCGGTGCCACCTGCTTCGGCGATGGTGTGCGCTGCGCTGGGCTGAGCTTCGGCGATTGCACTCGGGGCAGGCTGCTCTCGCTGGCTTCCGGCGGCTCGGTGAAGGGCGGCGGGGTTGGCGCCGCGGCCTCTGGTGATGCGACCTCCCCGGGTGCAGGCGCCACGGCCTCCGGCGGCGCGACGGTGGGCTGCGCGCTACTCGTGGGCGGGAGAGCCACGCTCCCGGTGGCCGATGGACCGCTCCCCTGCAGGTTCCGGAAAACGACGAAGCCGACGACGACCAGCAGCAGCAGCGCGCCGCCGAACCCAAGCACGACCAACGGCAGTCGCGAGTAGAACGGCAGATCGGGCGTAGAAAAGCGCGGGTCGTGCGTGGCCCCGAAACTGGCTGGCGTAGGCGAAGCCAGCGTCCTGAGTGAGCCATCCGATTGCGCAGCGCCGCCGCTGGGAAAAAAGGAAAATGGCTGATCGGAGGCCAAAGTTTGCACGCCTAGGGGCGTCAAGACACGGGGACTGGCAGCAAAATCGTAGGCCGAAGCCCATGCAGACAGCGCCGTCATCATTTCCTCGGCGCTCTGAAAGCGGGCTGCCGGGTCGCGCGCCATCGCTTTCAATATCAGATCGGATAAACGTTGATCGATGCCGGGAATTCGTTCCGCCGGGGGCTGCGGCTTTTCGAGCACGATCTTGAAAATCAGCTCGTTGAAGCTTTGCGCACTGAAGGGCACCGTCCCGGTGATGCATTCGTAGAGGATGATCCCCACCGCATAGAGATCGCTCCGCGCATCCCCTTCGCCCGAGCCGCGCGCCTGCTCGGGCGATAAGTAGTAAGGAGTTCCGACGACCATGCCCGTCTTGGTCATCTTCAACGCGTCTTCCGCGTTTGCTCCGAGCTGGAACTTGGCAATTCCGAAATCGATGATCTTGACGAAATCCGCTACGCCGGTCTTTTGGCGCACGAGGAAGATGTTGTCGGGCTTCAGATCGCGATGCAGCACCCGGGCCTGGTGCGCGGCGCCCAAGCCAGTCAACAGCTGCTGCGCGACGTGCAACAGCTCGGCCGGACTGAGCCGGCCAACTCGGCGGAGGCGCGAATCGAGCGTTTCCCCGTCGAGAAACTCGCTCACCATGTAACGCGAACCGTCGGGCAGCACGCCGACGTCGAAGATCTGTAGGATGTGGTCGCTACCGATGCGCCCAGCAGCGCGAGCTTCGCGCTCGAATCGAGTGATGGCGTGGTCGGCTGCAGCCGCGCTTGCGAGCAACTCTTTGACGGCCACGCGACGATCGATCAGCAGGTGAGTGGCCTCATAGACGGCCCCCATTCCACCTTTGCCGATCAGCCGGATGATTCGATATTTGCCATCCAGGACCTGGCCAACTTCCACTGCCATGCGAATTATGCTGAGCTTAGCAGGACTCGCGGCCGACGACAGGCAAACGCGGCGTCTGGCGATCGCGGGCGCATTTGCGCCTAGGAAGCCGGGCCTGAGGCGCAAGCCATTCCGCTAGACGGGTATTTGCCTGGCCCGTTCGCTCACTGGGCGACTCGTGCCAGGAGCGCGTCGATCAGCGGCGCAACACTCGCACTGAGCCGCTCGTAGGCCGCTTGCGTGGGATGGATGAAGTCTCGCATGGTTGCGCTCGCCAGCGTGCCGTCCGGCTCGAGCATGAGCGCGCCCACGTCGTGGAAACTGACCCGCGGCGCCTGAAAACTGGCCAACAGCCGATTTGCTTCGGCAATGCGCGGCCGCAACGGATCGGTCGGCTTCTGGCGAGCGGGCAGGATCCCGAGCAAGAGCAGCTGCGTCGTGGGCAATCGCGCCTGAATCGCCGCGACGATGGCACGCACGCCGCCCACAGTTTCTCGAGGCGAAAACCCGCCGGCGAGGTTGTTGACTCCAACCATCAGCACGAGTGCTTCGGGGTTCGTCCCGGCGAGCGTGCCGTGATCGATGCGCCACAGGACATTCTGGGTAAAGTCGCCGGAAATCCCCAGATTGAGCGGTTTGTATTTGGCAAAGCTGTCGCGATAGGCGGGCGACACGCCCCAGCCTTCGGTGATCGAGTCACCGAGGAAGATGACCTTGGCTTGGCCTCGATTCGGGGAGCGTAGCTGGCGCTCGTGGTGCGCACGCCACTCTTCGGAGATCAGCCAGGGTTCTGCGCCAATCCGGGGCACGGACTTGTCAGCCAGGTTTTGGGGGTAAACCTTGGGAGGTGGCGACAGCAGCGAGCTCGTTGGCGTGAGACCCACAGTCGCGGCGGAAGCAGGTGCCAAGAGGATTGGTATGGATGGCGTCTGGGGCAGCGCCGCCACTCGCAGCACGGGTGCCGCTTGGACCACGGGTGCCGCCTGGACCACGGGTGCAGGTTCGCCTTCGACGACTTGTTCGAGTGCGCCTTCGACGGCTTGCGCGGGCGCGCCTTCGACGGCTCGTCCGGACGCGGGCGCCGCCGGCGTCGAGACGGCGCTGGATCTCGAAACTGCCGCTGGAACGCTGCCGTGGCGCACAACGCCGGTGACCCAGAGCAAACCAAGAACGAGCGGCAGGATAGCCGCGGGAATGATCAGCATCTGCCACCAGCTCCGACCCGCGCCGCGGGTTCCTTTCAACTCAGTAACAGCTGGCCTCACGTCTGGCTTCGAAGCACGGCGCGGCCGCTCGGACGAGCGCGCAGAACTCCGATCGTGCCTTAGCCGATCGCCGAAAAACGCGGGCAACGGCAGGGCTGCAGCTCTCTCGATCGGACTCAACTGCGGCGACTCGACCCGCGCGGGCGCCGCTCGCGGGGGCGACGCAGCGAACGTCAGCGCGTCGACGGGCCGAGAGAACACGTTTAGGCATGCTTGGCCAAAACGCAGCTCGCTTCGATCTCCGACTTCGTGCCAGTCATGATCGATCGGCTGGTTCTGCAAGTACGTGCTCGTGCCGGGGCCTGCACTCGCGGCGTACAGACGCAGGCCATCAAAGCGCAGCCACAAGTGGACGCTCGCCACCCCCTCGGCCGAAACGGCCCAGTCGCCCTGCGAGCCGACTGAATGCGGCCCCCAGACCTGACCCGGACTGAAGGTGCGGGCGAGCTCCCGCGCGCTACCGTTGGCCAGGGTCACGACCCATTCGTGCTGTGAAGTGGTCATGGTCCGCTGCGGCCCGCGGCGACAGCGCTCCGCCGACGGTCGCTATTTCTAGCACGGGCTCAGAGTTCGAAGTACCCGCCGGGCACAACGAACGTGTCGTCCATGCCGGCGGCCGTGAACACGCCCCAACAGGCGAGCTTGGTCTTGGCGGCAAATGCCAGCGCCTCGGTGTACGGGCCGGTCGGGACCAGCGCCGCGAGATTTGCGCGATGCACTCCCCAGGCCCCTTGCCCGTGCTGCAGCAGGGCCTGGTGCAGCTCCGCGCCGGCCTGGTCGGCATTTTCCAAAATGGCAACGCGAACGCGCACCGGGTTCTCGGTGCCCGCGCCGTTGATGTTCAAATAGACCAGATCAGCGCGCGGCCGGTCGATGCGCACGTCGAGATGTTGCCGAGTGAGGAATTTGACCAAGTCGTTTTCGTCCAAACGAGCGTGTTCCGGCTGCATCGGCTCGGAATCACACAAGCTGGGCTTGAATCTGACCTGCGCCAGCTCGCCGCCGGTAGCAGGGCCATTGCGATCCTCGACGTAAGCGCGAAAGTCCGAGCCGTCCGTCATGCGCAAGCCCGTGTTACCGCCGCACCCGAGCAGCAACGACGACGCGAGTCCGAGGAAGAGCGCTGCGTTCCGCATTTCGAGGCTGACTTTTAGCCCGCGCAGGTCGGAAAGGAAAGCCTCCCTTGCTTCCGGCTGCTGCCGGGCCGGTACGAGCGCTCCGGGAGCCGCCCCCTACGGCCCGCACCAGAAGTGCTGGATGGAGGTCTCACGGCAGCTGGTATGAGGCGATCCGACCAGCGAAGCGTTGGCGAAGTCGTTGATGAAGGGGACGTGTGAGCGAATCATGCGGTTGGCGCGTTGCTTGCCAGTGAAAAGGATGTTCTTGCCCGTGCAGGCGTCGCCGTCAGCGTGTTCACTGTGTGAGTGAATGCCCATCACGTGCGTGTTTGCGTTCCGGAAGAGATAAGGACCGCCCGAATCCCCACTGCAGGTTCGCTTGTCTCCGGCGTCCGTAAAGAAATGTTGTGAACCCATCCAGTCGACGGCATCGTTGAAGGTCCTCATCGTGCCGGCACCCGTCCCCGAGTTGCTGCTGACCCCGCGACCCCAAAAGCTGTAGCCGAAGCTATCACCCGGGTCGACCAGGAGACCGCGGAAGTCGTTGAAGCCGTTCGTCCATCCTGCCCACTGAAGCGGGCCGGGGCCGCCTGGGCGGGGCCGGCCGACGCCGCGATAGACCATGACCGCGAAGTCCCGCTCGGGCGTGATGCCAGCGCCCAGACGCTTGATCAAGACGTTCTTGAACTGCGTGCACTTCCCGTTCGTGCCGTCGCTCGGGCCGGTGATGCAGTACCAACTCGTACCGTTCTCGGTGTAGCTGACGTGCATCGCCACCGTCCCGGTCAGCGCGGTGCCCAGCGGGCGATCGAAGCAATGTCCGGCAGTAAGGCCGACGTGCTGACTGATGATGACTCCGGAGCACGTCGTTTGCTGTGAACCGCCATACTGAATCACCAGCTCCACGGCACCGTGACCGCCCGCGACCTGACCACCGCCCCAAACCGGCTCCGCCACCGAGGAGACACCGTCGATCTCGTAGTCGCCACCGACGCCCGTGGCGTCGGAGCACGCGGACGTGGCTAGTGCCAGCGCGCCGGCGCTGAAAGCAGTCAGAAAATTGCTGATTCCAACCAGCTTTGCAACCGAGACATCCATGGCTCGAAGAATCGCCCCAGAGCTTGGATCGGTATTGTACGTTCGTGCAAAAACAGCTCCGTTACGGAGCGACGTCAGCTTTGCTCGAATACGGTTCTGTTGATCTCGTCACACAGCGGCGCGTCGTAGTCGAGCTTTGCATCGTGGAGACTCAGCACGGGGACTGCGCCCATGAGCGAGTTCGTCAGGAACACGTGATCGGCAGCCAACAGATCTTCCACCGTCAAGCGTCGATCCTCGACGGCAAAGCCCCAGCACGCGAGCAGCCGCCGAACCTCCGTCGCCATGGTGCCCGGTAGTGCGTGCGCTGAGCTGGGAAAACACGCGATATTGCCAAAAACACAGCACACACTCGCGCTGTTTGTCTCCGACACGGAACGATCCGGATTGAGGATCAAGGCTTCGTCTGCCCCCTGACGCTTGGCCCAATCGCCGGCCAGTTTGTAATACATGTAGTTGAGGGTCTTGTGGCTGGCGAGCGGCGTGTGCCGGCAGTGCGGATAGATCTCGAGCGAGAGCCCTGCCCGCGAGCTCAGGACAGGGCGCGCCGAATAGGGCTTCGCGTTTGCGAACAGCACCTTGACGGACCGTGCGCCGTTTGGTTTGCCAACGGTCGCCATCAGCTTGACCACGGCGACCGCATCCGACAGTCCGTTCTTTCGCACGAGCTGGGCGATGACATCGGCCCAAGTGACATCTGGCGGTGCGGACTGGAAGAACTCTCGCCAGGCGAGCTCGAAGCGCTGCAAATGGGCCGCGAGCAGGATTGGGCGGCCCGCTTGAATCCGCAGAGTCTCGAAGAATCCCAAGCCATACGCCAGGCCCTCGCTGTCGAGCGGGATCGATGCGGCCACCGCGGGTTTGAAGTCTCCGTCATGCCAGACCGTGCCGGCGCTTGGCTGGCTGCCGTTCGCTTCGCCGTCGCCCGTGGCATCCAGAGCGTCCAGCAGTGTGCGCCCCTTGTGCAGCGTTTCTTCGAACTCACTCGCTGGATCCGAGTCGAAGACGATGCCACCACCGACGGAGAACACGACCTGCCCGCCCCTGAAAGTGGCGGTTCGGATGGCGATCGATAGGTCCATCGTGCCGTCGAATCCAATGTAGCCGATGCTGCCCGTGTAGACATGCCTGCGCACCGGTTCCAGCTCGTCGATGACTTCCATTGCTCGGATTTTCGGGCAACCCGTGATCGAACCGCCGGGGAAGGTGGCGCGCAGCAGATCCACGCAATCCTGCCCGGGCTCGAGCTCGCCCTTCACGATCGAAACCAGGTGATAAACGTTCTGATAGGCCTCGATGCGCTTGTGCTCGAGCACGCGCACCGAGCCCGGGCGGCAGACCTTACCGATGTCGTTGCGCAGCAGGTCGACGATCATCGACAGCTCGGCGTCTTCCTTCGGGCTTTCCTGCAGCTCCGTTCGCAGCGCGTCATCCTCGGCCGAAGTCTGCCCACGCGGTCGGGTGCCCTTGATCGGCCGCGTCTCGACGCTGCCGCCCCTGAGCTCGATGAACCGCTCGGGAGAAGTCGAGACGATTTGGTGGTCTCCCGCGTTGATGTAGGCGAAGAAGGGAGCCGGATTCGCCGCATACATTTTGGCAAAGCAATCGAATGGAGCACCAGTGAACGGCGCCTGAAAGCGCTGGGACATGTTTACCTGGTAAACATCACCCTCGACGATGTAGCTGCGGACCGCCTCGACTGCCGAGAGGTACTCCGCGCGCGAAAAGACCGACACGCACTTGCCGGTTGCGTGCGCCGCCGGCTCCGGCGCCGCCGGCTCCGGCGCATCGAGCACCTGCTTGAAGCGCGACACGCTTTCGAGAGCGTCGTCCGCGTGCAAGCGCATCGCCAGGAGCGTCGTCGCTCCCGTGACCCGATCGTGCACCACGATGATCGTCGGCGCTACCAGGCGCATCAGCGGCAGCTCGAGATCGTCGATGCTCGTTCTTGGCAGCTGCTCTAGGCAGTCCTTCAGATCATAGGCGAGGTAGCCGAGGAGCCCGCTGGAAAGTGGTAGCGGCGTTGCTAGCTCCGGCATTCGGCAGTGTTGCAGCACGCGGCGCAGCGTGCTGAAGGGGTCTCCGTCGAGTTCGACGCTACGGGCGCCATCAGCGAGCACAGTCCGCGTGCGGTACCCGCACAGCGAAAGCCACGGATAAACCCCGAGGATATGGTAACGAGCGCAGTCGAGCTCTCCGCCGCTCAGCAACGCCACCGTGCCGGGCAAAGCCGCAAAGCGACGCACCACCTCGACGAATGGTTGCTTCAGCTCGAAAGGTTCAGAATGCACGCCCGTGACTGTTCGCAGCCCGGACACACCGGCGTCAATCGCAGCGGGCGTCACGATAGCGATCCTTTCAACGGACCCGAGCGCAGAAAGTTCTCGATCAGCATGAACCCGTGCTGGGTGAGAAAACTCTCGGGGTGAAATTGGACGCCGAACAGCGAATGGCGAACATGCTGAACGGCCATGGCCACACCGTCCGTGGAGCGGGCGTTGACCCGGAGGCTCGCATCGACGCCCGTGATCACCAGTGAATGATAGCGCGCGACCGTCAGCGGCTGGGGCACTCCTTCGAAGAGACCCGCGCCGTCGTGATGCACCGCGCTGGTCTTGCCGTGCATCGGTACGGGCGCGTGCACCGTGCTGCCGCCGAAGGCTTCGTTGATGCACTGCATGCCGAGGCATACGCCCAGAATCGGGAACTCGCCTTGGCAGCGACGGATGAGCTCGGTGGAGATCCCTGCGGAGCTCGGGTTCTTGGGACCTGGGCTGACGAGAACATAGTCCGGGCGCAGGCGCAGCACCTCTTCTACCGGCAGCGCGTCCGCGCGGAACACGGAGATATCCAGCTCGAACCTGCGGAACATTTGCACGAGGTTGAAGGTAAAGGAGTCGTAATTATCGATGACGAGAAGCTTGGCAGTCATGCTCTGGCCTCGAGTTGAGTTGGAGAGAGCGAGCGAGAGAGCGAGCGAGAGAGCGGGCGAGCGGGCGAGCAGCAGCTACAACATCGTGAACCCACCATCGACTGGCAGGTACGACCCGGTCATGAACTGCGACAGGTCACTGGCCAGGAACAACACCGCGCCCGCCATGTCGTCCGGCAATCCGTTGCGGCGCATCGGGCAGTTGGCGGCGATCCTTGCCTTCTCGGCAGGCGACATGGGCATGGCCGCGTCGGTCAACGTGAGCCCGGGCGCGACCGTGTTGACGCGAACCCCGGCTGGACCTAGCTCGGCCGCGAGGGCTCGCACGAACGCGTCGACCGCGGCCTTGGCCGTGCCTTGCGCGAGGAAGCCCTGATTGCTGCGCTTGGAGAGGCTGCTCGAGACTGCCACGATGCTACCGCTCTTGCGCCGGAGCATCTCTGGAGCCACCGCCTGGCACGGATAGAACACCGCCTTGAGCTCATCGGTGACCTTCCGTTCGAGATCCGCCCACTCGTACTCCACGAAAGGGCGATGACGAAAGCTCATGTGCGCGTTCGCCACCAAGATGTCGATGCGTTCGAAGCGGCGGTGCACGGCTTTTACCAGGCTGTCCACCTCCGCGGCCTGCGTCACGTCTGCCTCGAAGATTTCAGCGGTTCCGCCGTCGGCTTCGATCTGCTCTTTGACCCCTCGCGCGTGCGCTTCGCTGTCCCGGTAGTTGATGGCTACGCAAGCGCCGTGCTCCGCGAGCAACAGCGCAGTGGCGAGCCCGATCCCACGGCTGCCGCCGGTGACCAGCGCCACCTTGCCCTGGAGCAGCCCCGTGCCCGCCCGCGGCTTCGGCGCTCGTCGACCGTTGGATACGGACTGCGCTTCACGCTCGCCGGCAGGGCGGCTTGCCAGCTCGCGCTCGATCGCCGCTGCGATCGACTGCAGGCGGGGCGCATCGAAGAGCTGCGACACGGTCAGCTCGACTCGGAAAGCGTCCTTGATTCTGGCCAAGACGCGCATGGCAGAGAGCGAGTGTCCACCGATGTCGAAGAAGTGGCTTCGGCGACCGATACGCTGGACGGGTACATTCACGACCATCGACCAGATGTCTGCCAGCGTTTGCTCGGTCGGACTCTCCGGGGCCTCGTACGCCTCGCTCTGCTGCAGCTCGCCCTGCGTCTCGAGCAGCGCGCGGCGATTCAATTTGCCGTTCGGTAGCTGGGGCATCGCCTCGAGCATCACGAAAGCGTCCGGGACCATGTACGCCGGCAGCCGGTCGTGCAAGAAGCCGCGCAGCGCTGCAAGTGGCACGGAAACGCCAGGCGGGCTGGTATAGAACGCGATCAGGCGGTCGCCTCGTGCCACGACCGCCCGCGCCCGAATACCTTCGACGTCGCCAAGCACCTTCTCGACTTGGCGGACGTCGACGCGAAAGCCCCGGACTTTGACCTGAAAGTCCCAGCGACCAATGAAGTCGAGGGTGCCGTCCGGCAGATATCGAACCACGTCCCCGGTGTTGTAGAGACGAGCGCTCGGTTCAGTGCCGAACGGATTGGGCGAGAAGCGTTCGGCAGTCAGGCTATCGAGGCCGTGGTAGCCCTCCGGCACACTCGCAGAGGCCACATGTAGTTCCCCGGGGACGCCTTCCGGTACCAGTCTGCCCTGACGATCGAGCACGTAGACCTTGGTATTGGCGATCGGCGTGCCAATCGGCACGAAGTCTCGCTGACCGTCGAAGCTCGACGTATCGTAGTAGGTCACGTCGTTGAGCTCGGTGCAGCCGTAGTTGTTGAGCAGGCGCGCGTTCGGGAACAGCTCGCGAAAGGCGAGCACCAATGCCTTCGGCAGGGGCTCTCCGGCGGTGATGCAAACCCTCAGCGTCGGCAGTCGGCGACCGTTCGACTTCAAGTGCTCGATGACGCCCGCTAGGTGCGAGGGGCCGATGTTGAGGCGGCTGACGCGGTGGTCAGCCAGCGCGGCGACGAAAGCCGCTGGCTCTCGAACGGTGTCGTTGTCGATGAACACCTGGGGGCAGCCGTTGAGCAGACCCGCAAACAGCTCCTTGACCGCAACCGCGAATACGAACGTCGTCTTCTGGGCAACGACCTCGTTTGCCGCGAACGGCAGCTTGGTTTCGAGCGCGCCAAGCCAGTTGTCGAGCTGACGATGAGGCACGCGAACGCCCTTGGGCTTGCCCGTGGACCCCGAAGTGTACATGACGTAGGCCAGCGCGTCGGGATCTGCGCGCAACTTCGGCGCTGCCTCCGGGTACTTCGACTCCGCGTCCCACACCTCTTCGAGCCTCAGGCAGCGAGCGTCATCGAGTTCGAGCAGAGCCTGCTGCTGAGCCCCGCAAACGACGACACTCGGGTGAGCGTCATCTAGGATTTGTTCGAGGTACGCCTTGGGGTAGGCGGGGTCGAGCGGCACGTAGGCTGCCCCCGCCTTCCAGATCCCGAGTAGCGCGGCCAGCAGCTTGCCGCTGCGATCGAGGCATACCGCGACCAGATCCCCTCGCGTGACGCCCCGCGTCGCTAGCGCGTACGCGACCTGGTTCGCGTGCCGCGCGAGTTCGAGATAACTCCAGGGGCCCCGCTCGTCCCAGCACGCCACCGCGCCCGGTGCCCGCTCCACTTGCGCGTCGAAGCGCTGAATGAAGGACAACGCCGGAGCTCGCGTCAGAGGCGCGTGATTGTATTGCTCGAGCAGCTTCTGAACGTCAGAATCGCGCAGCAAGGGCAGCTCGAGCAGACGTCGACTTTGATCGCGGAACATGCCTTCCAGCACCCGCTCTTGGTGGGCAAGCAAGCGCTGGATCGCGTCCCGCTCGTACAGGTCGGAGGCATACGCGACCTCCACCGAGAGCTCGTCGGATCCCCCGGAGTACGACAGCTCGATTTCGCAGCGGGCTGGCACGTGTTCTCGCGCGAGCAGCGATTGAACCGCGTCGTCCTGCTCGTCGGGATCGGGATAGGGGCCAAACTCCACGCCTCCTGGCAGCCCGGCGCCGAGCGAGGCTTGCGGAAAATTCTGATGGCGCATGACGATCGGCACCAATGGATTTTCGCCGCCGCGACGAATAACCTCCGTTTCCTGCAGGATTCTTTCGAAGGGGACCGCATGCTCGAACGCGGCCAGCACCTGGGCGCGCACGCCCTTGAGCAACGCGCTGACGGTGCTCTGCTCGTCGATGCGCAGCCGGAGCGGCAAGATGTTGATGAAAAACCCGATCAGCGGCTCCAGCTCGACGTCCGTCCGGTTGGACGTCGTGGTGCCGATGCAAAGGTCGTCCCTGTTCGTGTAGCGGCTGAGCGTGAGGCCGAGCGCCGCGAGCAGCGACATGAAGATCGTGCAGCCGTGTTGACGAGACATGCGCTCGAGGTTTTGCGCAAACTCGCTCGAATAATGGTGCACGAAGCTACCGGTCGTCGTGCACGCCTTGGCCTGCCGGGAATGCTCGGTAGGGAGCTCGAGCGTGTCTTCGTAGCCTTCGAGTGTTTGGCTCCAATACTCGAGCTGAGCCGAAGTAGCCGAGGCCCGCTGCAAGCCGGCGTAATCCTTGTACTGCAAGGCCAACGGCGGCAAAGCTGGCCGCTCTCCGCGACCGAAGGCTGTGTAGGCGCTCTGAAGCTCCGCCAAAAAGATGGCTTTGAGCGACCATGCATCGGCCGCAATATGGTGCACGTTGAACAAAAGCAGCTGCCGATCCGGCGACAAACGCAGCAAGCTCGCGATGAAGATCGGACCCCGGCGCAGATCGAAACGGTGCTCCAGATGCCGCTCGAGGTGCTCCAGCATCTGAGCGCGGTTCACGGCGATCACCGGCAGGTGCACACGCTCTTTTGGCGCAATGAACTGCAAGGGCTCTCCCTCTTCCGTCTGCCCGTAGTACGTACGCAAGCTCTCGTGACGCCCGACGATTTCAGTCAAGCTCTGTTCGAGCACCGCGACATCGAGCTCGCCCCTAACGAGCAGCATGAGCGGCAGATTGTAGCTCGTGTTGCTTGGACTGCGCTGGTGATGGACCCATAGTCGCTCTTGAAACCAAGAGAGTGGGCTGCCCTCTTCAGCTGATGGCGTCAGTGGCGGAACGCCTGGTACGCTCCCTGCCCCCTGCTGAACGATGCCGTCGTCGACGTGCCCGAGCCGCACCTGACTCGTGCCGCGAAAAGACAAACCTTCATCAACCGGCATTCTGTTCCTCCAGGAATGGAATGGTCAAACACAGCACAACGGTTTTATAATCCCCTGGTAATAGCTGAACTAAAATTGCGCAAGCGCGGCCCCAACTCGAGTGACCTTTGGCCAGCGCGCCGCTTCTCGGAACGCCGCATCCTCCCGCACAGGCATACCAGTTCTGCGCATTCGGGCGAAAAGCGCCAGCCGCCCAGCCGTCGAACTGCGCGCTATCACGCATCTGCTTTGACTTCCGCCTCGAGGACTTCACGAAACCTTCTCAGCGTGGAGCTGGGGTTGGCTCGACGCCAGCACGCGCCCACCGACCAGCGCGCAGCGCTGCCGGCGATCGGGGCGACTCGGAGCCCGCTCTCCGGCTGGATCCGCAACGAGACAGGAGCGATGGTGATGCCCATGCCCGCTCGCACCAAAGCGAGTGCGGTCGTGAACTCGGACACTTCCTGGACGATTTTGGGAAAGAATCCTTGCTTGGCGAAGAGCGTGAGCACGTGATCGTGAAAGCCGGGAGAGCGGCCGCGGGCGATGATGACGAAGGGCCTATCGCGACAATCTTCGATCCTCGACCATTTCTGCCGCTCGGAAGCGGGCTGAACAATCGCCAGCTGATCGCGCGCAACCCGTAGCAGCGAATAGCCCGCAGGAATCGAGGCCGAGATGCGCACGAAGCCGATATCTAGCTGTCCGCTTTCGAGCGCCGCCATCTGTTCCGCGGTCGGCATGTCTCGCAGTGATACGTTGACGGCAGGCAGAGCACGACGAAAGCTCATGATGACGCGCGGCACGAGTTCGAGCGTTGCGAGACCGAAGCCGATGCTCAATGTCCCAGTGTGGCCGGTCGCCAGCAACCGCCCATCCTCGACTAGCCGATCGAAGCGTTGCACGAGGTCGTTGGCCTTGGTTCGGAACGCTTGTCCCGAGGCCGTGAGCTTCGTGCCATGAGTGCCACGCTCGAACAGCGCCCCGCCCAGCTCGGCCTCTAGTCGCCGGATTTGCTTGGTGAGTGCGGGCTGGCTGACGTGCAGAGACCGGGACGCACGGCCGAAATGCAGGTGCTCCGCCAAGACGACGAACGAGCGGAGTTTCGAGACATCCATTCCTATAGGTTATCACCGTCATGAAATATTGCCATTGGACGAATCACGCCGCAGGCAGCACATCTTTGTAGATGAAGCACGATCCCAACAATCAACGAGCCCATGATGAACCACGTGGCAGCCGGAGACCGCGGCTCGCGATCGACATGGACCACGTCATCGCGGACGCTTTCAGCGCGCAATGGCAGTGGTATCGCGATTATCACGGATACCACTGGGAGCCCGCGACCCTCGCCCAATGCGATCTGCGCAAGCTGGCGTCTGCCGAGCACGTCCAGCAGATGGAGGAGCTGCTTCACGAAGGCGAGCTGTTCGGCACCTTCGATGTCGTTCCGGGAAGTCAGACCGCGCTCGAGCGACTCGCGCGGACGCACGACCTGTTCATCGCAACCGCCGCCATGGAGTATCCGGCGTCGTGTGCAGCGAAGTTCCAATGGCTCCGCAAGCACTTTCCGTTCATCGCGCCGTCGCAGATCGTGTTCTGCGGCGACAAGAGCATCTTGAACGTCGACTGGCTGCTCGACGACAACACTCGGAACTTTCGCGGCCTGACAGGCAGAGGCGTGCTCTTCTCGGCTCCGCATAATGGGGCCGAATCGTGGGCGCCCCGCGTGACGGGATGGCAGGAGGCCTTCGACTTCTTTCGGAGCCAGGCCGCCGAGTGAAGGACAGGCCGCCAGCGTGCGTGAGCGTCGAACTCACGCGCCGACGGCTCGACCGGCTCAACTGCAGTCGCAGGCTTCGAGCGCCGCGGCTGGCGGAACGAACGGTCGAGGCTCCGTTCGTGCAGGCACGAAGTACAGCGGATAGTGCACCTGAGCCGCTGCGCTCGCGCCGGCCGGAAAAGCGACGCTGGTAAGGCTCTGACCCAGGCATTGCTCGAGTCCGCTCTGCGCTTGCCCCGTGGCCCTCGCGTGGCCGTCGGGCGCCACTTCGAACTCGAGCTCCACCGCGTTGAGCTCACCGGGCGCCGCAGCCTCCGCGCAGTGACGGAAGTCGGCAAAGTGCGCTGCCATGCTGCGGCCCACCTCCGACATTTTGCGGCCTCCGCTGACCCGCAATCCGGTGTGCAGCACGCGCAGCTGCTGAACGGGGGCGTCGGGCGTCGCTGCGACCTCGAAGCGCTTACTGACGCGGCCCGGCCAGCCCTGCCGGCCAACGCCGTCTTCGCCGCGGTTTGCGCCCAGCTCGTCGCCCCACATTTGGCCACGCGCAGCGCTCTCGTCGCTACCGAGCGCAGTTTGCCGACCCCACGGGGCTACGGGCGCGTTCGAGCCAAACGGGGGCAGCGGCGTCCCCCATGGCAAGAGCGCCGTCTCGAGCCGGTTCGTCTGGGCATCCCCCGGCTGAGGGCGAGCGAGGTGCGGATCTTGATTATCGCGCGGGCCGCGGACCCCGTAGCGCCGGCCCGTCTGTGCCAGCGCGGGGCGGCCCATTTCGGCGTCGCCGCAACGCGCCCCTCCGATCACCGCTGACGACGCGCGCGGCTCCGCGCCGACAGCGATAGCAGCCGGATCGTGCACCGGGTCGGCCAGTTGATAGATTTGCTGGAGGGGCGCACGACCGGCTCTCGTCGCACTCTCGGGCATCACCGCCAGCTTGGGGCGAGACAGCGAAGCCGGCAGCGTGGAGAGGAACTGAAGCGCCACGAACGAGGCGGCGGCCCCGAACAGCCAGAGCGGTTGGCGAGCTCGCGCGAAGCGCTTGGCTTCGACGAAGCAAATCAGCGTGTACTCGAGGCCGCCCAGGCTGATGCACGAGGATTCGCCCTCGGCCAACGGCTGGTCGCCGTTCACGAGCGCGGTAGGCCCCCGAAAGCCCACCAGCAAACGCCCATCGACCGATAGTGACTCGCCAGGACGCACGTCGCGCACCCCCAATACATAGTCCCCCCAACGGGGCCAAACGCTGACGACGCTAGGCATGATGCGACCTGTGCTCAGGTGTACGCTGACCGATCGCCAAGCCTTCCCGAGGTTCCCGTTGACGACAAAAAATTTCGGAGCCTAGCCTGTTTCATGCGCGCTTGGCTGCTTTGCGGAATGCTCACCCCAGCCCTTGCTTGCAGCGGGACTGCGGCTCGCCCCGGCACCCGCGTCCCTCCGTCAAACGCGCCCGACGCGAGCTCCGCGCCCCGCACGAACGGACCCACGACCGCGAAGCTCGAGCGAGCATTCACCGGACAACCGCAGCCGTCACTGCTCGTGAGCAACGGTTTCCCGGTCGCCCAGCACGTATTCGTCGACTGGGTGCACCAAGCCCGATTGGCCCCGGCAAGCTCGCAGCGGTTTCAGCTCACCATCGGCACCCATACCGTCACCTGTGCGGACTCGGCCGATCCCGACCACAACCCGGCCGCGATCACCGAGAGCTTCGAGGCGGGCTACGCCTACGCCTATGCGATCAGACCGATCCCTGATTGACGCGACGGATGGGATCCCTGATCCACGAGCGCATGAGCCGACTCGCGAGCACGAATGAGCCGGCGAGATCGAGCGTGAGACCAGCCCGCGGAAGACGCGCGGCCTTCAATAGTGACGCGGCTTCGCCATCGAGCGGCGGATAGATCAACTCGTTGTTGATGAAGCGTTTGATGGCCTTGGCCTGAGCGCCCACGAACACGACCTGATCGCGCTCGAAGCCGCGCGTGACCAGCGCGCCCCAGGGACCGAGGTCGAGGCAAGTACGATACGAGCCTTGCTGGTATTTCTGCTGCTTCTTGCCCGCGAGCCAGCTGAGTGCGTTGTAGCCCGCAAACCTGCCTTGGGGCATCGCGTGCTGGCAGCTCATCATCGAAAGATTGCCGTCCCCAACGTCCGCGCAAGCGACATCGCCGGCAAACCAAATCGCCTCTTCATGCTGGGCGCGCAGCGTTTGATCGACGCGTATTCTGGCTCGAGAGTCCGAGCTTTCCGGCAGCCCCGGACATTCGCGCACGCGGACCCCGCCGGCCCAAACCACGGTCCTTGCCGCGATCGTCTCACCGCTGTCGAGCTGGACGGCGTCGTGCGAGACGCGAGCGATCGACGAGCTGACGCGCAGCTCGATGCCCAGCTCTTGCAGTGCGCTGACGATGACCGCGCGTGCTCGCGGGCCGAAGTCGCCTGCTACAGTCGGCGCCTGATCGACAAGTACGACCCGGTGCGCACGGCCGGGAAAAAGTCGCGCCAAGCGGGCCGTCATCTCGGCTGCGAGTTCGATCCCCGTGAACCCAGCTCCGACGATCACGACGCTGGCGGCCGCGGCGGTCGCCGCGCTCGCCGCTTGCTCTTGCAGATGATGTTCCATGGCAAGCGCTCGAGGTAAGCTGTCGACATCGTGCATCAGTCCGGCACCTTCGAATGTCGGTCGCGTCGTTTCACTGCCGGCCGCCCAAACCAGCGCATCGTATTCCAGGGAGCCCGAAGACAAGTCGAGGATCCGCCGCTTTCTGTCCACGCTGCGAGCCCGAGCTTCGATCTGTTGTACGCCGACCGGCTGGAACAGACTAGGCAGATCCACTCGAGCGCGCGAAAGGTCCGCTTCGTAGTACCTGGGGCGTATTCCAAGGAAACGCTCTGGGCTGACGACCGTGATCGAAATCCGGGAGTCTAGCTTCAGTTGCTTTCGGCGCTGGGCGGCCGAAAGGGCCGCCCAAACGCCAGCAAACCCGCTGCCTACGACCACCAACCGGCGAAGTTCCTTGCCCATCACTCCCTTGACGACTGACCCGAGAGAAACGTGACGGCTGACTCATAAAAAACGCACGGCCCCGGCCGAGCGAGCTGGGCTAGGCTTTGCAGACGAGCGAGCCAGCCGAGTGAGCACGACGCGCCCCCCCAGCCCCCGTACGACGCCAGATCTCGGCGCAATTTTCGAGAGCGAGCGGCCCCGGCTGTTCGCCCTCGCGTACCGAATGGTCGGAATCGTGGGCGACGCAGAGGATGTGGTGCAGGACGCTTTCCTGCGCCTTCGCGGCTCGACCACGGCGGTGGTGGATTCGCCGCCAGCGCTGCTGACGACGATCGTGGTCCGTCTCTGCCTCGACGTATTGAAGTCCAAGCGCTCGCAGCGCGAACAGTATGACGGGCTCTGGCTTCCCGAATTTCTGGCTACCCACGAGCAAACGATCGACCGTGACTCGCTGGCGGTCGCATTCATGATGTTGCTCGAGACGCTATCGCCGGATGAACGCGCGATCTATTTGCTGCACGAGGTCTTCGACTATTCGCACGCAGAAGTTGGCTCGATGCTCGACAAAACAGAGGAGGCTTGCCGACAGCTCCTGCGCCGGGCGCGGCAACGCGTTGGTTCTCGCGAGCCGCGCTACGTGCCCTCGGCGGCCCAGAGCGAGAGACTGATCGCGACGTTCATCAAGACCTGCGCAACCGGCGACGTCGACGGCATGCGGCGATTGCTGACCGAGGACGCTCGCGCTTGGGCCGACGGCGGAGGTAAAGTCACGACGGCGCGACGCGCGATCGACGGGGCCGACCGTGTGGCTCGCTACCTGATCGGGATAGCCAACAGAAATCGCGAGCAGCACTTCAGCGTACATACCGTGGAGTTGAACGGCGCGCCGGGGCTGCTGCTTCGCAAAGGCGAAACGCTGCAAACAGCGTTGCTCTTGGGGTGCACGACCGAACTCAGGATTGCGTACGTCGCGTTGCTTCGAAACCCGGACAAACTGCGCCGGCTCGCCTAGGCCGCCGCGCGGCGATCGGAGGCGCAAGCCAGGGAAATTTGGGCTTGAACCCGAGCTCTCCGGTGACGAGGATTTTCATCTACGTAACCCAGCAATCGACCCTGATCGCGGATTGGAAGAAAGGGACATGGACGTTGCCAAGCTTGCGCAACGAGGAGCGGGCCGTCACAATCGTGCCATGTACACCAGCGCCGTGCCTCGCATTGCTCGGCTAGCGTCGGGCGCGTCGGAGCTGTACGTGGGCGAGCGCGACACGCAGGGCGTCGCGATTCCGAGTCCCGAGGTGCTGCTCGTCGTTCGCTTCGGGCCTTCGACGCGAAGCGGCGTCGATATTCACGCGATCGGCGGACGAGAACGGGTGCATCGAAAGCAGCTTCGCGGCGGGCAGCGGATCGTGACAGCGCGCCTTCGCCTGGATGCAGCAAACGCGGTGCTCGGGGTACCGGCCTCCGCCGTTGCCGGTAGCATCGTCGCGCTCGAGGATCTGTGGGGCGCCCCAAGCACACGGCGCCTGCTGGAGCGCTTCGTCGGCGCGCGAGATCTCTTGGAGGCGGCCTCAATCCTGGAAAGCGCGATCTCCGCCCGCTCCGCGTTTGCCGATGGCCAACGCGCCCGCCCACCATTCGTGCTCGCTGCCGCCGACCGCCTCGGCAGCGGCAACGCGAGCGTGAACGCCATCGCGTCTGACCTGGGTGTGAGCGAGCGACACCTGCGCCGCGTGTTCCGTGAAATCGTCGGCTTGAGTCCCAAGACGTTCGCCAAAGTCACGCGGTTTCGTCAGGCACTACGCGCCGCGCGAAAGGAAAATCATGCGAGCTGGGCGACGATCGCGCTCGATGCCGGTTACTACGACCAAGCGCATCTGATCAGTGAGTTCCGCACCATCGCCGGCGTGACACCTCGGGCGCTCGTGGGCGAGCTCCGCACAGCGCAAGCGCTCGGCTGATGCTTCTCTACCCGCGCGAGCCGGGTGTTCGTCAGCTTTGGCTCTCAGCCGGCGATCCAAACCAGGTGTTCAGGGCGTCATGGAGCCCCTGGTCCGTGCCCTCCCCGACCCAGGCGACGTATCCGTCGGGACGAATCAACACGGCACTAGGAGCAACGATCGCGCCGAGCACTGGCAGTTCCCACGTACCAGCATATCGAGCGTCGAGCCGTCGAACCCGGTCCGCCCACGGGGCGATGTCGAGAGTGCCGGGCTGACCGAGATTGAGCAGAACCGGTCGAGCCTCGTGCAGCAGGCTAAACACTCGACATGCACCGCTGTCGCTGACCAAATCCAGATCGGGCATGCGGCGCCCGAGCTGCGGGTGTCCGCTGCCGAGCTCGTAGCGAATGTCCAGACCAGACATCATCGCGGCGTAGCGCTTGCGAGGCTCGTCCATCGTGAGCAGTTCGGACAGGCTCTCGTGGGCGGCCTTCGTCCGCTCGTCACCGCGATTGAACGCCATTTGCGCTAGCGTGTGCTTGAGCACGCGCGCGGCGATCGGGTGCCGCTCGGCCTGATAGCTATCGAGCAGACTCTCAGGCGCTCTGCCGCTCGCCACTCGAGCCAGCTTCCAGCCCAAGTTTACGGCGTCCTGAACGCCAATGTTGAGCCCCTGTCCGCCGGCCGGCGAGTGCACGTGCGCCGCGTCCCCGGCCAACAGCACCCGACGGTCTCGGTAGGACGCTGCTTGCCGGGCGGCATCGCTGAACCGCGAGAGCCAGCTGACGTCGTGAACCCCGAAATCAGTACCATAGAGAGCGACCAACGCCTCGCGCAAATCATCGAGCGTCGGCTCCTCGCCTTGCCTGACGTGCGGCTCGTTCAACACGACTCGCACACGCTTCCCGTCCTCCAGCTTGCCCAGCCCGTTGATGCCTCGTTCGTCACGGCGAATGCCCCACGCGGGCTCTTCGGTCATCGCGACCTCGGCAATCAAATAGCTGAGAGTCGGCTCCCATCCAGGAAAGTCAATGCCCGCTTTCTTGCGCACGAGGCTGCGACCGCCGTCGCAGCCGACGAGGTACTTTGCTCGCAACGAACGGCCGCCGGTCAGCTCGATATCGACGCCGCCATCGTCCTGCGCGAAATCCGTCAGCTCGAATCCGCGATAGATCGGTACCGCCAGCTCTTCGACCCACGTGGCTAGGATGCGCTCGATGCTTTGCTGAACGATCGCCAGTCCGTAGTGGTGGCGGGTCGGGAAATCACTGATATCGAGCGGGATCATCGCGTACCCCGCGACCTGCATGATCTTCCCTTGCGACAGAAAACGATCGACGATTCCTCGCTGATCGAGCACTTCCAGCGTGCGTGAATGCAAACCACCAGCGCGCGCGCCAGCGAGCTCCTGGTTTTCGCGTCGCTCGACAATCGCAACGTCAATCCGCGCGAGCGAAAGCTCCCCCGCCAACGTCAGCCCGGTCGGACCTGCTCCAACGATCACTACTTCATGCTGTGCCATGCAAGACTGTCATATCAGTAGCCTGCGTGCGCCCCAGCGCCAGAATGTCCAAGCGAGTGACGCTGTGAATAAGTACGACGGGGCGTGGAAAAAAACATCTGGGGCCAACCGAACGGGCGCGTTACTAGCAAGTTCATCGAACTGGCTTCGAACACGGGGACGCCGGCTCGAGCACGGCAGGGCGTGCATTCCGAGAGCAGCACGGGGGTTCAGCACTGGCGGTGGCTTCGGCGGATCCCGTCGGGGCCACCGCCAGGGGTCGCGCGAGTGCGCGCGACTCTGTCGTCGCGAGGATTGACCTCCCAAGCTGCAGCTACTGACGCGATCGCGCTGCACTCGATTGGAGCCCATACTTCGACCCACGACCAAAGTGAGCTCGCGTTCTTTGGCGCAAGCGAGCGAGGAGTGACGAGCACACGCCGGTGATCGTGCGCGTCACGCTGCTGCTCTCGAGGTGAGCGACTCCGAGGACGCATCGTGCCGAGTGACGGAGCGCTCGCGGGATGTCGATGGCAACGCGCAACTGCTTCCGTTGCGTTCGTGCCGCTGCGAGCTTGCGTGTCGAACGTACGTTTCGAGTGCTCGGATCCGCGCTCCGACGGCGCGCTGCGGGTGAGTGTTTTTCTACGCGGTTGCAAACCCGCGTCGATACACCTGCCTTCGCGCGAGCCTGCACGACCCTTCCATTTCGCACTCAGTCGAATCTTCCTCCCGCGCTATCCGCGAGCCGAAGGTCAGCTTTTCTTCACTTTTCTGCGTTGCCCGCGCCTTCGCGAGTGTCATTGACCAGCGCTTGGATACGCTACATAACTTTGAGCTGCTGTTGGCTCGTGTCGACTTGCCGAGTGCGGTTGGCCCTATTTTCTTTCTGCCTGGTGGCGTCTACGCCAGGTACTACCTCCCCATGAAAGTACGCCCCTCAATGAAGCTTGCGCGTATCGTGCTTGGCTCGGTCGTCTTGCCGGCATGTGTGACCCTCGTTGGTTGCGGGGATACCCCAGGGGGTGATCTTCCGGCCCGCGGTGGCGCCACTGGCGCAGGTGCTGGGGCCGGGGGTCGTCCCGCGGGTGGCGGCGGCTCGGGCAATCCGAGCGCTGGCTCAGGCAACACCAGCTCGTTCGCGGGCTCAGGAAATAGCCCGAACGGCGGCTCAGGAAACACCAGCTCGTTCGCGGGCTCGGGCAACAGCCCGAACGGCGGCTCAGGAAATACCTCATTCGGGGGCTCGGGTTCGGGCGGCCGGGCGAGCGGC
>DATEPG010000133.1:0-8348 GCA_035273265.1 Polyangiaceae bacterium
TGCGCTGAGCGTGACTCTCCAGGCTGGATAGGTAGGGGGGCGCGCCGCCGAGCTGGATGTCCACCCGAGCGTCGCGTTCCTGATCCACGATCTCGTTCAGCTGAGCCATGAGCGGAATGAATCCGCCGACCGGGTCTCGAAATTGAGCAATCACCGCTGTCGTACGCTCGTCCTCCGAAATGATGACGTTGCGATAGACAGGCATGCTGCGCACCGCGGCGCGCAACTCTTCCAGCCCCTCCTTGGTCTGAGGCACCTCCTCCATCAGGCGATGCACCACCATCCCGTCCGCGGTGCCGCTCACGCTCTTGGCCTTGACCGCCGCCAAGCTCAAGAAGTTCGACTTGATCGCCAGCGGGTGCGCAGACATGCGCTCCTGGATGCGCTTCACCTTTTCCAGCACTAGCGGCTGATACACATCGCCGGTTTTGGCGGTGATACCGACGACCGCAACGTGGTTACCGTTGAAGATCCGCTCGATTTCAGCGGTGGTCTTGGTGTACGGGTGATTCCACGGCAACATCTTCTTGTCGTCGACCACGACCGTGAGCGTCGAAATTCGAGAGCCCAAGGTGGCCGCGACGAGCAGCGTCAGGATGATGATGAGCGAACGGTGGCGCGTAATCCATTCCACGTAGTGGCGCATGGGATCCTCTATCTCGCTCGGTAGAGACTTTCAGGGTTTCGACGAGTGCGGTTTGATTTATGTACCGTCTCGGATAGAATGAGCAAGACATTTTATGCGAGTCGGTAAATAAATGACGCAACCTCGTGGACGCCCCCGTTCCTTTGATGAAGGTGAAGTGCTGGAGCGCGCGCTCGAAGCGTTCTGGACGCGCGGCTTCGACGCCACGTCGCTCGATGATCTGACGGCGGCGACGGGCCTCGCGCGGCCAAGTCTTTTCGCGGCCTTCGGGAACAAGGAGGCGATCTACGTGCGCGCCATCCAGCGCTACGGTGACCGGATGCGCGCCACGTTCGAGGCTTCGTTCACCGAGCAAGCACCGCTGGATCAGGCGTTCGAGCGCTTCTTCATGGCGAGCATCGACATGTACTGCACCGGCGAGGACGGCCAGCGTGGCTGCTTCGGCTTCTGCACCGCGCCAGCGGCGGCCGTCGGGCATCCTGCAATACGTCAGGCGCTCGCCGGCGCAATCGAGAGCACCGACGCTCGCTTCGAAGCCGAGCTTCGGCGCGCGCAGACCCGGGGGCAACTCAGCCCCGCCGCGGATACGCAACGCTTGGCGCGAACGGCTTCGGCGATGCTCCATAGCATTGCCGTGCGCGCGCGCTCCGGCGCCGCGCGCGGGGAATTGCGGCTGATCGCGACCCAGGCGGTCGAAGACATGTTGCGGGACGCGAGAGTCAGCCCGCTGACCCGAGGGCCCGCGCCTCGGCGCGTCGGGAGCAAGCCGAAAGTGAAAGTGAAAGCGAAAGCGAAGGCGAAAGCGAGCAGTTGAATGCAGGCCTGAGCCGCTTCGAGTTCAGCATCCAGCGGCGCGAGCGGTTTCCGCCATGCTCGCCCAAACCGTTTCGCCGGAGTCGAATCGGCTTTGACGGCTGGTGACTCTCAATTGCTCGTCTATGATGCTCGCGAATGCCAAGCTTGGCGGACAACCAGACGGAATTCAATGCCATCGTCGCGACCTTTGGTGAGCAGGGGCTCGCCGCTGGCGTAGCCCAACGCATCGAGTGGTCTAGTCGCGCCCTCGGGCCAGTGCAGCAATGGCCGCCGCTGCTTCGTAGCTTGCTGCGCCTTGCAATGGATTCACCGCATCCCACAGTCGTCGTCTGGGGTGCTGATGCGCTCGTGTTCTTCAATGATGCCGCCATCCCTGAAGGCGCGGCCGAACTCGAGGTGGCCCTCGGACGCCCCGCAGCCACGCATTGGCCGGAGTTTGCGGTCGAGGAGGGCCACGCGCGAGCGTTCGCCGGAGAGCGCGTGCACGAACGGGGGCGGCGCGTGACGCTGTGGCGAAATAGCAAGGCCGAGCATGCTTGGTTCGACCTCGAATACGTGCCGATCCGTGAGGCGGACGGCCAGGTCGCTGGCGTGCTGCACGTGCGCCGCGAACGCACGGACGAGGTGCTCGCCAGGCGCCACTACGAGTTTTCGGCCGGCCTCGCGGACGCTCTGCGCCCGCTGATCGATCCGCTCGCCATTCAGGCGACGGCGACTCGCTTGCTCGGTACGCATCTGGGCGCGTCCTGCGTGATGTACGGCGTGGTCGAGAACGACGACGAACACATTCGCTTCGATCGCAGCTACGTTTTGCCAGGCACACCGGAAATCCTCGGTCGCTTCCGGATGCGAGACTTCGGCGAGCAGTTCGTCTCCACACTGCGTGCGGGGAAGAACCTGGCGATCGAACGGCTAACTTGCGACGGCGATCTTGCAGCCCACGAGCGCGAGGCCTACGCGAAGGCCGGGATCGCATCCCTCGCTTGCGTACCGCTCGTGAAGCACGGACAGTTCGTGGGGAGCATCTCGGTTCTGCACGTGAGCCCGCACCGGTGGACGCCTCAGGAGATCGCGTCGATCGAGGAAACTGCCGAACGAACCTGGTCGGCCGTCGAGCGCGCGTGCGCCGAAGCCGTCCTGCGCGACAGCGAGACCCGGACGACCTATCTGCTCGCGCTGTCCGACAGCCTGCGCACCCTGAGCGATCCGATCGCGATCCAGAGCGCCGCGACCCGAATTTTGGCTGAACACTTCGCAGTCGCGCGCAGCTATTACAGTGAATACGACGAGCAGCACGTGTACGTGCGCTGTGAGAGCGCTCGCGCTGACGCGCCGAGCATCAAGGGCGTATACAAGCTGTTCGATTTTCCCGAGCAGATCGAGACGCTGCGCGCCGGCTCCCCGTTCGTGGTGCACGACTGGCAGGAGCTGCCGGCCGCAGAATGCCACCTGACTCCGCTTTTGACGCCGCGAGTCGGCGCGCAGATCACGGTGCCTCTCGTGAAGAACGGAAAACTACTGGCGGCGCTCAGCATCGACGATAGCGAGCCTCGGCGCTGGTCCGACCGGGACCTCGAGCTGGTCCTCGAAACCGCCGAGCGCACTTGGGCCGCGGTCGAGCGGGCGCGCGTCGAGGCCGCGCTGCGGGAGAGCGAGGAACGCTACCGCTCTTTGTTCGAGGCCATGGACGAAGGATACGTCTACTATGAGCTGTTCCGGGACGACCAAGGGCGGCCCACGGACCTCCGGCTGCTCGAGCTGAACCCCGCATTCGAGAAAATGAGCGGCATGTCGCGCGAGCGCTGCATCGGGCGCCTGCGCAGCGAGGTCTTTTCCGAGCCGCTCGCCGAGACGGTCGCGGAGATGCTCGCTGTCTACTTGCACGCGATGGAAACGGACCAGCCCAACCGAGTCGAGCTCTACGCCCCCGGGCTTTGCCGCTGGTTCGATGTGCGCATCCATCCTCGCTCGGGCGCTCGGCTCGCTCTACTCTTCGACGATGTAACCGCACGCAAACGAGCGGAGCAAGCAGCACGCGACAACGACGCTTGCAACGCCTACCTGCTGACCCTCTCCGACCGCGTTCGAGCGCTGGACGACGCCGTTTCGATCCAGCAGGTGGTGACCGAGTTGCTCGCCGAGCACTTGGACGTCGCGCGCTGCCACTACGTCGAATACGACGAGGAGCGGGGCCTCGCGCTGATCCGCAGCGAAACCTTGCGCTGCGACGCTCCGAGCGAACTCGGCACCTACAAGCTAGCAGATTTCGCCGATTCGCTGGTGAGAATGCGTCGCGGAACACCGGTCGTTGCCGACGATTTCGAGGAAATCGCCTATGAAGAAGATGCGCTGGCCTTGCTGAGGAAGCGGCGAGTGCGCTCCTACATCGGGGTGCCGCTCGTGAAAGACGGAAAGCTCGTGGCTTCGCTCACCGTCAACGATACGCGCCCGCGACACTGGACCGAGGCCGATGTCCGGCTCGTGACCGACACCGCAGAGCGCACGTGGGCAGCCATCCAAAGGGCCCGCGCAGAGGCCGCGCTGCGTGAGAGCGAGCAGCTCGCCCGCGCGCTCCTGGACGCGGCGAGTCTAGCGCGTGCAGAGGCCGAGGCGGCCAATCGCGCCAAAGACGAATTTCTCGCGACCGTCGGGCACGAATTGCGCACGCCTTTGGCAGCGATTTTGATTTGGTCGCGAGCTCTGTGCTCGGGTGCCATCGCGCTGCAAGACGTGAGTCACGCGGTCGACGCGATTGCGCGGAGCGCCGAGAGTCAGGCGCGGCTGATCGACGATCTGCTCGACCTCTCTCGGCTCAGCTCGGGAAGGTTCGCCTTGTTCCGCTCCGAGGTCGACTTGCAGACCCTGGTGGAACAGGCCGTGGAAACCGTCAAACCGCTGGCCAGCGCGAAAGCGATCGAGCTTTGCGTCGAGACCCAAGGCGACGCGGGCGCGGCGATGCTCGATGGAACCCGCGTCAACCAGGTCCTGTGGAACCTGCTGACGAACGCCGTGAAATTCACGCCGGAGGGCGGTACCGTCAAGGTCCTGGCGCGGAAGCTCGAGGCACGGCTGGAATTCGAGGTGGTCGACACCGGGCAGGGCATCGAGCCTCGGTTTCTGCCGCACGTCTTCGAAAAATTCCGCCAGGCCGACATGGGAGACGCCCGTCAGCACATGGGCCTCGGCATCGGCCTCGCGCTCGCCAAGCAGCTCGTCGAGCTACACGGCGGAACCATTCGCGCAGAGAGCGCGGGGCTCGGCCTCGGCGCAACCTTTCACTTTCAGCTGCCCTGGATCGCCCCGAGCGCCGCCTCGCCCAAGGGCTCTGCAAGCGCTCACTCACGTCCGATCGAGGTGTCGCCGCTCTGCGGGTTACGGGTGTTCCTACTCGAGGACGACGCGAACACCCGCGACGGCATGCAGTGGACACTCGAGCGCGCGGGAGCGACGGTGCGAGCTTTTGGGGATGCCGGGGCGGCGCTCGCCGCGCTGGACGGCGACGCCGAATTGGACGTCCTCGTGAGCGATCTGGGGCTACCTGGCATGAGCGGGCTGGAGTTCATTCGCCGGATCGGCGCCCGCTGCGAGGACCGCGGTCGAGAGCCACCGCCGGCGTGTGCCGTCAGCGCGCACGCTCGAGACGTCGACCGGAAGGGCGCGATCGCGGCAGGCTTCGACTTGTTTTTGACCAAACCCATTACTCCGGAGCGTCTCGTGGAAGCAGCGGGTGACTTGCGGGCCATACTCACGTCGTCCCGCCACAGCGAGCGATAGGGGGGCGCTCACAGGGCGCGCCACGCACCTCACAGCGCGTGTCTGCTGCCCCCGCCCGTAGCACGCGAAACTGGGCTCCGCGCGGTCTTCTCCGGCGCAGGCCAAGCGCGAGACCGAAGCCGAGCACGCTCACGATCTGGATAGAGCGGCCCGAGCTGGGCGCCTCGGGTGAGGACACCATCTTGCAGCTGCAGCCCGTGTCAGCACCGTCCGAGCCCGCCGCCGGGGCTGTGCCGATGCCGCTAAAACCTGCCGTACCCGCGCGCATGCCGCCGGAACCGGCCCGGGAGGGGCTGCCCCCGTCGCCGCGCGAGCTATCCAGCGGCTCTCCGGCGTTTCCTGCGCTATCCGAAGCAGAGTCCAACCCCTCGCCGCCTGCGCCGTTTCCCGGCTCCCCTGCAGCACCCGCTGCGCCACCTGCGATCTCACCGCCTGTACCCACGCTGGGCCCCGTGACGTCGTCTCCGCGTCCCCCCAGGCCGGTGCTTCCGCCGACGCTCATGCTTCCGCCGACGCTCATGCTTCCGCCAACCCCGGTGCCAGTGCTTCCGCCGAGGCTACTGCTTCCACCGACGTTGAGGCTTCCACCGACGTTGAGGCTTCCACCGACGTTGAGGCTTCCACCGACGTTGACGCTTCCGCCGACGCTCGTGCTTCCGCCGACGTCGAGGCTTCCGCCGGCGCTAATGCTTCCACCGACGTTGAGGCTTCCACCGACGCTCGTGCTTCCGCCGACGCTCGTGCTTCCACCTGCTCCTGCGCCACCTGCTCCTGCGCCACCTGCTCCCCCGCCGCCGTTGCCGAGCGGCGTGGCGTCACCGAAGAACGTGGTCACGCTCCGGGCGGGCAGGTCGTAAGTGAACGATCCTCCCGACACGGTCACTATCGGTTGTGCGGCCAGCGAGAGTGTGTCGGAGGTAACCCAAGGCGTCATCGACGCGACCGCGCTGCCGTCGATGCGAAAGGTCTGCGCGTTGGTCGCCCCGCCGGTATTGATCGCGACCATCGCTAGGTGCGTGGCGTCTTTGAAGGCGGTGATTGAAACATCTGGGTTGGGCTTGGCCGTGGCTCCGATGCGGACGAAGCCAGGCCGGACAAACTTGGAAAAATTCCCGAGTGCATAGCCGCGCTTGAACTTGACGCCTGCCTGCATCAACGCGGGGTTCATCCGCTGACTGTCCGTGAGGCTGCTCGCTCCGATCGTCAGTGCCCACCAGTGCCACGCGTTCATGTTCGCGATCGTGAGATGGTCCTGCAGCATGAGCAGCATTTGAAGCGCGGAGTTCATGCTTGGATCTTGACCAGGCAAGTTCTCCTGAGACGTCTCTGTCTGCCAGAATTCCTTCCCGTGCTGGTGTGGCGCGGAGTAAGTGAGGTCGCCTCCGCCATAAGGGTGTGTCGCGATGACGGCCGTGTAGCCACTGGCAACCGGATCGGCCAGCAACGGGTCCACGTAGCTTGGGAGGTTGCCCCAAACCGCGGAGTCGGGCGCGACGATCGAGGCCTTGATCCCGCGCTGAGCAAACGTGGGGCCCAAGTTGTTGCGAATGAACGAGACCAGCTCGCTCCCGCTCCACTGCGCGTTGTCCCATGTAGCAACGTAGTCCGGTTCGTTTTGGGGTGAGACGGCGATCAGCGGGACGCCTTGGGAGGCCATCGACTGCATGAAATCCGCCAGGTAGTCGGCATAGGCTTGGTAGTGCGTCGACTTCAGCTGGTTGGAACCGTAGCCCGATCCGGAACCGTTCTTGTTGTTGGTCGTCTTCCAGCTCGGAGGGGGCGACCAGGCCGAGGCCCAGACTTGGGCGCCGCGCGCGAGCGCCTGTTTCGCGGTAGCCAGCTCTGGTGAGGTGGCCACCGAAACGGCAGGGGTCGGCTGTGAACCGTCAGCGCGGACGTCCGCCGGCAACCCGATCTGAATACGGAGCATGGACAGACCGATTCCGGTTTCTTTCGAGAAGAACCAGTCGGCATCCTGCTCGCTGATTTTGGCGCCAAAGAACGCTGACGACGCGCCGAATCCGCGCATGGTCTGGTGCTCGGTGTACCAACTCACCAGCACTTCCCCCGTGCCCTCGGCAGCGGCAGAACGAGCGTGAAAGACGAGCGCGCCGCCCAGGCAAAAGGTCAAGGCCAAGCTCGAGAGCCCGGGCCAGGTCCCGCAGCGTTTCCTAGACGCCGAGGCCCGCGGCCGAGTCGCAAACGAAGTCAGTCGGCCGAGCGGTCTTGCGCTTTCAGTCAAATTCCCTCCAGCCAATCTTCGACCGATCCTTCGTCCTCAAGCAAGCACCATTGAGACTGATAGAGGCAAGATTAGTGCGGTCGCATTGCTGCCTCATCGAGCGTTGTCGACCGCCTCCAAAGTTGGTGTCGATCAGAGCTGACGAGGGATCGCCCGGGGCGCTGCTCGCGGACGCGGAGGCGCCGGCTTGATGGTGAACTTTTGAGAGACGAACACCAGCTCGTCAGCATCACGGGTAACGAAGTCGAGCGTGGGATTCTGCGGCAAAAGATTGCTATTTTTGCTGGTGTCGAGTGTCAGCGCGATGGGCTCGTTGACTGCAGCTTGCAGCAGCACGTGCGCCACGCCTCGGTCGTCGGTCTGCCCGACTAGGCTCTTCAAGCGCAAGATCGGCAAGCGTGCCCCATTGTCCGCACGGATGCCGACCACGACCTGGTGCACGAGCGAGTAGCACTCGACCTCGAAGCGAGCCTTGGTGGAGCCGTCTCCGAGGTGGCGTAGCCCGATCACTAAGGGCTGTTCGGGTGAGGCGTATCGGTCCGGACACTTCACCCTGAGTGCGACGGAATCACCTTCGCTGCCGCTCAGGCTCAGGCTTGCGTTGCCGAACTCATCAGTGCTGCCGAGCCGTTGTTTTCCCAGCAACAATTCGACGCCGGGCACGCTGGCAAGATTCTCCGCGTGCGCGCGGATCGAGACCGGAAATGTAGCGTTCGGAGCTGGCAGACTGCGCTCGCTCGAGTTCGGCGCGCAGGCCGAGAACGCGCTGACGCCGATGAACAGTGCTGCCCTGCCGATCGATAGACGAGTCATGATCATGGTCCTCTGACGCGAAGGGTCAGCTGCGGGCGGCGGCGCGCGGCTTCCAGT
>DATEPG010000134.1:0-6135 GCA_035273265.1 Polyangiaceae bacterium
GCGGCATGGGCGGGATGGGCGGGATGGGCGGCAGAGACGCCGGACCGGTCGGCACCGGTGGTGTCGCAGTTGGCGGCCGCAGTGGCCTCGGCGGCTCGGGTGGAGGTCCAAGCGGGAACCCCGGCACTGTCAACTGGGGCAAGGAGGAGGATCCCAGCTCCAAGTGCACGCTCACCGGTCCCTTGCCGGAGTATGCCGATCTCAAGGCCGACAACCAGCTGCCTGATCCTTTCATGATGTTGGACGGCACCCGCATCACCAACAAGAGTCAGTGGGCGTGCCGGCGAGAAGAAATCCGTAAACAGCTGTTCAAGTACGTTTTCGGGGAAAAGCCAATTCCAGCTGCAGGCTCGGTTTCCGGTACCGTGACCTCTAGCAAGATCTCTGTGAAGGTAAGCGAAGGCGGAAAGAGTTGTTCATTCGATGCCACCGTAGAGATGAATGGCGCAACTGCGCCCGCGCCCGCCATCATCATCTATGACGGCGGACTCGGGAGCTCGTTGCCGATCCCGAAAGGAGTCGCCAAGATCACGTTCAGGGCGATCGAGGGTGGAGCCGGCGCCAAGACCGGTCCATTCTTCACTTTCTACGGCAGCAACCATCCCGCCGGCTACATGGTGGCTCAGGCCTGGCAGGTCAGTCGCATCATCGACCTCCTGCAACAGAATCCTGGCACCATCGATGCGGATCACCTCGGCGTGACGGGCTGTTCCCGCAATGGGAAGGGAGCCTTTGCCGGCGGCGTGTTCGACAACCGCATCGCGCTGACCATTCCTTGCGAGTCGGGCATCGGAGGCACGGTGGGTCTTCGTTTGAAGCAGCAGCTGGATCCCGGTGAAAGCGAGTCACCCTATGCGGCCATCAGCTATGTCCGTTGGCTGTCGGATGTGGCGCTGGGCCCGTTCACTTCGGGCAGCTCGGCAAGCGCGGACAACACGGAGCGCTTGCCGGTCGACATGCATGAGGCGATTGCTTTGATTGCGCCGCGAGCCCTGTACATCGTGGACAACCCGTCGATCTTGGATCCGAAATCAGCTTATGTGACGGCTATGGCTGGGCAAACCATCTTCGAAACCCTCGGCGTCGGCGACCGTTTCACGTACCAAGGAGCCTCAGGAAGTCACTGCCAATGGCGTCCTCAATACAATGCTTCGCTCAGCGCGACTATTGACAGATTTCTGAAGGGAAACAATTCCAGCCCGACGGGGAACTTCGCCACGGACCTCGCCAGCAAGCCCAACGTTGCCCAGTACTACGACTGGGATGCTACGGAGTTACCCGGCAATCTGTAGCGTGATCGTTGCGGTTGGGGACCACCCTTTGTTCGGCGGCCTTTGTCTAGCGTCTACCGCGCCAACGCTACGCCCGAGACGAGGCGGTGGAACGCGGCTTGCTGCGTCAATTGGACCCCCTCGGCGGGCGTCTCTCGGCTCACTTGCGGTATCGCCAGAAAGTAATGACCCCAATTGGCCGGTCATGCCCCCTAGAGGATCGAAGAAGCCATGCCGATCACAGACCCGCCCCGTGTCCTCAGGAACATCCGCTGGATCCCGACTGCCGTCTGCGTGACGAGTCTGATTGTTGGCGCCGCGGGGTGCGGCGATGGAACCGGCGAAGCGTCGCAGCGCGGCAGCGGCGCGGCCGCCAACACCACCGGTGGTGTGTCGAGCGGCGCAAAGGGCGAAGAAGGCGGCACCACCGTAAGCGGCGGTGGCGGCTCCGGCTCCGGGGGGCAGCTCGCGAGCGGCGGCACGGCGACGGGCGGGAGCACAGGCGGGCGCTCATCGGGTGGAGCAACCGCAGGCGGCGGTGCTACTAGCGGCGGCGGTGCTACTAGCGGCTCGAGCGGCAGCACGACGAGCGGTGGGACGGTATCGACGGGCGGCGCTCCGGCCACCGCCGGCACGGGCGGAGGGACGGGCAAAGTGATCCGCAACGATACCTTCTGGAAGGACACCTCGGGCAATTTCGTCTACTCGCAAGGCGGTGGGGTGCTCCAGGTCGGTGACACCTTTTATTGGTACGGAGTGAAATATAACGGCGCCGTCACTTACGCGGCGAACCCCACTTCGAAAAATGGGGATACCTCGTTCGCCGGCGTGACCATCTACTCGTCCAAAGACCTCGCCAACTGGAAGCTGGAAAACACGGTCAAATTCAGCAACGCGGGCGGTTGGTTCGGAAGGCTGGGCGTCGTTCACCACGCCAAGACGAACAAGTACATCATGGTAGCTCAAGGAGGGGGAGGATTGTTCTTCGCCAAGAGCGATACGCCGACTGGAAACTTCGTGTTCGACAATGTGCAGATTACGCTGCCCGATATCGTCAACGGGAACACCGGAGACCAAACCCTTTTCCAAGACGATGACGGAAAGGCTTACCTCATCTGCTCCAACATCCAGGGGCGAAGCAACTTGTACGTCGTGCCGCTGCGCGAGTCCGACTACCTCGCTATCGGCACGCCAACAAGGATATTCCGTGGCGCGGGACGCGAAGGCAACGCCCTGTTCAAGTACGACGGCCGCTACTACTTCTGTTCGTCCGATTTGCACGGCTGGAATTCCTCACATACGTATTGTTTGGCGGCGACGAATATCCTCGGTCCGTACGGCGCGGAGTTCGTCATGACCAACACCGACGCGGATTACAGCCACGTCACGCAGACCGGCTTCTTCATTACCGTGAAGGGCACGCAGAGTTCATTCGTCATCTTCGCCGGGGATCGCTGGGCGGACTTTGCGGGCAACGGTATCGGCTACAACCAATGGCTGCCGCTCAGCTTCGAAGGCAGCAATCCCGTATTCCACTCGCTCAGTGAGTGGACCATCGACGCTCAGGCGGGGACCTGGAGCGTGGGCGAAAGAAATAATTTTGCCTTGAATCCCAGCTTCGAGGCAGACCGCGTTTCGATCACGACGCCCGCGGGGTGGACCACCACGAACGGGAGCAATGTTAGCGGCGGGCACACGGGCCGATGGTCGTGGCAACTCGGCAACAACGCCAGTCTCGAGCAGCAGGTGACCGATCTCCCGAACGGCACGTACCGGCTGAGCGCCTGGGTCAAGGGCAGCGCAGCAAGTGGAGCGAAGCTCTACGCGAAAGGCTTCGGCGGCAATGCCCCGAGCGCCTCGTTGTCGAACGCGACCAGCGCCTGGACCAACGTTTCTTTGCCCGGCATCGTGGTCACTAACGGCAAGGGGCAAATTGGCCTCTCCACCGGCGCCGGCAGCCTCAGCGTGGACGATATTCTGCTGGTCAAACAATGAGCGTGGAGGCTGGGCAGCCGAGAGCGATGCTCAGCCGTCGTGCTCGCCTCGAGTGACTCGTGCCGGCGGGGCGAAACGCCGAGCTGCGCCACTTTGGGTCAGCTCGGCCACTCGCTGCTTGGGTAGTTGTGGGTCGGTGCGCAGCGTCGCAGCGAGTTGCGCGAGGGCGGCGACTCGGCCGGAACGCAAAATCGGATTCAGTCGTAACGTTTCGCGACCCGATTTCAACGTCCACCGCGACTATGAATGTACCGACGCCATTTTGGCTCGGACCGCCGCCACTGCTGTTGCCTATCCTATGCGCGCTCTGATCGAGTTCACCTTGCCAGTCATTTGGCTTTTTGCGTGTTCCGGCACCAATGACACTCCGGGACCTGCGGCGGCAGCAGGCAGCGCCGGCGTGAACGATCCTCGATCTGGTATCGGGGGAGCTTCGAGCACAGCCGGGGTTCCAACTACGGATGACTCGATCGCCGGTGCCCGCGCAACCCCCACGGGTGGTTCGTTGAGCAGCGGTGGAGTCCTCAATACGGCCGGCTCGTCGAATACGGGCGGAGTACCAGCCTCGGCTGGCTCGTCGAGCACAGGCGGTTCAGTGAGCCAAGGTGGCGCGGCCAACGTGGGTGGCTCGGTGAGTATAGGTGGTTCGCGAGCCACGGGTGGCTCCGGGAGCATTAATTCGGGTGGAGCTAGCGCGGTGGGTGGGCCTCCTGACGTTGTCGCCGCGGGCGTTCGCTGGCTCGGGCGCGTGGACGTGAGCGATGGGAGTCAGCCAAAGTTCTCCTACTCCCAGTCTGGATTCATCGCATCGTTTTCTGGAACTGGGCTCAGTGTCAATCTCAGCAACGTGGGTGACGCCTACTACACGGCTGTCATCGATGGCACCACCGTGCGTCCGATGCTTCACGGTGGTACTGGTACCGTGACGGTGACCGCAACGTCAGGGTTGAGCGCAGGCGCCCATACGGTCGCGTTCTATCGTCAGACGGAGGGCGCTTCTGGAATTACCACGTTCAAAGGGATCACCGTGACCGGTGGATCGCTCCAGACACCTCCGGCAGGAAAGGGGCGTCTCATCGAGGTGGTCGGCGACTCCATTAGCTGTGGGTATGGAGACTTGTGCACCTCCAACCAAGCCGGTTATCGCACTGCCGACCAGAGCGCCTATGACTCGTGGGGCGCGGTTGCGGCGCGCCTACTCGGGGCTGATGTATCCATCGTTGCCAAGAGCGGAATCGGCGTCTACCGCGACAACAGTGGCAGCACCACGAACACGATGCCGAACGTGTACGGCCGTACGCATTATTCGTCAGCCAACTCGGCATGGGGTTTCACGCTGAAACCTCAAGCAGTTTTGATCAACCTCGGCACCAATGACTTTTGCGAAGGGTGATCCGGGAAAGGCCAATTTCGAAGGCGCCATGCTTTCGTTCGTAAAGATGGTTAGAGCCAAGTACCCGGAAGCATACATCCTACTCACGATAGGCTCCTTGGGGAACGGCGCGGCCGCCTATCTTCAAAACGTCGTCGTACAATCGAACGACGCCAAGGTGAGTTACTTTCCCCTTCAGCAGCAGACAGCCGCTGATGCTGGGTGCGATTACCACCCAAACGTTGGCCGCCAGCTAATCATGGGTCAAGCCGCGGCTGCGGCCATCAAGACCAAGCTCGGCTGGTAGGCGAGCCTGCCTCGCGCCGTCTTTTTTCAGATGTCTCCAATTCAGTCGCCAGTCGGTCCTCCGGTCCTCCGGTCCTCCGCCGATAGAGGCCCACCAATGAAGGTCGTGTCTATGTCAGATCTCCCGAAGCTTGCTTGCTCCGCTCGCCTGCCGGCCAGAGCGCGCATTTGGTTAGGCGCGCTTGTCGCTGGCTGTTTCTTTGGTTGTGGAGACGGAGGGCCTTCGCCGAATACTGGTGATCTGACCACGACCGGTGGCGCCACGGCCTCCGCCGGGGCTGGGGTTAATGGTGGCCGGGCTAATGGCGGCTCGGCTGGTCTCGCGACGACCGGCGGCTCAGCTGCCGCTGGCCGGAGCTCGTCGGGAGGAGGCGGGTTTGCCGCGATGAACGGCGGTGGCACGAACACCGGTGGCAGCTATGGGGTTGGCAGCGGTGGCAGCACCAGCAGCGGTGGCAGCACCAGCAGCGGTGGCAGCCCTGCTGCGGGCGGTAGCACCAGCAAAGGGGGCAGCGCCGGCGTCGGAGGCAATCCGACGACCGGTGGCAACACTGGTGTTGGTGGCGGCACGAGCCGATGTGACGCCACTACGACGCCGGTCGCCAGGCACGGGCAACTTCGCATCCAAGAGGGCAAGCTCGTCAACCAGTGTGGCAGGCAGATTCAGCTGACCGGCATGTCTTTGTATGACTGGTCGAAGCAAGGACACCAGTTCTACAACGCTGCCGCGATACAGCACCTCGCTCAAGACAAGAAGACCGCGTCCCTTCGCATTCCTCTGGGCGCTGCCAACTATCCTAGCCAGTACAGTCGGGTCAAGACGGTGATGGACGCCTGCATCGCATCCGGGATCTATTGCATCCCCAACTGGCACGTCATCGGCAGCGCCAATGTGGCTAACGCAAAAGCCTTCTACGTCCAGCTAGCAAAGGACTATGGTAACACCCCGAACATCATCTATGAGCCCTGGAACGAGCCTACCAGCGCGTCCTGGAGCCAAATCAAGGCTTACATGGAGGAGATCCTCGCGGCGGTTCGTCCCATCGACCCCGATGGGATCTTCCTTTCGGGTACACGCCAGTGGGATCAACGCCCCGATGAGGCTTGCGCGAACCCCCTCTCTGATCCCAACGTTGGCTATGTCTTCCACTTTTATGCGGCGAGCCACTCGCTTGCGAGCTACCAGTCCAA
>DATEPG010000135.1:0-3017 GCA_035273265.1 Polyangiaceae bacterium
ACCCGTCGATGCGCGGCATCGCGGCGAGCCTGAGCGAAGACGACATGAAACAGCTCGCCGATTATTACGGGGGCACGAAGTGAAGGCGCTTCTCGCCGCCGTTCTCGGCCTCGGCTTCGCCTTCTCCGCGTCTGCCAGGGACGCGGAAAAGGGCAAAGAGATCGCCGCCAAAGTGTGCGTCGCGTGCCATGGCGCCGACGGCAACAAGCCGTCGGACGCCAACCAGCCGATTCTCGCCGGACAGCACTACGACTATCTGGTGAGGGCGCTGACCGACTATAAGATCGGCCGCCGCACGAACCCGATCATGAAGGGCTTCGCCGGGCAGCTATCCAAGCAGGACATCGAGGACCTAGCGGCCTGGTTTTCCAGCCAGAAGTCCCATCTGCACGACCAGCGCTGAATGCGGGGACGGAGCCCGAACCGGGCTGGGGACGGAGCGACTCACCACAAGCTGCGAGCGCCGCAGTCTTTCGGGGTGGGCTTCCATTGAGAAATGAGTCGAGCGCCTTCCGCGACTTGATCGGAACTCATCTCCGGCTCGAGCTTCGCCAAGATGTACTTCACGTAGCGTCGCTCGCCGTCATAGCGGGCGGAACGCTCCAGCAATCGATACCACACATACGCCTGCACTAAGTCTTTCTGTATGTCGCATTTCGCGCATCGATGCGCAGTCGCGGTGCTTTGGTAATGGAGGTCTCCCAGTGCGCCTTGCGCTTTGGGGTGATTTCCAGCAGCAGCTTTGCGCCATAACGTGATCGCCTTGTCGTTATCTTGAGGCTTCGCCTGACCCATGAAATGAAGCATGCCAACCCAGTACTCGGCATCGCAATCGCCCTTCTCAACTAACGGGTCCCACAGCTGTGCGGAAACGTCATATTGCCCGCGGTCATAGAAGCGCACGCCGCGCACATATGGATCAACAGGGTCGAAGTAGGTGTTGCAGCTCGAAAGCAACACCGAGGAAATGAGAGCGAGCGTACCGGCGCTTTGAATTCGTATCACCGGTATCCGGCGCGTCGTTGCCCCAATCGAGTTAGGGCTCGGTCCCCGAACCTGGTTCGGGCTCCGTCCCCGAAGCTAGATGGCGTTGGCTTTGCGCTCGGAGCGGCCGAGAAGCTCTTCCCACAGGCCGTCGGTCTGCTTGCGCAGCACGAGGTCGGCCTTGGCGTCCTGCAGGTACCACAGCCCTTTCTTGAGCTCGTCCTGCAGCTCGCCCGGGCGCCACAGCACCATGCCGGCGAAAAAGCGGGCGTGCGTGGACTGCTTCTCGATCACGCGGTCGACCACCTCGCTGTCGATCGCGAGGTAGAGGTCGTCGAGGATCTTGAGCGAGCGCCCGCCGGGGCTTTCTTTTCCCTGCACCAGCGCGAAGATCACTTCCGGGCTCACCGGGCCGCCGAGGAAGACCGGGTCGGTGACCTTGCGCGACGGCTCGTGGGTCGGAAACAGCTTGCCGAGCGTCATCTGGGTGGGCTTGTTGATGATGAAGCCGACGTGGCGGTCGGCGCCGATCGGGCGCGCGAGCACGATGGTCGAGCCGTAGAGCCGGTCCTGCAGCTGGCGCTTGGCGATGAGGATGATCGAGTCGCCGAGGTCCGATGGTCGCGCCGGCGCGGCGAAGAAGATTGCCATGATCGCGCACGCCGCCATGAAGAGGGCCGGTATCGACGAGCGTTCGTTCATGGCGCGATCTCCGATTTCGTTGTTGAGCCATGATGCGCCCGCGATTATTCCCGCCGCGCTGAGAGCGAATTAGTCCGTACGGCTCAGTTGGAAACCTGTCGTCGCGCCGCTACTTGCGTAGCGCGCGCTCGGCAAGGCAGTCGAGGTAAGCGGAAGCATTCGGCGCGGCGCGCTCGCGCTGCGCGCGCCACACCGTCTCGGCGAGGCATTCCAGCGCCTGGTGCAGCGCCTCGTGGCGCTCGCCGTGGCGCTCGAGCAGGCTGCGAAAGCGTGTCACGATGCCCGGCGGCTGATCGACCGAGAGCTGCTCCTCCAGCGCGACGTGCAGGCTCATGTGGAGGAAGGGGTTTGATTCGTCGAAATAGTCCTTGTCGCGGGTGCGCTCGGGATCGCTGAGCGCCTCGTGGTATTCCGGATGCTGCAGGATCACGTCGAGGGCGAGCGCTTCGATGCCCACGAGCGGCTCGCCGGCGCGGTACTTGCGCCACGCGCCGAAGAACGTGTCGCGCACCTGCTCGCGGCTGGGATCAAACATCTTTCGTCTTGGGCCGGAACTCGCACAGATCGCGGATCAGGCACTGCGGGCAGCCGGGCTTGCGCGCGAGGCAGACGTAGCGGCCGTGCAGGATCAGCCAGTGATGCGCGTTCTTGAGGTACTCCGGCGGAGTGAATTTCAGCAGCTTTTCTTCCACCTCCAGCGGATCTTTGCCCGGCGCGATGCGGGTCCGGTTGGCGACCCGGAAGATGTGGGTATCCACCGCCACGGTCGGCTGGCCGAACGCGGTGTTGAGCACCACGTTCGCGGTCTTGCGGCCCACGCCGGGCAGCTCCTCCAGCGCTTCGCGCGTGGCGGGCACTTCGCCGCCGTGTTTTTCGAGCAAGAGCGTGGAAAGCGCGATGACGTTCTTGGCTTTGCCGCGGTAGAGCCCAATGCGCTTGATGTACTGCTCGAGGCCGGCGACGCCGAGCTTGACCATCTTCTCCGGCGTATTCACCTTCGGAAAGAGCGCGGCGGTGGCCTGGTTCACGGACTTGTCGGTGGCTTGCGCCGAGAGCACCACGGCGACGAGGAGCTCGTAGGGCGTGCGGTAATGCAGCTCGGTCGTGGGATTGGGATTCGCGGCCTGCAGGCGGCGGAAGATCTCGCGCCGCTTCTCGGGGTTCATTTCTCGCTTAGCGCGAGTCGTGCGCCGAGATAGACGAAAAGTGCACCGACGCCGCGGTTGAACCACAGCGCCGCGGCACTGTGCAAAGCGTGGCCGACCCGCGCGGCCGACCATGCCACGAGCAGGTTCCACAGCGTGCCGTTGACGTTGAAGACCAGCCCGAGA
>DATEPG010000136.1:0-6575 GCA_035273265.1 Polyangiaceae bacterium
TTCGAGCTTGTCGAGCGCGTCCAACACTTCAGTCGCGGTCCCGAAGCGATCCCTGGGTGAACGGCGCAAACAGCCGAGGACGATGGCGTCGAGCTCGTTCGGCACGAGCGGGTTCTTGCTGCTGGGCGCCACTGCGGACCCCTGCAAGCGCGCGAGCGCGGTCTCCACCGGCGAGGAGGCGGATTCGAACGGTAGCTCGCCGGTGAGCATCTCGAACCAGACGATGCCCAGCGCGTAGACGTCACTCGCGGTCGAATGAGGCTTGCCCTGCAGTTGCTCGGGCGCGATATAGCCGAAGGTGCCGAGCAAATTGGGCGCGCTCGAGCTGCCCTTGCGTGAACCCTCGTCCAAGGCACGTGCCAGCCCGAAATCCAAAATCAGCGGCGAACACCCCCCGCCCGGTTCGTCGCGAAGCATGACGTTGTCGCTCTTGAAATCACGGTGGAGGACACCTGCCTGATGAGCGGCGCTCAGCCCCTGCAGAAGTTGCCGTCCCAGCGCGCGCGCCTCCTCGACGGGCAGCGCGCCCGCCGACCGCAAGCGTTGGCCAAGCGTCTCCCCTTCCACGAATTCCATGGTGAGAAAGGAAATGGGCGCGCCGGTCTCGGGCATGACGTGCGTGCCGAAGTCGTAAATCCGGCACACGTTGGGGTGACTGACCCGTCGCGCTAGCTGCACTTCCGCCTTCAGCCGGCGGACGGCGCTGGCGTTGTCGCAAGCGGTGGAGGTGACGGTCTTCAGCGCGACTCGCTCCTGCAGGTCACGGTCGAACGCCTCGTAAACTTCACCCATCCCGCCACGGGCGATGAAGTGGCGAATCAGGTAGCGATGTCCGACCAAGGTGCCGGGCTGAAAGGTCGTGTGCCAGCTCAGCTCGTCGCCCTCGACGAAAGGGACGGTCGTCGCGGTCGCCAACGCGTGTGCCGCCTCGCTCAGCAAGCGTTGGCAGAGCTCGCATTGATCGAGGTGCAAGTGAGCTCCGAGCTGGCGCGTGGATTTCAGCGCGCCGCTGGCAAAGGCGAGCACCTCGTCGTCGCTCAAGCACTCCCCGGCAGCGCCCTCCGCAAGTTGCGGCTGGTAATCGAGCTTGGCCGAAATCTCCGAAGCTGCCATGGCTTTTCGCGCTGCTAGTCTTGGCTGTCCTTCATAGACAGGCGCTCGGTGCTGCGAGTCAAGCTGAGCTCGAGCTCGCTGCCCATCAAGGCGGCCAGGCTCTTGAACTCGCTGGCGGTCAGGTTGGCGCGCTTCACGCACAGCTCTTGCCGCACTTCATCGTAGATGCGGGCGCGCGTGCGATCCAACCAGCGCGCGGCGGTCGCGCGGTGCACGTTGTATGCTCGCCCGATTTCGTCGATGCAACAGTGCCCGTTGACGTGCATGCGCAGCACATTTCGCTCTTGCGCGGATAGGCCAGATATCGCATCGCGCAGCGCTTGGTGGAAGGCATGCCCGAAACGCGCCCTGAGCAGCTGCGCCTCCGGGCTGCCGCCGGGCGCAGCGAGTCGATCGGTCAGCTCGACGTGATGCCCGGCGAATCGGTTCTTTGCGCGTTGGCGATCCAGCGCTACGCGGGTCGCGGCGACGCGTAGCCAGGCTTTGAGCGGGCCTCGGCCCGAGTACAGCTTGACCTTCGGCTCTGCACCCAGCAGCAAGCGATCCCAGACTTCTTGCAGCGTGTCCTGCACGAAGTCGGCGCTGCGATCGATGCGCGCAATGGCTGCTTTGGCCACCCCCGAGCCCTCGCTTTCGAACAAGCGAAGCGCTTCTGGTTGAGCCTCGGCACAAGCGCAGCACAAATAGAGATCTGCCGCTTCGCGTAGCGGCGCGTCGACGTCCGAAAGCTCGAGCACTCGACGGCAGTGTCCAAAGAAGACATCGAAGCCCAGCTCCACGAGCGGCCATTTGCGTTGGCCTTCGATAAACATCTGCCTTACAGCGTCTTCGCTGCTCATTGGGTCCTCGATCCAATGTTACCCGAAAGTCGTCCGGGATCGGAAATTGCAATTCGCGGCAACTCTGAGCGTCAGACAATCGCACAGATGCCGAAAGGGATCTGCCACTTTCTAAGACGAGTCACCGGCAAAAGAGTTTCTCGGCCATTTCGCAGCCAGTGATCCGCCCGACAAAGTAGGGGTGGGGGCGTCACGCGTAGTAAAATGTTTGGTCCCGCGGCGCTAGCGCGCGAGCGGGTGTGCGCGGTGGCAACGGCGCGATTGCTGGCGAAAATCGCCGTGTGCTCCTCGCTTTCAGCGCCTTCGGACCCCGGTCCGAGACCCCCGGCCTGGTCCGTGGTAGGCGTCGCAGCGAAATGAGTAACCCCGACAACTACGCCGTCATCAAGTCTCCCGCAAAAGAGAGCGGGCCCGCCGGAGCTGGCACCCGCCTTCACATCCGCAAGCGAGGCGCGTCGAACTGGGCACTGCCCGTGCCCGAAGCGTCATTCGACAGTGGTGACAAGACCTGGGAAGAAAGCCTCGCCATCACCGTGAAGCGCTCCGGAGAATCAGTGGTATTTTCCGACAAGGATCTCGAGCGGCTGCGAGCCGAGGCCAACCGGATCTTGCACCCCATCGTCAAGAACAACCGCATGGCTGACTGAGCTGAAGCCGCGGAGGACGTTGGTCGCGCTAGCACGGCGCGACTGGCGTCTGCCGGAGCACGGAGTCAGCTGGCGCTGGCGACTGCCTGTTTACGCGCTCGACGTGCCTTGGGCGAGCCTTCGGGTGCGGCGCTGCTCTCGCGCTCGACGAGCAACATCGGAAACTCCGCCGTGATGCCCGGATCCAGCAGCGGATCTTCGATGCGATCCAACAGACCGCGGCATGCCGCGGCTCCCAAGCGATGCATCGGCTGGGCAACCGTGGTTAGCGTCGGCCAGCAGCGTTCGCCCTCCTCGATGCCGTCGAAGCCCGTCACCGAGACGTCTTCCGGGACGCGAACGCCCGCGCGCAGCATCTCACAAATGAAGACGATGGCCATGCTGTCATTGCCCAGCACGACTGCGCTCGCGCGCTTCGCTGCCGGGCGCTCGAGGTACTGCAAGGCCGCTGCTTTGCCTGCTGCGGGCATGTACGAGCTCTGAAATGACACGTCTTCCGGCCGCAGCGTGGCACCCTTGACGGTGGCCACGGCTTCTTGCAAGCCGCGCAGGCGATCGATCGAGTCGATCGAATCCTTTGGACCTCCAACGAAGCTGAGCTTTCGGTGCCCCTGAGCCAGCAAGTGCGTCGCGAGCGTCTTGCCGGCGTCGAAATTTCTGCAGCGTACCGTGAAGCCGACGTCGGCTGCTTGATCCGGACAAATCAATGTGACCGGCACGCCGGCTGCCGCAGCCGCTTGCAGCAGCGGCAGCTCTCGCTTCGTGGAGCGGACCATGATGAAGCCGTCGACGCGTCGTTCGTCGATCCAGGCGGCGATCGTGCGGGAGTCATAGGGGCCTTCACCGGGCTTCCAGCTACCGAGCATCAAGCCGACGTGGCTCTTGGCGAGCTCTTCCTCGATGCCGCCCAGTAGACCCATGAACCAAGCGTCGTGGATGGACTCGACGGCCACCCCGATGCAGCCCTTCCTGCCGTAGCGCAGGCTGCGCGCGGTAGACGAAGGAGCGTAGCCCATCTCCTTGATTACCCGCTCCACGCGAGCGCGCACCGCCGGGCTCGCGTAGCCGCCGTTGATCACGCGCGACACGGTCATTGGGGCGACGTTGGCTTTGGCTGCGACGGTCGTGATCGTCGCCGCATCGCCTTTGCCGCGTCGGGTTCTCATCGATGAGCACGATACCGTGTGTGCGGTGCTTCGCGCCAGGAGCGCGCAGCCCAATTCGAAAAAAATGTGATAACGATAACGTAGGATAACGCAGTGAGTCGACTCGGCAGATCTTCGAAACAGGCTGGCTCGGCAGGCGAGCGAGTCGATAGCGGTGCTAACCGGGTAGTGCCAGTGTACTCGTCCAGCGGGACGCGCCGGATCGGCGGGATTCGCGCTAAAAAAGGCCGGCTGGAGCCAACGTGTGATAACGCTATCACAGCGGCCAGCGACCTGCTAAAGTGCTAGCGCTGATTCAGATCGCGAAAACAGAACAGGGAAAATTATGGCTGAATTCTTTCAAGGCATTGCTCCAATCAAGTTCGAAGGCAAAAGCAGCACGAACCCGCTTTCCTTCAAGTACTACGACAAGGACCAGAAGGTCCTGGGCAAGAGCATGGCCGAGCACCTGCGTTGCGCCGTCTGCTATTGGCACACCTTTGCCTGGCCGGGCAGCGATGTGTTCGGCGCGGGCACCTTCGATCGCCCCTGGTTCAAGGGTGGTGATCCGCTGGAAGCAGCGGAGCTGAAGCTCAAGGTGGCGTTCGAGTTTTTCGAGAAGCTCGGCGCGCCCTTCTACACCTTCCACGATCGCGACATGGCTCCCGAGGGCGCCACGCTTCGTGAGAGCCATGCCAATTTGGACCGCTTGGTCGCGAGTGCCGAGCGGGAGATGGCGCGCACTGGCGTCAAGCTCTTGTGGGGTACGGCCAACCTATTCAGCCATCCGCGCTACATGAGCGGCGCTGCCACCAATCCAGATCCGGAAATCTTCACCTACGCCGCCGCGCAGGTGCGCAAGGCGTTGGACGTGACGCTCGCCCTCAAAGGCGAAAATTACGTGCTTTGGGGCGGTCGTGAGGGCTACGAGACGCTGCTCAACACCGACATGAAGCGTGAGAGTGATCAGCTCGGTCGCTTCTTGTCGCTGGTCGCCGAGCACAAAGCCAAGATCGGCTTCAAGGGCGCGCTCTTGCTCGAGCCGAAACCCAAAGAGCCGACCAAGCACCAGTATGATTTCGATTGCGCCACCGTGTACGCCTTCTTGCAGCGCTACGGCCTCGAGAAAGAATACAAGGTCAACATCGAAGCCAACCACGCCATCTTGTCCGGCCACAGCTTCCAGCATGAAGTGGCGTACTCGATCGCCAACGGCTTCCTCGGCAGCATCGACATGAATCGCGGTGATTCCCTGCTCGGTTGGGACACCGATCAATTCCCGAATGACATCGCCGAAATCGGGCTCGTGTTGTACACGATCTTGAAGGGTGGCGGGCTCGGCTCGGGCGGCATGAATTTCGACGCCAAGCTGCGCCGCCAGAGCATGGATCCGGAAGATCTGTTCCACGCGCACATCGGCGGCATGGATACGCTCGCCCGTGGCCTGCTCGTCGCCGAACGCGCGATCAATGACGGCAAACTCGAGCGCTTGCTCGAGCAGCGCTATGCGGGTTGGAACACCGGCTTGGGTGAACGCATCACGACCGGCAAGGCGAGCCTCGCCGATCTCTCGGACCACGCGCTCTCGACGGGCCTCGACCCGAAGGCGCGCTCCGGCCGCCAAGAGATGCTCGAGAACCTGTTCAACGAATACCTCTGAGTTGCACTGAGCCTGCCGCACAGCCAGCGGCAGGGTTCGAAAGCGCGTTTTCAGCGTCGCAGACGCGAGGACGCGCTTTTCGTGTTTTGTGCGCCATCGATCGGGGCTGGTTCAGCGCCGCTGACTCGGAATGCCGAGAGGGGGGCGATCGCGATCCAGCAACGCAGCTCGTAGCCAACCGTGTCTTGCCGCAGCGCGCGAGCGCTTGGACGCTCAGCGAGGTGCGTTGCAGAACCAGCGCCCGCCCTCGCGCGGCTGCCGGTCCCGTTGCTGGTGTGCTAGAGACGACTGCGGCCGAGGGGCTCGGAACTCAGCGAGGAATCTCAGATGATCGAAACCTTGATGGCGCTGAATGTGGTCGACGCGGACCTGTATGCGAAATACCGCGCCGCGATGAGCCCCTTGCTCGAGGCGCATGGCGGAAGCTTTGGGCTCGATTTGTGGGTGGCCGAGGTGCTGCGCGCGCCCGACCCCAAGCCATTCAATCGGCTATTTACGATTGTCTTTCCTTCGCCCGAGCGGCGCGACGCCTTCTTCTCGAACCCTGAATACCTGGCCGTCAGAAAGGCCCTGTTCGAGCCCAGCGTCTCGGCGATCACGAACCTCGGTCTGCTCGCTCGAGGCTGAGCTCGCGCGTCCACAGAAGCGTGCCACTCTGCTGCAGAGCCGGGCCGCTCCCTTCGATCCGAGCGCCCGATGCCTGATGATCTGGCCGGGGCTCAGCTCAGGCGAGGTGCGCCGACATGATCTGCGTCAGCCAAGCCATCACAGCGCGGATCGGCGCGCGTGCTTGACGCGAGTGCCCCTGAACCAGCGATACCGGCATCGGTTCACAGCGCAGTTCCGGCAGAATTTCCAGCAAACCGCCCGAGGCGAGACTCGCTGCCATGCCGGTGCGTGGTGCTTGAATGATGCCCAGCCCGGCCAGACAGGCCGCGTGGTAAGCGTCCGTACTGTTCACGGTGATGGCGCTGCGCATTGCGCGTTCGCGATAGACGCTACCATCGAAGTATTCAAAGCTCGGAACTTCCCCAGCGAAGGTCAGCGAATAGTGCACGAGCAGGTGCTGACTCAGATCGGCAATGCCCTGCGGCGTTCCATACTTTTCCAGGTAGCGAGGGCTGGCGCAGTTCACCATCTCCAGGACTCCGATGCGCTTGGCGATCAGCCC
>DATEPG010000137.1:0-16406 GCA_035273265.1 Polyangiaceae bacterium
CGGCCGCCGCGCCGGCAGCCGCTGCCGCCGATCCGGCCGCGGCGCCTGCCGCCGCCGCAAGCAAGTACAGCGAGGCACCCTTCGATGTCGAAATTCGAGCCAAGGGCGCCTACACGTCGGGTCAGGCCGGAGCAGCAGAGATCCTGATTTCGGCCAAGCCGCCGTTCCACGCCAACGACAAGTACCCCTACAAGTTCAAGCTCAACGAAGCTGCCGGCTTGAAGTACGCGAATCTCGTGGTCGACAAAGACGCGGTCAAGGTCGAGAAAACGCGCGCCACCCTGACCGTCCCGCTCACGCCCGAAGGCGCGGGCAAGCACACCGTGTCGGGCAAGCTATTCTTCTCGGTTTGCAACGACGACCAGTGCCTGGTCGAAAAGCGGGATCTGACGCTGGACATCGACGCCAAGTAAGGCGTCGAGCGCTGGGCGGGCAGCGCTCAGCGCAAGAGCACGAACACGATCACGAGCGCGATCCCCAAGAACAGCGCGCCGCCGCCGACCGCCAGCAAGAGCAGCGCGTTCGAGCTCTTCGGCACGCCGGCGATCGACTGCGCCGAGAGCTCCTCGCTCGGGCGTGCGCCGTACGCGGGAGCCGGCGCGGCGTATGCCGTTGCCGCCCCCGCCGCCCCCGGGACCGGCGGGACCGACGCGAACGGATCGCCCATGGCATCCAAGCTGTCGGATTCACCGAAGAAAGAGTCCGCAACGTTGGCAGCGCGGGGCGCCGCCGCCGTGGCCATGAGACCGGGCAGCGCGGCGGTCACCAGAGCGTTCAGCTCGGCCTCCTTGGTCTTGGCCCACTCCAGGTGGGTGCCGGTCAGGCCGTATGCAGCGCCGATCGCATCTGCCAGCGCGCCCACCGAGGCGATCCGGTGCGCCGCGGTCTTCTTGAACGCGTGCACCATCACGCGATCGAGCGTGGGTGGCACGGGGTACTTCTGGCCCTTGCCCGCTTGGCTCGGGGGCTCCGGTTCCTTAGTCAAGATCTGGAGCAAAATGCTGGGGCCGTTGTTGCCGATGAACGGCACGCGACCCACGACGCATTCGTAGATAATCGCCGCCAGCGCCCAGACATCGGCGCGCTGATCCAGCGTCTCCAAGCCCTGCGCTTGCTCGGGCGCCATGTAGAACGGCGAGCCGATGGTCGTTCCGAGCACGGTCAGCTTCTTGGCCGACTCGCCCTTGTCTTTGGCGGAGCCAAAATCCAAGAGCTTGGCGATGTCGCCGTCGTGGGTTTGGCACAAAAACAGATTGTCTGGCTTCAGATCGCGATGCACGAACTTGCGCGCATGCGCTTCGTCCAGGCCGATCGCCACCTGGCTCAACATGCGCAGCATGCGTGCGGGCAAAATCACTTGCTCGCGTTTGAGCGTGGCGCGCAGTTCCTCACCGTAGAGAAACTCCATCGCCAGCACGAAGCTTTCGTCCGGCGTGGGTTGAAAGTCGAGTACCTCCACGATGTAGTCGTGGGGCAGCATCTTGCTGACCTCGAACTCACGCTTGAAGCGCTGCACGGCGATCTGATCCCGTGATACCTCCGGGTGCAGCACCTTGAGCGCCACGTTCCGGCGCGCCTGCATGTCGAGCGCTTCGTACACGCGCCCCATGCCACCGTCGGCCACCACGCGCCGTACCTGATAGCGATTGCACAAGAGCTGGCCGATGCGCGCATCTTGGCTGTCCGCGAGCACCGGCACTTGCGTGGCGCTCGTGAGCTGCGCGCCGTCGACCGGACAAAAGCCAGCGTCGTCCGGATACAGCCGTCCGCAGCCCGGGCAGGCTTTCATTCTGCCCGACGCGCCTTAGCCAAGTGACCCTTGCCGATGCTCGCGAGCACGATCAAGGGGCGCCCGACTCGCTGCTGTCACCGGTCACGCCGGGTCGGTAGTACAAGATGCGGTTGCAGCTCGGACACTGCTCGAACTTGTTCTCACGGGTCAGCCCCTGAAACAGCATCGGCGGCAAGCGCATGTGGCATGCCGAACAAGTGCCGTCCGTGGTGGAGCTGATGGCCGTGCCGCGACGGCCGCGGATCATCTCGTAGCGCCGGTACAGTACCGGCGGCACGTTGGCGACCAAGCCGGAGCGAATCGCTTCCTTCTCGGCCACGGCAGCGTCGCCTTGCGCCAGTCGGCCCACGGTGTCGCCTTCGACCGCGGCCAGCTCTGCCAAGAGCGCGTCGCGTTCGACGGTGACCTGGCCCATGTCCACTCGGGCCTGCTCCAAGAAGCCGTCCAGCTTTTCTACCTCGATCTCGCGATCGCGGTACAGCTTGCGCAGCTCCTCGATTTCCCGCGTGACGGCGTTCGCCTCGCGTTCGGTTCGGCAGCGAGAAAGCTTCTCGCGCGAGCGTTCGACTTGAATGCTCATTTGCCGAACCTCACCCATCAGATCACCGCGCAGCTTGTCCATATCGCCAGAGTTCTTCTGACTTCGGGCGAGCCGCTCTTCCAAAGAAGCCAACGTCGAGCGTTTGGCGTCGAGCCCTTCACGCTCTTGTTTGACCGCGTCGCGGAGCTCCTTGAGCTCCACATCGAGCGCCGCTAAATTTTCGAGATTCTCGATTTGCGCCTGGATTGTCACTGTCTAAAACGGCTCCTCGCGTACCTCTAACCAAAGCACGAGCTAGGGGTCAGTGGGCCCACCTGGGTTCGAACCAGGAACAACCCGGTTATGAGCCGGGGGCTCTGACCGATTGAGCTATAGGCCCAAGCTTGTGCACATTTCGAGGGTCGGCGGTTCGGGGCCCGACCTCTCAATCTGATCGTGGTCGCCCCAACGCCGGGCTCGGTCGCTGACGAGTCCCGGACGGTGTTGAAAGCAAGCTCCACGCCGCGAAAGCTAATCGAAGCCGGCAGGCAGGGCAATGCCATGCGTCGCCGGCCTTCGGGCGGGGCAAAACACCTGCCAAGCGTGGCCCCGGCCCGCGATCCCGGACCCGAATCCGCGGCGGGCGACGAATATGTTACACCTACAGGCTCCCCCGCTCGCGCCCCGCGGGCAGGCCATTGCCCTACCCTGCAGAAATCAATGGAGTCCCTGGTCGTCCGCGGTGCCACGCAGCACAACCTAAAGAACGTCAGCTGCGAGCTGCCGCGCAATCAATTGGTCGTGATTACGGGGCCAAGCGGCTCGGGAAAATCGTCCCTCGCCTTCGATACGATCTACGCCGAGGGCCAACGCCGCTACGTCGAGTCGCTCTCGGCCTACGCCCGGCAGTTCCTGGACCAGCTGCCGAAGCCGCGGGTCGAGAGCATCGAAGGCCTGAGCCCGGCGATCGCCATCGAGCAGAAGGGCCTCGGCAAGAGCCCGCGCTCCACGGTCGGCACGGTCACCGAGATCGCGGACTACCTGCGCTTGCTGTACGCACGCATCGGCGTTCCCCACTGCCCCAAGTCGGGCAAGGTCCTGCGTGCCTACACCGTCCAGGAGATCGTCGACTCGATCTTGTCCCGCGGTGAAGGTGCGCGCCTGGCGCTGCTTGCGCCGATCGTGCGCAAACAAAAGGGAGACTTGAGCGCGGAGCTCGAGCGCCTTCGGCGTGAAGGCTTCGTGCGCGCGCGGATCGATGGCGAACAGGTCGATCTCGGCGACGATCGCGAGCTCGACCGGCAAAAAACGCACGATCTCGACGTGGTAGTCGACCGCATCGCGGTCCGCGATGGCGCCAAAGGTCGCGTCACTGATTCCGTCGAACTGGCGCTGAAACTGGGCGACGGCACCTTGTTGATCGACGCCGTCGACGGCAGCGAGCCAGTCGTCATGAGCGAGCGCCTGGTGAGCTGGGAATTCGGCATCACCCTGCCCCCACTCGAGCCGCGCCTGTTTTCGTTCAATAGCCCGCACGGCGCCTGCCCCAGTTGCGACGGCTTGGGCGTGCGCTCGGCGATCGACGTCGCGCGCATCGTGCCCGACGAAAGCCGGTCGCTACGCGAAGGAGCGATCGCCGCCTTCGGCCGACGCGGCTCGCTCGCCACCGCCACCGAGGTCTCACGAGCCGTCGAAGCGCTCTCGCTCAACCCGGACGTGCCCTGGTCGGATTTACCCGAAGTGCAGCGGCAAGCGTTGCTCTACGGCAGCACGGGGAGCGGCGGAAAACGCAAAAACGCAACACCCAGCTACGACGGCATCGTGCCGCGCTTGCAGCACATGCTCGACACCGGCGCCTTCGCCGAAGGAGAAGACCACGAGTCGGACGACGGCGGCATCGGCCCGGACGATCTGGGGCGCTTCATCGTTACTCAAACCTGCGAAGCCTGCGCTGGCGTGCGGCTACGCCCCGAGGCCCTGGCCGTCAAGCTGGGCGGACGCACGATTGCCGAGCTCTCGGCCATGCCCCTGCGGGGTCTGCGCGAGTTCTTGTCGGCCTTTGCCGGCGAGAGCTCGCTCGCCCCGCGAGAATCGGCGATCGCTGTGCCGTTGATCAAGGCGGTCACCGAGCGCCTCGGCTTCTTGCTCGAGGTCGGCCTCGACTACTTGTCGCTCGAACGCACGGCGCACACGCTCTCGGGCGGCGAAGGTCAACGCATTCGACTCGCGACCCAGATCGGCGCATCCCTCGTGGGCGTGCTGTACGTGCTCGACGAGCCCAGCATCGGCCTACACGCACGCGACAACGCGCGCCTCTTGCAGGCTCTGCGGCGCCTGGTCGACAAAGGCAACAGCGTGCTGGTCGTGGAACACGACCGCGACGCGATCTTGTGCGCGGACCACGTAGTCGACATGGGTCCGGGTGCCGGCGCGCTCGGCGGACAAATCGTCGCCCAGGGCACGGCTGCCGAGATCATGAAGGATCCGGGCTCGATCACCGGTCCCTACCTGTCCGGCGCCAAACACTTGCCGATCCCGTCACAACGCCAAGCGCCGAGCGAACTCTCGCTGCGCATCGTGGGCGCCAAGGCCCACAACCTAAAAAACATCACCGTCGAAATCCCGCTCGGCCTGATCAGCGCGGTCACCGGCGTCAGCGGCTCCGGCAAGAGCAGCCTGATCGTCGACACCTTACTCAGCGCCGCGCGCGCCGAGCTGTACGGAGCGACCGGCTGGGTCGGCCCCTGCGAGCGCATCGAGGGCCTCCAGCACATCGATAAGGTCATCAGTATCGACCAAGCGCCGATCGGTCGCACCCCGCGCTCGAATCCCGCGACCTACACCGGCATCTTCACGCACCTGCGCGAGCTCTATGCGGGGCTGCCCGACGCTCGCGCCCGCGGCTACAAGCCGGGCCGCTTCTCCTTCAACGTCAAAGGCGGCCGCTGCGAAGCCTGCCAAGGCGACGGCGTGCTGCGCGTCGAAATGCACTTCTTACCCGACGTCTACGTCACCTGCGACTCGTGCGCGGGACGCCGCTACAACCGCGAGACCCTCGAAGTAAAATACCGCGGCCTCTCGATCGCCGACGCACTCGACCTCACGGTCGACGAAGCCGACCAACTATTCGAATCGATCCCTCGCATCCGACAAAAGCTGACCGCACTCCGCCAAGTCGGCCTCGGCTACATCCAACTCGGCCAGCCCGCGACCACGCTCTCCGGCGGTGAAGCCCAACGCGTCAAACTGGCCAGCGAACTGTCCCGCAAAGCCACCGGCCGCACGCTGTACGTCCTCGACGAACCCACCACCGGCCTCCACTTTTCGGACATCGAGCTCCTCACCCACGCCCTGTTCGGCCTGCGCGACGCCGGCAACTCGGTGCTCCTAATCGAACACAACATCGAACTCATCGCCTGCGCCGACTGGGTGATCGACATGGGTCCCGAAGGCGGCAACAACGGCGGCGACATCGTGGTCGCCGGCACGCCCGAAGAAGTAGCCAACACGCCCGGCAGCCACACCGGCGTCTATCTCAAACAAGCCCTCGCCGACGTGGGCAAGCCCCCCGTCAAAGCTCCGGCGAAGCGCCCGGCGAAGAAGTCCGCCAAGGCGCGCTGAGCGCGTCGAACGCGCTCTCGGGAGCTCATTTTGGGGGCGATCACTGGAGCGCCGCAGCAGCTCGCGGCGCGGCGCAAGCCTCGCGGGGCGTTTCAAGCTGAGCGCCCTAGGACTATGCGGTGCCCAGCGACGGGTTAGCCTCCGCGCCCAATCCGCACCGGGCGCCCCCACGTCGAGACTCCGCCGCCGGCCTCGTTCGCCCTTCACCACAACTCGCAGGCCTCGAACGTGCGGCAAAAAACGGCACGTGTTCGCTTGTTCGGGACGTTCGGGCTACTGATGGCCGCGCGGTCGCGATGACTTTGCCCCTGCGGGACCTCATTTACTCCGCTTGCATTTCCTTATCTCCGTCATAGACGGTGGCTGACGCACCGGCAGGGTCATGCACGATCAATGCGTGAATGTCCTCAGCATGCTCCCATTCCAGCACCGGCCTGCTCGGGGACTCAATGATAACGCGCAGAGTACCGTGGCCTCGCACCTTATACTTGCCTCCCCACGGTTCCAGACAGAAGTCAATCGTCCGTGACGTGCTGTTTGAGATCCGAAATTCGAAGACTGGCATGGGGTCTACCTCTGCAGCTGTAGTATTCGTCTCATGAGGTGGACGCGGACGCCCGCCGTCGCGCCGCCGCGGCCGCTCGCTCCTGCCTGCTTATAAAACTCAAGCGCCTGGCGAGCCTTCCCTGGATCGATCGTCTTTGCGACCTCGGGTGTCATCTCGTTAAGTGCTTTCCGTGCTTCTTGCACATTTTTTCCCCACAACGGTCTACCCCATTCCTGAAAGCCCTTGAAGGGCACTCCGGGCGCAGGTGGAGGAGGTTGCGGGCGGAGCCATCGCCACACATGACCAGGCAGGTCGATCGCCCCACGAATTGCCTCAGCCAAAAGCTGCATCGGGAGCACATTGACCCGACCATGCTCACTCAGATGCGTTCGGTATGGATCGCACTCGCTCTCCTCGGTGCACATTCCCTCATTGTCCGCGAGGAACCGGCCAGAATGGCTGAATCGCTCTGGCACAGTAAGATCCGGCGCCGTCAGTTTCGGCCCCAGAACGAAATTGTTCTGCCCTGTTGGATGCGGCGACGCAGCGCTCACCCCCGCCGTCCTCACAGCCGTACTCGGCGTCGCGACGTTCTGCACGGGGCCCGCCGCCATCGACCCGTCCAACGACGGAGCACCAGGCCCAAGGGTGCTCACCAAGTTCCCTACGCCACCCGGGGCAGCGGCCAACGGGGAGGCGACCATTGCCGTCGCGGCGCTACCGATCCCGCTGAACAGCCCCGCTTGCTGAGCCAGCAGTCCCACCACACCGGCGGTGAACGCTGTGCCGCCGATCCATTGCCCGGTCGTTACCTCGAACCCGCTCGGATCCGTGGCGTTCATCGGGTTGTTGAACACATAGCTGTAGCGGTTCAGCCCTTGGGTGGAAAACGGCGCCTGCATCACCGGATCGGGGCTCATGAAGCGCGCTGCGAGCGGGTCGTAGAACCGACCCTTCATGTCGATCAGCCCCAGATCGTCTTCACTGTTGTGACCCGTGAAGCCAGCGCGCGTGAGCGCCGGGTTCGGGGCGTCACGCTTGGCGCCGAAGGGGTCGAAATGCTGCTCAAATGAGCTATCGGCGTCGTCGCTCAAAGTGTCGACCGAACCCAGGTGGTCGCTGTGGAAGTAGAGCGTTTGGTCGCCGCCATCCTTGCGCACGATTTCACCGATGGCACGTGCACCAACGAATAGGCGGAAACGTTGCTCGATCGTGGTGTCGACGTAGTCGAGGCTGCGCTCGTAGAGATCGCTGACGAAGTGATGAGTCACGCCAGCGCTCTCGTCGCGGCGAACCACGCGCTCTTCGTCGGCTGTATACTCGAAGCGTGTTGTTTGGGCCGGGGCGAATTGGCTGCCGCTGGAGATCGCGGTTGGGAGATCGAAGGGGGCGTACTGGAGGAGCTGCCGGCCACCGGGGATGTCCGGGCCGATTCGAGACGTGACATTGCCATTTGTGTCGTACGTGTAAGCGTTGCCGTTGATGCTCTCGACCAGATGCGGTCGAGCGGCATCGTAGGACGTCACCTTCGCGCCGCGACTCTTGATGTTCCCAATATCATCGTACGTGTAGGCGCTGCTGCTCACGCTCGCGCCTGCAACCGTTTCTGCGTCGTTCGCCAAGCGATTGAGCGCATCGTAGGTGTATGCGTGCGCAGAACCACCGACTGCGGTTTTCTCCTGAACGAGACCGTTGGTGTAGTGCTTGTAAACCAGGGCTTGGATCGAGTTCGAGGCGAGTGTCGTCTCGATCCTTTCGAGCCAGCGGCGAGTCTGGTGGTAACCGTAACGCGTGGTGGCTCCGTTACCGAAGCTCTCGCGTTGGAGCATGTTCTCGGGGGTCACTTCGTCGATTTGCCACAAAAGCTTTGAGCCGTTGCCAACCTCACGCAGGGCAGCCAACGCTCCCGAAAAGCGATCGTAGGTGTATTCGGCAACGATCGGCGTTTCATTGCCACGAGTGGGATAGTGAACGCGCGACGTTCGACCTAGGCTGTCGTGTTCGACTGCAATCGAATAGTCGATGCCATCGATCGCGTAGGTGATCCCGTTCAACAAGCCGCGATTGGCCGATGGACTGGGCGGCTCGTAGGCAAAGTGAACGTGCTGGCCGGTCGGCGAGATGGTCTCAGAGATTCTGCCCAGGCCGTTGGCGCCTTGATCATACTTCCACCGCGTGACGCCCTGGTCATCCTCAATGTGATCCAGGCGGCCGAAGGCGTCGTGGAAGTAGCTCCGGAGATGCAACGCGGGGTCGGTGACCGTCTTGAGTTCGTCGAAGCCGTTGTAGGTGTTGTTGGTCGTTCCGCTGTCGGGGTCCAGGTGGACAAGGAGGCGCCCGTACGCATCCGTGAGGAAGCCGGTGGCGAGCCCTCGATTGTCTTGAGCCCACGCCAAGTGCCCAAATGGCCCGTAGTAGTAGTTGCTGCTCGCAAAGCTTGAAGACGCTTCAGATTTAGCAATGTTCTCGCCATCGATGCTGCGAACCACCCGGCTCCGATGGTCGGTGACGACTACGTTCTTTCGCTTTTCTTCATCGACGGTCCGCACGATGCCCACCGCAACACGCCAGGGGATCCCGGAGACCCAGCTCCACAGAGGTTCGCTGAGGCTGGCGCGGGGTCCATCGGTCCGGCTTCTCCGGAGTCGGAGCTGCACGCGGCGAGAACGGCCAGGAGCCCGCTCAATGCTGCTGCTTTGCCGCTCAACTTGATAAACGAACGAGCACTAGCTCGCCAACCGCAACTAAGAGAGTCCATCAATCGCGCCTTGTGCTCGGAATGCCGCAGCGCGCCCCGATCGTCGCGCGCCTTTAATCCATTTCGACTAAGTTTTGCAACGACATTTGTATTCGCACACGAACGCCGTTTCCACGCGATTGCGGAGCTGTAGCCGAATGCGATCAGTCACCTGACAGAGCGAAAGAGCTATCCGCCTTGCTCTTTTCAACTCGGGGTCGGACAGTTGTGGCGGATATCGCCACCAATGAATCACGGCGAACCGGCGAACTGTTCCGACCGGATCTGCGATAGCCGCTCCGAGCAGCCAGCAGCTCAATTGATGGACCATGTCCACGGCAAGCACCCAGCTGTTCCACAAGCCACTGCGCGTACCGACGACGAATCGCTAGCATCGTATTTTTTGGATGGCGATCGCAGGAGCATCACAGCACCTCGCTGCACAGCTCAGGCCTCGCGACTCGCCACAGAACGCCTAGCACGCCCTTGGCTCCGACCCCTCGAACAGCTCTCGCGCATCACGGCGCTCTGCTCGACCCCACGTGCCACTTGCCACTCGTCCTCAGCGTCTTCTAGTTGGCACGTGCGGAGACGCAGATTCGGTCACGTACGCGGAAGCAAAAGATACTGTGTTCGCAGAGAGCATCTTTCTGCTCGACACCACGCTGAGCGAGGGACTTGGAGAAGCGGTACAGTGACCTAAACAGCAGACGACCTGATCCGACGAGCAATCTTCGCCGCTGGCATGCCTTCTTCAGCATTTTCTGGGCAGGACTTAACCGACCTCCGTCTCCTCGAACTTGCTCGAACTTGCAAAACCAGCGTCCAGCACGACGCGGCTTCAGGACGACGGGAGCTGGTGTCCAACCTCGGCAATGTCGTAGGTCGCTCGGCCGGTGGCGCGACCGATGCAGGACTACACCCGCCGTAAGACTGAGGGTAAGCGTTTCGCCATCGCCAGGACGTGACGCCACCAGTGCGCTCGACCAAAAGTCCGCGGCCCACAAAAGACGAAGGACCCCCGCACAGGCCGAAGGCCTGCGCTTGGGGGTCCGGACGCGCGCCGAGTGCGCGCTCGAGACGGGTCGGGTGCGACCCGTGGGGATTGAGCTTGCCTCGTGGCGCGCGGCCGCCGCGCTGCGACGGCTCACGGCGCGGGGCAGCCCAACCTCAGGTGAAGTCTTTTTCGACGCGCTCTTGGTCCTCTTTGCAACGGATGCAGAGCGTGGTTTCCGGACGCGCTTCGAGGCGCTTCACGGAGATTTTTTCGCCGCAGTCGTCACACACGCCGAAGGTGCCCTTGTCGATCTTGTCGATCGCTTTGCCGATCTTGTCCAAGAACGCCTTCTCGCGACCGCGTAGGCGAAACTGGAACGACTGGAGATACTCGCTCGATGCGAGATCCATCTCGTCCGGCAGATCGTTGGCGTCGAGGGCCATGTCCTCATCAAGCGTCTGTTGGGCGCGCTTGATGATTTCTTGGCGCCTCGCCTCGAGCATGTCCCGGAATTTTTTTAGCTGGACTTTGGTCATCGGTAGCGCACTCGACTGGCTGTCTGACTACGTGAAATAACACCCCCAATTATGGGGGCCGGTTAAGATAGGGACCCGCCCCGCCTCAGTCAATAGCCGGCACCGATAATCCGCCCGCGGGGTGATTGGGCTGATTCGGCCGATTGGCGGTGGCGCTTGGCGGGGCAGGGCACCCACTTTTTTCGAGCGGGCGTGGCGCTCCTGAAGGGCTTTCCACGCTGGTGCGTCAGAGACCGTCCCGATAGGCGCGGACGGCGTTCACGATCGCATCGGCGATTTTTTGTCGAAAATCACCGGTGTTGAAGCGCGTCTCGCCCACCGAATTGGAGATGAATGAGGCTTCGAACAGCACCGCGGGCATGCGCGCGCCTGCCAGCACGTAGAAACCGGCGCGCTTGATGCCCGAATTGGGAATATCGCCATAGCTCGGTGAGAGCGAAGCAATCGCCGAGCGTTGCAGCAGCTCGGCAAAATGATTGGAGCGGCCTGCGCTCGGGTTGCCCTCGCCGCGGCTCAGCGCGCCGGCCAGCTCCGCCGCTGCTTCGGCCGAGGCATCGTTCTCGCGGGCCGCCAGGCGCGTCGAAGCTGCGTCGCGCGAATCGTCCAGCACGAACGTCATCACGCCTCGTCCTGCGCCGTCTTCACTGGCGTTGCAATGAATCGAGACGAACAGATCGGCTTGAAACGCGTTGGCCCGCGCGGTTCGTTCGTCGAGCGCCACGTAATCGTCGCCGTCGCGAGTGAGCAAGGTCGAGATGCCGAGCTCGCGCGCGATCAGCGGTGCGGCGCGATGAGCGATGTCGAGCGTCACATCCTTCTCGCGCAAACCACTCGGGCCGCTCGCGCCGGGATCGTGCCCCCCGTGACCTGGATCGAGTACGACACGCCGCACCTGGCGCGGCCCGCGCGTGACTTCTTGAGCGTGCTGAGGCGGGTCCTTGGATACGTCGATCACCAGGCGAAACGGCTCGGGCATGTAAAATACGTGGCGATAGGCGGCCGCGTTCAAATCCAAGACGACGCGCGTGCGCGTGGCCTCGGCGCCGATCCGCACGCGCGCGACCAAGCCACCGACGTCGAAGGCCTTGGCGCCCTGATAGGTCGCTCCGTCGATATCGACGAACAGCCGTGGGCTCTTGCTGCCTTCGTCCAAAAATCCAACCTTGTAGGTCGCGGGCCGCGTCACGTAGACCACGACGCGCGCGGCGTCTGTCCCGGCGTAGCGCTCGATTTTGGTGACGCGCGCCGGCCCCCGATGCGCGCCCAGCGTCGGCACGATCACGCCGTCGTTCGGCTGTGGCTCGGGCGCGCGCGCGGCAAGGGCTGGGGACGCGCTGCCCTCGCTCTCGATCTGCGCGAGCACGGTCGGCAGCGGGCGGTACGCGTTCAGCGTGCTCAGAATGAGCTCCGCGCGTTGCTTGCACGCCTCGTCCGCTCCCGGCGCGAGCCGCGCGCGATACACCGCTTGAAAGGTGAGCCCGGGATCGCCCTTCAGCTCACCCTCCAGCGTGGCCGCCGAAGTGGCCGCCGAGCAGCGCACGGACAAATCAGAGCGCGCTGCCTGCCGGTACAATTCGATGGCCTCGAGCGCGTCCGCGTCGCGATGGTCTGCGCGGAAAATTCGTTCGCGCAAGTGCGCCGCCTGCAGCAAAAGTTTCGCGCCTGCTTGCCCGCCTTGCTTGCTGCCGAGCACCGCCCAGGCGTCGGCGCGCGCAACGGCGTCTGCGCGCTCCGGAACGGTCGTCGAAGCCCCGGCCGACACGCTCGGCGTCGGGCTCGATTCCGCAGCGCTCGGGGCATTCGAGCGACAGCTCGGGGCACACGCGCACGAGAATAGGGCACCGATCAGGGTCAGCGTGCGCTGAACGCGCGGGAAGCTCGGGGATCGCATGCCGCCTCTTCCTGCTCTTAGCGTGCCCTGGCCGAATCGGCCAAACCAGCGGCTGCCCCGCGTTGCGCGGCCACGAGCGGCGATGCTAGCCTCTGACTCGCAATTGATGCCCGATCTACCTGATAAAGGTCGCCCGTCGTCGCCGCTCTCTGCCGAAGACGCCGATCGACTCGCAGACAGCTTCACCGCTTTCTGGGAAGATGTGGAGGCACCGGACCCGGCCGCGATCGCCCCGGCCGCGGTCGACGCGGCCCCCCACCCGGGCAGTGTGACCGCGCCGATGCCCGCAGTCGTATCCGTGCCCCCGCCCAAGGCGCTCGGCAAACAGACATTGCTGGGGATCGCGCCGATCACGATCGAGAAGCCCGCCCCCTCCGAGCCGATCCAATCCTCGCCCGCGGTGCCCGGTTACGCGATTGCCTATACGCCAAAGGATCCTCCAAGCACGCCCGCGGTCGTGATCGCGCCCGAGGCGCAGTCAGCCCCGGAGAACCAGCCACCCCCGGAGAGCCGACCTGCGGGAAAGAGGCGCGAGTTTTCGCAGACGATTCCGTCACGCTCGCGCTCGGCCCCACTGGCATCCGTTGCGCCGTTGCCGCCGCCGGTTGCTCTGGACGATTTCAATCCCTACGCGCCCAAGAAGGGAAAGGGCAAAGTCATCGGCTTGGGTGTGGGCGGAGCGCTGCTATTGCTCGCTTCCGCGGTTGGCTTTCGATCGCTGAGCGGGGGCAGTCACGAGCCGCCCGCGCTGCAGACCGATGTCGTGCCGACAGCCACTGCCGTGGGCGCAGCACCTACTCCGGTGCCAGCTGAACCAGCGCTGGCTGCTCGAACGCTCCCCTCGCCCGCTGCGGCAAAAGAGCCTGAATCAACGGACCTTAGCGCGCGGCGAGCGAGCGAGCCTGCGCCTGCCAAAGCAAAAACAAAAGCGAAAACAAAAGCGAGAGCAGAGCCGGTAGCTGCCGCCACGCGGCCGGTGACCCGCTCCCCCGCTCCAGAGCCGAGCCCAACCCCAACGAGGTCCGCGAGCAAGGGTGTGATCGTTCGCGACGCTCCCTTCTGAGAAGCGGATTGCCGTTTCGCTTGCAGAAAATGCCACCTATTCTCGGCGCGACGATGAGAAATTTCAGGGCCCGCGCGCTGCTGTGCTGTTCGCTCTCGTGCACCACGCTGTTGGGCGCGGCGTCATTCGCCGCCCACGCCCACGCCGGTGAAGACGATACGACGGTCGCAATCGCCCGCGAGCGGTTCAAAGAAGGCGTCGCCTTCTTCGACCAAAAGCAATACGACAAAGCGCGCGTTGCGTTCCTGCAAGCCTACGCACTCAAAAAGCATCCGGCAGTGCTGCTCAACCTCGCCCAGAGTGAGCTGCGCAGTAACCACGAGGTCGACGCGGCCAAACACTTCTCCGCGTATCTCCGCGAATCCACCACGGCCAGTGACTCCGAGCGGCAAGCCGCCGAAGCGGGGCTGAGCGCAACGAAGTCAGCGGTCGCCTTGCTCGACGTCAACGTCGACGAGGGCGGCGCGGAGATCTACGTCGACGGCTCGCTGGAGGGGGTCTCTCCCTTACCCGGTCCGCTGTACGTGGCCCCAGGCGCGCACAACGTGGAAGCCCGCAAGGGCGGCAAGACCCGAGTGCAACAAGTCAACGCCAGCGCCGGCAGGCAGTTCATGGCCGACCTGAGTTTCGCGCCGAAAACGCTGCCCTCCGAGCCAGCAGCCGCGAGCAGCGCGCCGGCCCGCGAAGAACGGCCTGCCCCCGAAGCCGATCATCCAGAGCCGAGCGCTGGGCGCAAACCATTCTTCAAGTGGCTCGGCAGTTCGCCGGTGGGCCTCGTCGGAGTCGGCCTGACCGGCATCGGCTTGGGCGGCGGCATCGGTTTGGCGATCGCCTCCAAGAAAAGCTACGACAACGCGGACTCGGTGGCCGCTCAGATCAACACGGCCGCCGCGATTGACAGCATGATGGCGGCTCCCGACACCAGCAACCTGTGCACCTCTCCGAGTGCCTGGCTGCAAAAGCAGCCGAACCCACCAGCTGACATCCCGGCGCGCGCGGGCCAATACAACGCCGCGTGCTCGAAGTACCAAGACAACGTGAGCAGCGGCGACACGCTGAAGACCTTGTCCACGGTCGGCTTCGTCGTCGGCGGTGTGGCTGCAGTGGGCACGGTGATTTACTATTTCGTGGATCCGAACGCGCGCGAAGACAGCTCGCAGGCGGCCCGGCGAGAACAACGGCGGCTAGCCCTCGTGCCGAGCGTCGGCCCCTCGCACACGGGTCTGACCGTGATCGGCAGCTTTTAGTCCGGATTTTCGGGTTCGGCAGTGACCGGTGCGGGGCGGCTGGGCACCGCCGCTCGGGCCAGCCAAGCCCGGAAGGTACTGCGCGGCACCCCAGCGGAGCGCGCGGCTCGACTGACATTGCCCTCGCAGAGCTCGAGCAGCGCGCGCGCGTCTTGGGCCGGACGACGTGTCTGCGGCGATTGGCGACTCGCTTCGTCGACGTGATGCGCGGCGATCTCGTACTCGGTGCTGGCGGCCGCGCGATACAGCACCGCGCCCAGCTCTCGTACGTTGCCCGACCAACTCTGCGCAACCAAGCGCGACAAAGCCGCGCTCGACAGCACTCGTTCCCCTACGTCCGCGCGCATGCGACGAAGCAAGGAATGGCTCAGCTGCGCAATGTCGCTACGACGCTCGCGCAGCGGCGGAAGCTCGACCACCACGGTGGCCAGACGGTGATACAAGTCGGCTCGAAAGCGACCCTCGAGCACGCGCTGATCGAGCACCGCCCAGCTCGCGGAAACCAAGCGCACCGCCACTCGCAGCGCTTGAGCCGCGCCCACCGCGCGCACCATGCCGTCCTCCACCACGCGTAGCAGCTTGACCTGGATCGAAAGCGGCAACTCGGCGATTTCGTCTAGAAAAAGCGTACCCTCGTGAGCTTGTTCGAAGGCTCCTACGCGGCTCGTCACGGCGCCGGTGAATGCGCCGCGACGATGGCCGAACAACTCCGCGTCAGCCAGTGATTCCGGCAGAGCAGCCATGTTGAGCGGCACGTACGGCCCGCTCGGCCGACCGAGTTCGTGAATCGCCCGCGCCACCATGTCCTTGCCGGTGCCGGACTCCCCTTGCAGCAAGATTGGCACGCGCGATTTTGCGTGCCGGCGCACGAGCCGCGCCACGCGCAGCATCGGTGCGGAGCTGCCGATTACTCCCGGCAGAGGATCACTCGGCGAGAGCTGCTCGTCGCGTTCGACGGTGCGCACGCACACCGCCGAGCGGCCAACCACGAACGCCGCGCCCGACTCGGACAGCAATGCCGAGCTGACGCGCGCGCCGCCCACGTACAGCCCATTCTTCGACGCCAAGTCTTCGACGAAGATCCCCGAGTCCAAAACGCGCAAGCGACAATGCAGACTGCTGACCGCCGGATCGTGGAGCCGCATCAGCGCGACGCGACCGCTACCGAGCGTGAGCTCGTCCCCTTGGCGGAGCGTGGCGCTCATGGGTTCGTCTTCGACGCCGAGCTCGACCCGCCAGGGGCCCGGTAAGCGCGGCCGTGGACACTCGACGGTTTGAGACGTGGGTTCGACACTCGGGGTCTCGCTGGACATCACTTCCCATCGGCCGACGCTCGGACTGGTTGCGTCAAAGCTCGACGCGGGGGTTTCGTGAGCCGGCCGCCGATGCTAACAAGGCGCCCATGCGAACCCCCGTCGCGCTCCGCGTAGCCCTGGGCTTGGTATTTTCAGCCCA
>DATEPG010000138.1:0-31255 GCA_035273265.1 Polyangiaceae bacterium
GCCCTCAGCCCGACCAGTACACGTGCTGGTCGAAGAGGCACTGCGGGCCGTTCGTCAATTAATCTCCAGTGACTGAAGGCTCGAGCGAAAGCCATGGCAAAGACGAAAGTGTCCGACAGTACGACCATCGCCAAGAAGAAGATACGCAAACAGACGCAGCCGACCAGCGCTGTTGCGCCGAAGAAGCCACGAATCTTCGCGATCTCGTTCGCGAGTGTGTATCCGCTCTACGTGCAGAAGGCCGAGAAGAAGGGGCGGACCAAGCAGGAGGTCGACGAGATCATCGCCTGGCTGACGGGCTATAGCGGCCAGCAGCTCCAGCGCGTGCTCGATGACCGCGTCGATTTCGAGACGTTCTTCGCGCAAGCGCCGCGGATGAATCCAAACGTACAGCTCATCACCGGCGTGGTCTGCGGCGTACGCGTCGAAGATGTCGCCGATCCGCTGATGAAGAAGATTCGCTACCTCGACAAGCTGATCGACGAACTCGCCAAAGGAAAGACGCTAGCGGCCATCCTTCGACGGTAACGGCTCCGCCCCAATCGGCAAGTCTGAGACTTACTTGTCGCTGATCTCGAAACTGAGTGAACTGTTGCTGTAGGGCAAGAAACACTACGATCATGGACTTACTGAGCTTCGGCAAAGATCGATGGGGAACTCTCCAGGATGAAGAGTTGGTGTTCGAATCGAGCTCGGCGATCTTGCCGGCGGCCGCGCTCGAGACGGATGCGATTGTCGCGTTGAAGATGACCCATACTTATCGGTCGATGCGCGTTGATTCTATTTGGATGAATCTCACGCGCGAAGCTGCCTTTCGGCTTGGGCTACTGCTCGTCAATACGATGCTGACTCCCGGAGCTCCTACGGTCGTTGTCAACTTGCGCAATCCTAAATCCAATATCAAGAAAATCGAGCTGGGGGTCATTCGCCCTTTTGACTACGGGGTTCGGCTGGTGCCGACCGGGTTCGTTTATCTGCCCTCTGCTGTACGGAAACATCCCTGGTACCCGGTGTCCGAGGAGGTCTCGCGATTCGACCTTCCCCTTCTCAGTCTAACCAACAGTGACGAGAATCTGATCACCGAGGAGGATTGGCGCGATCGAGACGTGCTGAAAGGATTTGGAACGTTGCAGGGGTGTTCGCACATCGCGCTCTTGCTCTTGGATTTGGCGCAAGAAGACAACACGATATTGGAAGTAGACTTGGAGCATGAGCCCGGGTTTACAGGGGTGGCGCCGAGCAGTTGCGAGCTTCGTCTCGCGCTGCCGGGTAGTCTGGTCTATGACACCACTGCCTGAGGGTTGGGCTCGTTCGAGCGGGCGGCGAGCCGCCAGAGAGGCTGCAAAGCCATGCACCCACGTCGCGCCGAAATACCTTCCACTCTCTCCGCGACCGTGATCGCGGGCGGGCTAGCGGCAGTGTTGACGAGTTGTGGGGCGCCGCGCCAAGAGCCTGCGCTGACGAAGACGCCGGATCGATTCGTTGCTACGGCAAGTCCAGCGGCGCCGGCCGTCAGCGATCCCGCGGGACGAGCCGAAGATAGCCGGCTACTCGCTGAAAGCCGCATCTGGCGCAGCGCTCGCGGCGCGCTCGGAACACCGGCTGTACGTCCCAAAGGCGCTTCCGTCGGGGGCGCTCGAGTTCGAGCCAGCTTGGCACGTTTCGTTTCCGCGCGACGCGCTGCCGGAGCTCGGTCCGTTACGTACTCGGTGCAAGCAGCGAGTGGGTGGTCGTCCAATACGAGCAGGGGGCGATGGTGCTTTCGGCCAGTGACGGGACTCGCTCGTCCCAAAAAGCAATGCCAGAGGCCGATTTGTTCGTGATCGCGAATTGGCTGCTGGCGGCGCGCCCGGAACAGCACCCGGCAAAGCCGGCGTCAGTCGTGTCCCACGTTGCACCCATCCCTCAACTTCTCACCCGTTCCCTCACCATTCCCACTCCACAAGGAGATAGCACGGTGCTCGCGCGGCTGGTGCAGTTCTGATCACGCATCTCGAGGCTCAGGTTTTGGGGCATGATTGAGCACGCGAGCAGTGTGAGTCGGCGCAGGGGCCGCACTGCCTGTTCGTGTAGGTGGGGTGGCGGTCTCAGCGCCGCCGGCGGCGCCACGAGCACGGCGTCGAGCACGCCCGCGCATGCATTCGATGCTCGACGGGATGAGGGACTAGCAGAATCATTGGCTTCTAGAAAAATGCGTGACAAGGTCTACGGGGCGGAGGACGCCACGCGAACCTTGGATGGTGCCACATGAAAGAGCAGACCCGTACATGAACAGGTCTTCATTGCTCGTTCGCGTGCTGCTGGTTGCCTGGCTGGCTGGCTGCTCTTCGACGGACGGGGCCAACGTCAACGGTGTGGCCGGGTCCGGCACTCCAGGCGGAAGCGCAGGGCAGAGCTCCAGCGTCGCGGGCAGTGCGTCGGGCGGAACGCCGTCCTTTGCCGGCGCAGCGACCGGCGGCGCAGCACCATCGGCAGGCGCGAGCGGTGCTTCCACTGGCGGATCAAATTCAGGAGCGGCGGGCGCGGGGGTGGGTGGATTCGGTGCGGCCGGAGCAAACACAGCGGGCGCCAGCGCGGGCACGGCTGGAAGTGCCGCGGATGCTGGCGGCTCTGCCGGAGCAGCGGGAACTCCGAGCGGAGCAGATCCCAAGTTTTTGATCTTCCTCTTGCTCGGGCAGTCGAACATGGTCGGCCAACCCCAGCCGCAGAGTCAGGACCAACAGCAAGACCCGCGCATCAAGGTGCTTGCGTACGACAATTGTACGAACGTAAATCGCAAGTACAACCAATGGTACCCGGCCTCCCCGCCGCTTCACCAATGCGATGCAGGCGTCGGCCCGGGAGACTATTTCTCCAAGACGTTGATTCAGAGCCTACCCGAGGGTTACACCATCGGTCTCGTACCCAATGCGGTGAATGGCGCGCCGATTGATTTGATCCGCAAAGGCGTGCCGCGCACCGGCTACATGTTACCCCCCGACAACCACTGGGCGACCGGTTACGATTGGGTCTTGAGCCGCGCGAGGGAAGCCCAAAAGGTCGGCGTCATTCGCGGAATCTTGTTCCATCAGGGGGAATCAGACCGCGAACAGGCAGCGTGGGTGGACAAAGTCAAAGGACTGGTCAAGGACCTGCGCACCGATCTGGGCATTGGCGACGTCCCCTTCCTCGCAGGCGAACTCTACTACAACGGCTGCTGCAAGGCTCACAATCCGCTGATCAAGCAAGTCACTGATTCCGTTACGAACGGCTTCTTGATCTCGGCAAGCGGACTGAATGGCGTCGATCAGTACCATTTCGATCTGGCGGGGCAGCGCGAACTCGGAAAGCGTTACGGAACTGCGATGCAGGGCGCGCTGACGATCCCTTGATGGCCTACCCCTAGACGTGAGCACGCGAGACCGCCGAAGCGGGCCCGTGCGCGCTCAGCGGATCGCGTAGTGAACGCTCACGCGCTTGCTTCGTCGCAAGAGCTGCACGGAAAAGTCACGAGCGCGGCGTAAGTGCGCGTACGCCGCGAGAACCTGGTCAGGATCGACCATGTCGTAGGCGTCCACTCGTTCCAGCACGTCCCCGTTCTCGACATTGAGCATTCCGAGCAGCGTGTCTGGGCGAACGCCAAGCAAGCGTACGCCCACTACTCGATCGCCCTTTCGAACCGGCACGGGGGCCGAGCTCGACACCAGCGCCGGAAGGTTCGCCACGATCGTTTCGAATGCTTGCCGATCGACGATTACCTCCGCATGACCAAGCGTATGAATCCGTTCGCCGACCACCGCAGGCAGGGCGGCCCAGTCGACCTGTGGTGGCGGCCGTAGAGGCCCAAACGGCAGCTCTGCGGGAGGTGCCGGGTCGATGCCTTCCGGTACGGCGACGGCTTCTGGCGCCGGGACGGTCGCTTCTGGCATCGCGACCAGGCCATCGATCCAGGCCAGAACCGAAAACGTCGTCGGGTAGGTGCCCCGCATCAGCAGCCACAGCGCCACCATCTCCACTCCACGATGCAGGGCCAGCTTCAGCATCAACATCATGTCCTCTTGAAAGCGAGGCCCGTGCCACGCCGGACTGACGCGGGTTCGGCCTTGTAGCGCTCATGGGCGCTAGCGTGTTCGCTGACAATTGTGCGAGAACGGACCGACCTTGTGCCAAGGTGTCAGTGAGTCGCCTTGCCCAAGGTCGCAGACGCGCTGGGCGTTGCGCGGAACGGACAATCCTGCGATTGTCCGTCCCGAGCTAGCATGACCCATGTCCCGAACAGCCTGGGGGCTCCCGGTCTGTTGTTACCGGCGTTACTGGGCGCCGCATACTTCAGCCGCTGCTTGGGTCAGGCCGTCTTCTTCGAGCAGCGCCAAAGTCTACGCGCACTCGGTGGGTTGACCCTTGCCCTCGCGTTTTACACGGGCAGCTTGTTGCTCCTGTTGTACGCGAACCAGCTGCGACTGCCGGTGTTGGGGGGCGTCTTCGTGGCATCCTTGCTCGCTGCGCACGTGCTTGCAAGCCGGAAGCGTGTTGCGCCGGTGAGCCGCGAGCGGAATGGGCGCTGGCTCACGCTCTCGGCGTTGCCGCTGTTCGTAACTGCCGGTGCTGCGCTGTGCCTGGTCTCCCTCGCCGCCTATTGGCTACCTGTTTGGCACTGGGATTCGCTCGGCTACCACCTGCCGTTCGTGAATTTCGTGCTCCAAGGAGGAGGCTTCGCTGAGCTGCCACGGGACGTTCCGTATCTCTCCACCTACCCGCGCACCGTGGAGCTGTTGTTCACCGCCTTGCGCGCGACGCTCCCGGACGATCGACTGGTCGACTGCGCGCAGATCCCATTTGGTATCATCGGCGCGCTGAGCACGGCCGGGATCGCGCGCGTGCTTGGCGCGCGTCGCATCGATGCGCTGTGCGCCGGGTCCCTATGGCTGCTCTTGCCCGCCGTGCTCTTGCAGCTACCCACCAACTACATCGATGTCGCGACGGCGAGTTTTTTTCTGCTCGCTGTCTTCTTCTTGATCGCGGACACCAGCCGGCGCACGCTGCTGTGTGCGGGGCTCGCCATCGGTCTCTTTCTCGGTACCAAGCCCAGTGCTCCACCGGCCGCTTTGCTGCTCGCCCTGGCGCTTCTGTTTCGCGCACGCGTCGCGGGCCAGCTGCGGCTGGGCTTCGTGGCAGTTGGCCTGGCGGGCGCGCTCGGTTTGGAAGCATACGTGACCGAGCTCGTTCGTCATGGAAACCCGGTGTGGCCTGCGACGGTCTCGATCGGACCATTCGAGCTACCCGGCACGATCTCGATGAAGGAGCTGCTGAGCTCCGGTGCCGGGGCGCAGAAAGTAGTCGGCTCGCTGCCGATGCGTGTCTGGAAATCTTGGTCGAGCCTGGATGCCATCCCGGTGTTCGATATGCGAAAGGGCGGCCTAGGTGTGGCGTTTTGGGCGAGCCTCCCGCTTGCGCTGTATTCGGCCTATCGCCAGCCGCGCGTCTGGCCGCTCGTCTTTTTACCGATCGCGCTCGTCACCCCCGATCCAGCGGTGGTGCGCTATGTGCTGGCGTTCCCGGCCCTGTTGTTCGCGCTGGCGTTCGCCGCGCTGAGCCGCCTCTCTGAAGCGCACGGGCAAAAGATTGTGGCGGCCGTGCGTGTGGGAGCTGCCGGCCTCGGGATCCAGTCGCTGGTTTACGCCGCGCCCGGGCTGCAGGGCGAGGGCCCCCCGCTGCTCGAGTACGCCAAGCTTTCCTGGCCGGAGCGCGCCGTCCAGGTGGGGGCAAATGGCTCACCACTCGCCTTCGTTGCTGCGCGCGAACGCTTGCGCGCTGGTGACATTGCCGTGTACGACCGCGCGCTGTGGCTGCCTTACCTGATGTGGCGCAGTGATTTGCAAAACCGCGTAGTCCGTATCCCGGAGCAATCCAGCAACGAGGAGCTTCGTCGAATGCTGGACGCGCCGCGAGTGCGGCTCGTCGCCGCAGGTACGGACCAGCCCACTTTAGCGATCGTACGCGAGAATTCCACTCGTTTCGAGCCACTCTTCGAGTGCAGAGAGCCATGCGTCGTCTTCTGGAAAAGGTGATTGTCGGCGGGGCCGTGCTCTTCGTCACCCGAATGAGCTTCGGCCAAGCTGCAAACGCGCCGGCAAAGTGCGCTCCGCTGGAGCAAGAGTTGAGCGCAGTACGTAGCGCGCTCGACCAGACCAAACGCGAGCTCGAAGGCGCGCGCTCGCGGGCAGCAGAGGCGGCGTCCGCGCAAGCGGAGCTGACGCAGCGCGAGCAAGAGCTGAGCGCCAAGCAGAGCGAGCTCAATGCGTGTCGCGGCGACGAGCAGAACATGTGCGCTGCAACACGTGCATTTGCGCGCGGTCTGGGTAACGGTCGAGTGCAACTGGAAGGCCTCGATGAGTGCGTCGCTCCCGCGGACCGGCGAGCGCTCGTGGAGCAGCTCTCCGGGCTCTCCAATGCGTCGGCAGCACTCGCTCAACTCGGCGCATTCTCGGCCGGCGAGACCGACATCAAGCCCGGGCTGCGTTCGAACGCCGGTTCACGACTCGAAAGGCTGGTGGCCCGGCTGTTTGCGCAAGGCAATGGCTCACCGCTCGTGTATCGACGCCTGCTGCTCGAGGCCTTGCGGCTGGTCGCGCCCGAGAGCGCTGCTCGGCTGCGCGCTCCCGGTGGTCTTGAACGTTGGTTCGCCTCGAAAGACCCGCTGGACCCCGCTCTAGTGGCAGAGGCACACGCGGGCGTCACCATCGCGGCGGCGGCCGCGGGCAACGCCGCGCCGCTCACCACCGCACTGCAGCTCGTCACCGCGTACGAACTCCTCGCGCAATGTCGCGAGCCCAACGGCGCGCGCGAGTGTCAGCGGGCCCAACAATTGCGGCAGATGCTGGAAACCAGTGGCCCGCTCGTCGTCCGCCGTCGCCTGCAAGACGTTTGGGCGAGTGATTGCTCGGGCCTGACCGAGACCATGGTTTCGCCCTGGTTTGCCGACCTGCCTCGAGCTAGCGTCAGCGACGCGGAAGTCCAGGCCATCGCCGAGGCGGTGCACCTCAAGCTCTTCACGTGCTTCTTGCGTGACCACTCGGCGGGACCCTCGTTCTCCCTGTGGAGCAAGGGCAAGTTACCGCAGCCGGCCGCGCTCACCTCGCGGGCGCTCGAGCGCGTGCTCGAACTCGAGCGGAGTTGGCAGCTTGGCGCACCGGCCGATCAATGCGCGCGCGCCGTGCAGGCCATGCAGACCTGGCCCGCGCCGAGCTCCTGCCAGCTACCCAATCGAGATCTCTCTGACGTTCGCGCTTGGTCCGCGCTGACCCCCAGCGAGGACGACCGTCAGAGCTTCGAATTCGCGGCGTGCGACCGGTTTGCTCGAGCGCTTTGGGCGGGCGAGTCCGTGACCATTCCAGAGGCATTCCCCGCGCGGCCCACCGCCGCGGACGTGATCCGCACCGACCAGGATGCGCCCCCGACCAGCATGCATCGGTTGCGAAGCGCGTGCGCCGAGCGGGCGGGGGCCGGTGATGCGTTCGAGCGAGCACTGAGCGAGTTGAGCCGCATCGGACGAGGCCTCGGCGAATCGCCCGCGGCGGCACCCTGGTTCATGGACGCCACGGGCAAGCGGCCGGTCGAGGCGGCGCGCCTGTCGAGCGCTCGCAACTATCAAACCTGGCTGAAGAGCCTGACCAATCGCGAGCTCTCGTGCACGAGCCTGGAGCTGTCCACCAGTCGCTGCCGAGCCTGCAGCGCGCTGGCCGCGGGCAGCCGCTACGATTGCGCTCAGTTGCTCGAGCTCGAGTCCGATCTGAAGGCAAGAAATCGGCGAGCGCTGCTTGCCGCCCTGCTCGTTTTCGGAGCGGGTTTGCTCACCAGGTGGGCGCTCCGCTTGCGGCGCGCGGTGCGCGAGCAAGGCCCGTGGCTGAGGCAGGCAAGCGAGTACTTCTCCAGCGTGGGGCTGGAGCCGAGGAGCGATCCATGGCGCGTGCTGTTCCCATCCCGTTACTGGCGTCTCGAGCTGGCGCTGCCCAATACACCTAACTGGGAGCGCTGGGGCCCACGGGCGGTACTCGTGCGTTGTCAGGGCAAGCTACGGGACCGCGACGTGAACAGCGCTGGGCAGATGGCTCAGGGACTGCGTACGCACCTCGCCCTGATCGTGCACGACGACGACGTATCCCCGGACCTGGGCGCGGTGCGCGCCATGCTGGACTGGTCGGCGCGTGGTAGCAAAGCCGTGCAGCTACTGCCCATCGCCTGGAGCCGACTGAAGTGGTCGCATCGCGCGCTCGACTTGCTCGAGCTGGCGGAAGAGTCGTCGCTGCGCAGCAACCCATTCGAGGTGCGGGGGCGCATCGACACGTCGAGCCAGTTTTTCGATCGCGAGCGCTTGGTGTCGGGGCTCCTCGCCAGTGCTCAGGCCGGCCACTTCACGATCGTGACCGGCCTGCGGCGCTTCGGAAAGTCGTCGTTGGCTCTGGAAATCGCGCGCCGGCTTCCTGGTCCGTCCGGCTACGTGGATTTGGCGGGCTTCCATCACGAAATCCGCTTTTCCAAGGACCCGGGCGAAGCCGTCGACGCCATCCTGCGCTTCTTGTGCGCACAGCTCCTATCGTCGGCGCACCAGCACACCGCTGGCGAGCTGCCTTTGGAAGCGCCCAACGGCGCGGTCGATGCCACCACCTTGACGGCCTGGTTTCGCGACTTCGAGCGTTGCTTGGCCGCAGCCAGCCCGGGCAAGACCACCCCTCCCATCTTGCTCATCTTCGATGAAATCGAACAGGCGATCGGCGCTGCGGAAAAGCTCACCCAAGCGCTGGACGTGTTCGCCATCCTGGTGGGGCGTCTGCGCAACTCGCTGCAAGGTTCCACGAGCGAGTCGCTGCACCGTGTGGGCATCCTGTTCTGCAGCGCGCTGCATCCACTCTTGTGGTCACCGCTGGGCACGCTCGCGCATCAATCACTGATGGGCTCATTTCAGTACGTGTCCGTTCCTTGTCTGCCGGTGGAGGCGTCGCGCTCGATGATGCGCGGCCTCGGAGCCCGCCAAGGGATCCGCTTCAGCGACGAAGCGCTGGACCTGCTGATCGAAGAATGCCAAGGCGTGCCACTCCTGCTGCGCCGCATCGGCACGGCGGTGCTGGAGCTTTATGATCCCGAGCGCGCTCGCCAGGGCGTGCTCGGAGCCGTCGAAATTGGGATCGAGGGAGTGCGCGCGGCACTGGGGCGCGAGGCGGCAGAAGGCTCACCACTGCGGGTTTGGGTGGAGTCGGAAATTGCCGAGCCCCGGAGCCCCGGCGGGAAGGTGCTGCGCGCCTTGGCCACGCGAGACTTCCTGCCGGCCAGCGAGCTACGCAAGATCGCCACCGACGCTGTCCGCCTCCAATTCGAAGTCACCGGGGTCACCCTCGAGCTCACTCCAGACGAAGCGCTACGGCGCGCGCAGGAAGCGGGCTCGGTGACCCTGCGCATGCTCGGTGACTCCGGGCTGCTCAAGGCGCACGGCGACCTGACTGAGCCGGAACACTACGAGCTGCCCAACGGAATCATTCGCCGCGTACTCGCTAGCTAGCGCGCCGAGACTGATCAGCGCGTGCCCCAACGCTCGTCACGCACCGTGAACAGTGCCCAGGGCAAGATCCACTGCAGACAAAATACGGCGTACACGGCGTAGGCGACGCCGTACAAGAAGCGAAAGCTGTACTCGATGCGCAGGTAGTAGAGCGCGGTGAACGACGTGCTGAGCAGCATGATCGCGCTGCCACGCAGCACCTCGGGCAAGCTCGTGTCCAGCAATGAAGGCAAGCCAATCAGCACGTAAAACATCGCGACCAAGCGCAGCGTGGAGACCAGGAACGAGATCACCGGCAGCACGCGGTGGTGATCCCGATATCGGGTCAGCATGAACTTCCCAAAGGCAAAACCTTCCACGATGAAGCTGCGATCCCAGCGTACGAACATCTTGGTCAGCTGGCGATAACGCGTGGGAGCCAGCGTGAAAATCACGGCGGACCTTTGATAAACCGTGTCGTACCCCGACTTGAGCACGATATTGGTGAGCGCCTGATCTTCCCCGTGATTGACGGGACGCCCCAGAAAAGTTTGCTGCGTCCACTCGTCTAGGTGGGGCAAAATCACGTCCCGGCGAAATGAGGACAACGCCCCTGGACAACACGCTACCGCACGGTACACGGACTGCGCGGCGCGTCCGAAGTCGAACGCCAAGGCATATTGCACCTCCAACATGCGGCTGATGAAGCTGTTGCGGTTCAACACCGCGACACGCCCCGCAACCGCGCCAACGCGCGCGTCGGCCAGGAAGGGCGTTACCATCTCGCGCACGGTGGAAGCCTCGATCTGGCTGTCAGAGTCGATGGTCACGACGATTTCACCGCTCGCGGCTTTGATCCCCTCACACAACGCAGCGCGCTTGCCGCGGTTGCCAGCGAAGCGTACCAAGCGCACCTGCGTGGGAAACTCCTTGCGCAGATGGCGCATGTGGAAGAACGTGTCGTCGCGGGAGCCATCGTCCACGACGATGATCTCGAGGAGGTTGCCAGGGTAGTCGCTCTGCGCAACCGAGCGGATGCTGTTCTCTACCATGGGCCCTTCGTTGAAGGCCGGGATCACTACGCTGACCCTGGGCAAGACAGCCCCGGTCGGCGCTCGGAACGGGCGGTAGCGGAGCCACAGCACGCTGAGCAAGCCCGTGTAAGCCGTCTGCAACACGACCAAGACGCCGATCGGGTGCAGGCTGCTCACGAGCTCCAGAGGCACGGCGAGCGCGAAGCTCACCACGGAACCAAGTAACGGGAAAACTCCAGCGATCAACGAGATACCGCGGCTTTCGCGGGGATTCGCCAAAATCTGGTTCATTTCCCGCGCACCGTAGCCTCGCGGTCCGGGTTACGCACGTAATTAGCGTCGGCAGCCGCGCCTGGACCCCGACGAGCAGAGAGACAGCGACACGGCTCCGCGCGGGCCGCTGGGATCGTCGGCCGACAGCGCGTTCCCGCGACGCAGCGGAGCTGGGTCGGTGGCGACTCCCACGACGACATCGTTTCGGAGCAACGTGAGCGCGGCCGCGCTCGCGCTGGACGGGTCGCCCGTCACTTGCAACTCGAAGTGCTCAGTCTGCTCTGACAGGGCCCATGCGTCGTGGGGCAATGGCCACTTCTTGACTAATTCGAGGCCCATTTCCGTGTGCTTCGAGAGCGATACCTCGAGCGTCTCGCCGTCGAAGTCGAGCGCATAGTGTCCTTTCGAGGAACCGAGCAACGAGACGCGCACCGGCTTTCCGGGCCGAGGGCGCTGGAGCGCCACACCCAGCGCGAGTGGAAGACTCTGCTCGATGCTGAAGTGCTCATGCCCGCGTAACAGAAAGGTAGGCGCGCCGTCGGCGTGCGGATCGACGCGCGGTGCCCACACGCCGCGCGCATTCCGAGACAAGTCCTCGCTGAAGAACGCCTCGTCGCGGCGAGCAAAGGCGAACAAATAGCTGCTCGTGCTGCCGTGAGTCTGCGAGTGGTGCGCCGAGATGGCAGAAAGCTTGGGGTTCCGCGGCGGATCCGCGAGCAGGCAATCCTTGGGCACCGCGAGCCGAAGGTTCGGCAGGTAACCGCGCAGCGCGCCCGTTGGCGGTGGCATGGCTTCACGGGGGGCAATCCGGCCAGGCGTGCAATCCTGACCGGGGACGCCGCCGGTCGGCCAACAATCGTCCCCGTGCACCAGCGCGCGCAATAGCCGCGGGGCGCGCCTCAAACCGCTCGAGGCGCGCCGCACCAAAGCGTAGGCTGCTGCGTGATCCGCGTGCGAGTCGGCGGGATGCGTGACGATCAGCGTGCGTGGAGCGAGCCGCTCGAGTAAATCGCCCAGATCTGCGAGCAAGTTCGGCGCGGTGTACACGGCGGGCGCGCCCGTGCGCAGGGTGTGCACGTCGGCTCGACCTGCGCCGCGTTGTCCGTACGTCGTGTTGCCGTGCACGCAAGTGCCGGCGATCAGACGCGGCACGGCGGGCAGGGGCGCGACACCGAGCCGCGACAGGTAGCCGTCCGGATAGCCGAGGAAGAAGACCTGATCCTCCTTGACCCCCAAAGCCTCGAGCCCCGCAATGCTTTCTGCTTGCCGCTGACTCGCGGCGCTGCGGCAGGCGTAGTCACCAGAGGTCAGGATCAACACGGCGACCGGCTGCCCGCTGGCGACCGCGCGGGCAATCGCACCGCCGGCAATCAGCGCTTCGTCGTCTGGATGAGGCGCGACGACCACCAATCCGCCAGAGCGAACCTCGAGCGCCGCAGCGGGAGCCGGGCTGGGAGCCTGTGCGCGCGCGGGCGCGTGCCAGCAAAGGCTCGCGAAGGCGATGTTCAGCAAAGCGTGACGACAACTCAAGAGCCGGCGCCTAGCTTAGGACCCTCGACTGCGCCAGTCGATCGAATTTCGTGCTCGAGCGTGTCGCTTTGGCCCGACGATCAAGCTGAGCTGCGGCCGCCGACCACGTGTTCGCGCAGGGAGCTTGCGAGATCACCCCACCAGAGGCCCATCCGGCGTAGGAATGTGCTGGCGTCTTGCCCGTGACGCACGGGGTGGTCATCCGGCAGCTGCGACCAGCCGCGATGCCGTACAGTCACCAACGCAGCCACCAGGCGTCGATCTCTTCGGTGAAGACGCGGAATGCCTCCGCGGGCGGTACCTCGACCAAAATCGACACGACGCACTGATCGCCTCGAGGCGCCTTTTTGGAGGCTTGCGTGCTCATGTTTTCCGTCCTTTGCCTCGTTCTGCACGCAGCTTGAACGCCAGCAGCTGCTCGCCCCAAAACCCTTGAACATCCTCCAACCAGCTGCGGAGCTCTGCGAACGGCTGCGGCTCGAGCCGATACACGCGTACACGCGCGTCGTGCTCGGGCTCACTTTCACTCACTAGCCCGGTCTTGCGCAGAACGCGCAAGTGGCGGCTCATCGCTGGACGCGACATCGAGAGCGCATCCGCGAGTTCGCTGGCCTTGTGCGGTTTGCGACGGAGCAGCTCGATGACACCTCGCCGCACGGGATCCGCCAAGGCGACGAACGTGCCGTCCAGACCGCTCGCGGCACTCATCCATTGCCTCGGAGCCGCTGCATGAACCACCATAGGTGGCCTTCGGGGTCGACGGCTCCATAAGAGCGATCGGTCCAGTAGTCGTCGCCGTAATCGCTGGTGCTTGGCTCGCGAATTATTTGGGCGCCGCGAGCTACCGCGTGGGCGTGGTGGGCATCGACGTCGTCGACGAAAAAACATAGGGCTTGTGTCACTCCGCCGCCGATGGCGCGCGGGCTGCGATACATGCTCTGCCACGGCTCCGTGCCGCTCGAGCCGCTCACCATGACGAGTGAATCTGCGAGGCACAGCTCGGAGTGGTGAATCACGCCGTCGTCCCCCTCGACTTTCAGTCGCAATTCGAATCCGAACGCTTGACAGAGCCAGTCGATCGCTGCGTGCGGATCTTCATAAAATACCGAGGCACTCATGCGCGGCCAACCCGCGGGTGTTGGTTTCATGGGCAAACTCCTTGATAGTTGCGTGGTCGGCAATAGTTAAACAAATGTGTAACTATTGTCAAAATGGAAGTCGAAGTCGTGGTCTTCCCGGAGTGCCCGCCGTGTTGGGTGGTGGCGACGGCGGACAATCGGCGGCATGGTTGCTGCATCAGTTCCGGTATGGATAGGAATCGCCGCACGAGTATCGGGCTGCTTGGTTATCTCGCGCTGGGCATTGGCTGGAGTGCTTCGTTACTTCCCGCGTGCGCTTCAGACCAGAAGTCTGCCGTCACCCCTGAGGAAGTGCGCGACGGTGAGGCGCTCCCGCCCGCCCCACCGGTTCCGGCGAGCCCCGCGCCCGAACCCGCTCCAAGCCCCGCGAGCGAGACGGGCAATGTTCCACCAGCGGGGGAAGCACCCGCCGCTAAAGAGGAGCTGACCGAGGGTCAGATGGCCAAGCTGACCGAGCTCGTCAATACGGCGGAGATTGAGCAGGCAAAGCTCGCACAACGTCGGGCCAAGGCGCCCGGGGTGAAGCAGTTCGCAGACAAGATGATCAAACATCATGGGCAAGCGCAGCAAGAGCAAGCCAAGATCGTGCAACGATTGAAGCTCACTCCGGCCGACAGCGCCAGTTCCGCCAAAGTAAAGACTGACGGCGAAGCGCAATTGACCAGGCTCAAGAATATCGACGCTGCGAGCTTCGATGCGGCATATATTACTAGTCAAGTCGATGCGCACCAGCAGGCGCTCGATCTGCTCGACACTCAGCTCATCCCCAATGCCAAGACGCCCGACGTCGTGAATGCCTTGCAGATGGCGCGCGCGATGGTCGAACAGCACCTGCGAGAAGCGCGCGGTCTCCGCGAGTAATTCGGCGCCAGCGGATTCGATTCGATGGTGCCGCTCGCTCACGCGGACGAGTCGAGTCACTCGACGAATTTGTAGAGTAGGCCGCTCTCGCCAAGGAGGTAGCGCGCATGCCCGGGATGCGGCGCTAGTTCGAATTCGTAGCTCGCGGCCGGCACGTCCGTCAGAACCTGCCAGCTGCTACCCCGGTCTTCCGAGCGCGAGAGGTGCTTTCCGAGGGAGTACAAGGCGTGGGGTGGACGCGGATCGAAGTGCAACGATCCCCACTTCTCGCCGGCCGGGGCGAGCAATGCGCGACCAGGCGCTTCCGCCCTCGAGCGTACGCAAGAGCCCCCCGGGTTCGCCCGCACCAGCGGGGCACGCCAATGCAACTTGGGGGTCAATGGGATCGATGACCAGACAGTCGAGGTAGCTGCCTGGATCCCCAACCGTCCAAGTCTCGCCGCCATCGATCGACGCCCAAAGTGGGCTGTTCGCCGCGTGAACGTACAGATAGATGGCCGGCGGTTCCTTGGTGCCGATAGCTGCGAGCGACACTTCTTGCTCGGTGGCTAGGGTCAATCGGGGTGAAAAATGACGTCCCGCGTCTTCGGTAGTGTAGACGCCGTTTCGGGTGACCACCGTGATCTTGCCCGAGGCGGAAGAGCCGATCGGGAGTTGTTGCAAAAGAGAGAGTCAGCGCGCCGGCCGGCCAAGCGAGTTCGGACCAGGTCCGACCTCCATCGCGCGAACGCAAACTGCGACGGCCGAGCGCGTACAGCGTCAGTGGGTCACCAGGTTCCACGACCCAAGCTCCGGATTCGGTCGGCTGCAAAGTCTGCACGGGCAGGAAGCCACCGTTGTCACCGGTCTCTGACGATTCTGGCCCGTTGCAGCTCAGCAACAAGAGGGCAGCGACTGCCGCTGAAAGGCGAGCAAAAGCAAAGCTCATACGGCAAGGACGGGCCAGGCCGCTCGAGCCGGCCAACAATTCGCGCTGCGTTTCGATGTCTGCCTACCCCGGGAAGGTATCGAAAACCGCTGATGTCCACTGCCCGTTACCGTAACACCATATTATGCGCAGTCGTCTGCGGCGCGTGCGGGTCGGGGATCGTACCGTGACGAGCCATGAACACGCTCGTCCAGCAGAGCTCGAGTGTGCCATTGTCGTCACCATGGTTCAGCGTGTGAAAAGGTTGGATGCCCTTTCCTGGTTCGGCGGAGCGCTAGCTCTTTGCGGAATCGTTTGTTCCGTCGCATGCGCACCCACCGCGCCTGCGTCGTCGGCAGCCGAGCCTGCGTCGGCCCCTGCCCCCGTTCCGGCGACTGTCGGCGAGTCACAGACGAGCGCAGGTGTGAGCGTGTTCGTGGTGCACTTGATGAGCGACTTCGACGCTTTCAAGAAGTACTTCGAGGAAGGTGCGGCCGCGCGAGCGCAAGCGCAGATCAAGGGGCATCTCTTGACCCGCTTGGACGACGGCCGCGTCGTCGTGCACCTGCTCGCGGACGATGTCGCCAAGGTGCAGGCGGTACTGAAGTCGCCAGAAATGGAGCGCTACCTCGAGCGCAAGGGCGCACCGGAGAGTTCGCTGCTTTGGCTGACCGAGAACCAGTTCGTCAAGGTTCCCGCTACTCCTCCCGATGGTCCGACGTTCAGCCTCTTCCTCAAGCTAAGCGTCAAGGACTTCGCGGCCCTGAAGCAAGGGTTTCAGGAAAATCTGCCCTTGTTCGCCGAGCATGCAGTGATAGGCGAGGGTCTGCACCAAAGCTTTGCTCGAGACGTCGCGATCCTGCACTTCATGGGCACGTCGCGCGAGAAGCTCGATGCGCTCGCCAAGCGACCGGAGCTCGTCGAGCTCTTGGCACGCGCCGGCAATCAGGATGAATTGAAGCCCCTGCTGGGCGTCGACGTATCGCGCAGCCGGACCGAGCTCCCAGCGAACTCGAAGTGAGCACCCGCGAAGGGAGAGACCACCGTGCACGCAGAGGCTGTGGGAACCTCTGTTCAGCCAGCCAATCGGAATATCTGAGTCGGACATTGATTCGCCGTTCGATGTCTACGACGGCAGCGTCGTTCTGGGCGGGTTCGGAGTGTTATTTCTAGGGGCGGCGTTTCTGCAACGCAGTCGCGCTCGAGCCGCGACCGGACCTCGAGCTCAAGTGCTTCAACGCTTCGCGGTGCGTGAGTGGACTGAGCTCGGCTTGGTGCTCTTTCACGTAGCGGAGGACGGTCTGCGGATCGTGTTTTGCGAGTTGGCGCAGCGCCCAGCCGATGGCCTTGCGGAGGAAGAACTCCTGCGACGACCGGGACGGCTCGATGCACGAAAAAAGTAGCTCTAGATCGGTCGCCTCGCGAAAGAACATCTGACAAATGATCGACGTGCGGCGTTTCCAGAGATCGGGCGAGCGGCTCCAGACGAGCATGGTCTTGCGCATCGAGCGGGGGTAGGCGGCGAGCAGCGGACCGATGCGGTGCTCGGCCAACTCGTCTGTGAAGTCCCACCACGCGCCGGTCACGATCATTTCTTCGTACATCGGTAGCGCGGCCAAATTTTGAAACGCGGCTGCTTTACGCTGCCCGCTCAGTGCGATCGCGGCGTAGCGTTCCTCGCGGTATTTAGCGCCACGCCATAGCGAGAGTACATCCGCGCGCCACAGTTCGGCGCTCTCGAAGGGGTAGCTGGCGTACACTTCGCGGCAGGCCGCCTTCACTCGCGGCGCCGAGACGCCCAGGTAGGGCATCGCGGACTTCATGTACGCTTGCATTGCCGGCGCGCGCTCGGGCTCCGCGAGCGCGCGGAGTGCATTGCGAATCGCGCGCGTTAGGGCCGGTGAATTTTCCCGTTTCATTGCCGCCTCAAGGTACACGGCGGGTTCACCCGAATCCAAGGGGATGGGTACTGGGGTGATGAGAGATGTTTCTCATCGTGGAGGCGAGCAATGAAGGAAGCGAAGCATTTTCGAGCTCTGAGCTTTGGAAAGAGTGCCTGGCGCGCGGTCGTTGCGCTCGGAATGGCGGGCATTGCGGGCTGCGCCGGGAAGGCCGAAGCGTTGCCTTCTACGGGTGACCCCGAGCTCATTGGTGGGCAACCAGCGGACGCCAATCACTTCCGATCCACCGTGGGGATCAGTGACGATTGTACGGCGGCCAAGGTCGGGCCTCGACTGTTTTTGACGGCAGCGCACTGCGTTTCGCTGGCGCGCCCGAATCGCAGTAGCTTCCCACCGCCGGATTTTCCGCCGAATGGCGGTGTTCACGACAGGTACCTACCGGGCAATCCGCTGTTGATGTTTTGGGGACTCGACGCTGCCGACGGGGATCGGGCCGAGTTTACCATCGTGAAGACCACCATTCATCCTTCGTGGTGGGCGTGTCCTACCTGTCAGGATGCGATCTTGGACGATGGCGCTGCGGACGTTGCGGTGATCGAGATCGGCGAGGACACACCGCAGATCCCCGAGGCGCGGGTCGAGCTCGCTTCGATCGCGACTGGTACACCGGTGGTCAAGGTTGGTTGGGGCTGCGAGGAGCGAACGAACGTAGACGCAAACACTCTGCAACTCGGTCGCTACAAAACGGCAGACGCTTCGATCATCTCAGGGTCGGAGATCCGGCGCTTCGACACACCCATGACGGATGAGCAGTTCGACGCGGTGGACGCCTCCTACTTGGTCACCGCCGGGCACGACCAGGACGAGAAGCGTGCCAGTCTGTGCTTGGGTGATTCCGGGGGACCTCTCTACCTTCGCGACGGGCGCGATCCGCGGATCGTGGGCGTCAACGCCGATTACTCGTTCAGACCCGTCCAAGAGCCCGATTTGGGCGGCGTATCTTGGACCGATTGGCACACGCGCACCTCGCTCGAGGCGCGCCATGGCGTGGGGCAGTGGTTGATCGATTTGAAAGTGAAGACCGTCGGCGGGCACTGAGACGGGTAGTCGTGCGCTCGCGTTGCGTTGCTGTGAATAGGGAGAGAGTGATGTCTTCGAGATCATCCGGCGGTGTGTTTGCTTTCGTTACCTTGGGCGCAATCAGTATCGCGTGTTCGGGCAGCGAGCGAGGCGGTCACGACTCGAACCCGAATGACGCGCCAGAATCCGCAGCTGACAAGCCGGAAGCGCCCGGCTTGGCTGGGCAAGGGCGGGCCAACACGCTACCGGTCGAGGCTCGGCTCGATGCCTGCGCAGACGACCCACGGGTGATCGCCGGGCTCGTCACACAGAGTATATGTGCGGGCGCGGACATCTTTTTTCGTGAGACGTTCGCTGGCAATGGGCGAACGTGTGGCAGTTGCCACCCCGTGGGTAACAACACGACCTTGGACCAGCCGTTCGTCACCGCGCTGCATGAGAGCAATCCCAAGGATCCGCTCTTCGTATTCGAGACTAACCCAGCGCTGCGTGAACTCGAGACCTCGGATTTGCTCGGCTTCGGCAATATTCTCGAGAATCTCGACGGTTTTCAGGATCCGAGCGAGCGCTTCGTTTCGCGTTCGGTCTCGCATGTGCTGTCGCTCGCAACGAGCATCGCGGCCGACCCCGCCGACGGGACGGCGAACGCGCCACTCGAGCGCACAGGCTGGTCAGGCGATGGCGCGCCCGGAGATGGCTCGTTGCGGGCTTTTCTCGAAGGCGCGATCAAACAGCACTTCACGAAAGATCTCGAACGCCGTCCCAACGTCGACTTCCGGCTTCCAACTGTGCAGGAAGCCGATCTCACGCACACGTTCCAGCTCAGCTTGGGACGGCTCAACGAGCTGAACCTGGAGCAGGTCCGGCTGGAAGACGCCGAGGGCGAGGAGGGGCGTCGCGCATTTTTGGACCCACAACGTGGCCGATGCAACGTGTGTCACGCCAATGCCGGGGCGAACTTCATCGATACCGGCAAGAATCGTAACTTCGACAGCGGTATTCGTGAAGGCAGCAGCGTGGTTTTCGCGACGCGCGGTGTGCTGGATGGGATTGGCCTGGAAGACGGAGGTTTCGGCGGAGCGGAGCTCGAGCACCCCAACCTTTCGACCTTCGGAGTCGTGAATGCATTCGGGGACGGATCCTTTAGCCCGCCGCCGCTGATCGAGGCTGCGGACACGGCGCCGTTTTTCCACAACGCCTTCAGGGCCTCCGACAAGCAAGGCGCAGGCGGTGATATCGACGGCGCAGTCGGCTTCTACGCCACGCCTGCATTTCGCGACTCTCCTGGCGCGAAGCTCTTGGAGCAGCGGTTTGGCGCGGCTCTCGATCTCCAGCCGCTGGATGCCGCCGCGATCGCTCGCTTCCTTCGCATTCTGAACGGAGCGTTCAACATCGATATTGCCCGTCAACGCCTGCAGGCGGCGAGCAGCTTGGCCCTTCGCTTCAACGATACCCGCGCCGACATTCAAACGCGCTTGCTGGAGCTTGCGGTCACGGAGCTGGACGACGCCTTGGAGGTGCTCGACGCGAATATTTACCCCGATGCCCAGGAGCGAGTGAGAAGCGCCAAGGGCGAGATCGCGCTGGGGCTCGCCGCGACCACTTGGTCAGAACGTCAGCGCCGAACCGCGAATGCCAGCGCGCATTGCCAGGGCGCCCGGGCGCTCTTCGGCTCGAACATCGACTTCGTGCTCGGGGCCGGCAACCTGATGTTTTGAGCGCTTTGCGGCGTGCGGCGTTACAGCTTGGGGATGCGCAAGGTTTTGCTGATCATCGCGCTGCCGTGGGCCACGTACAGCAAGGCCAACGGGTGCAGTGAGACGGGGCCGAGCTGCCAAACCGAGAGCTGCGGGCCGCGATAACCGAGCGCGAAAAGCACCGCCAGTAGTGCGACGAGCAACAAGCTGCTCGGGATCGGCATGCCTTCGAAGTAGCGGACTTTGCCGCTGGCAGTCGAGAGGCTGGCGGCGGTCACGTTGTAGCGGGCGAGTCGGCTGATGCCGCAGGCGACGAAGTACATGAAGCACAGCGCGTCGCCCTCGCCGCGCATCCCGCAGGCGAAGGCCATGGCCGTGGGCGCCACGCCGAACGATACCACGTCGGCCAGCGAATCCAGCTCTTGGCCCAAGGGGGACACTTCATTGCGCAGGCGCGCGACCCGGCCGTCCAGGATGTCCATCAGCAACGCTACCGGGATCAGCGCCGTGCCGATCCAGAAGAAGCTCGCTCGTTCACCGGCGCAGAAGCGCATGAAGGCGAGAATCGCGCCCGAACCCGCAAAGCCGTTGGCCAACGTGAAAAAATCGGCCGCGCGAAAGTCGCGCAGCATCGAAAAGTGGCGGCGTGGCTCGGGAGACATGCCGAGCAGTTCAACTCGGCATCGACGCTCAGCGCAAGCCTTACTTGGGGACCTCGATGGCTGTGGCACAGCCGAGCAAGATGTCGAGTGAGGCGCTCGGGTCGACTGTCACCTGATCGCAGCTGGACTTGCAGAGCGTGATCCGGGTCGGAGCATTCGGGTCATCATAGAACCAGCCCCCGCTCGTGGTGCACGCGGCTTCGTTTGCCACCCGCGGGAGGGTGGTCGACATGCCGCCGGTCGGCGTGTAGTTGACGTTGATCAGGGTCTTGTCGACCACCAGACCGGGCTTGGCGACGGGCATGGCGAAGTCGCAATCGAGCACCTGGCCGCGAATTGCTCCGAGCGCATCGAGCAGTTCCTGTTGCGTGTTGACTCCGTCCGAGACGAAGATGCCCTTGGTCGTGCCACCGGCCACGGCGATGCGAGTCATATCGGCTTCCTCCGAACCGGTCAGGCCGATGGCGTACGTGCGGATGCCGTCATCTGCCAGGGCTTTGGCAGCGAGCGCCGAGATGCGGCCGATGTCGGTCTCGCAGCCGTTGGCTTGCCCGTCGGTCACCAGCACCACCACGCTGTTTTGATCGGGAGTTTTCTGACGCTGGGCGCTCGCCCACTGCAGAGCTCCGCCGAGAGCCGCAAAGATCGGCGTGCCCTGGCCCGACATGCCCGGAGCCGACCTGGCTGTCGCGTTGATCAGAGCGGCTTCTTGGGCGTCCGCCGGTGCCGCCGCAGCACTCAATCCGCCCAAGCCGACCAGGGGCGTCGCGCAGGCGTTCAAATCGCAGCGATCTTGATTGCAACCCGCGGAGGGCGAATCATGCGGGAAGAAGCGCAATGCCAGCTGCAGACCGGCTGCATTCGGACTAGCAAAGAATGCGTTCAAGGCGGACGACGTCAATGCCCAGCGCGTTCCGTTCTGGTTGGCGCGTTCCGTCATGGATGACGAACGGTCGAACATCACGAACATATTTACGCCCGAGAGCGTGGCAGAGGCCGTGCCCTTGGCGCAGGCGGCGCTGGGGTCGATCACGGGCGTGGTGCCGGTTCCGCTGCCGCTGCCAGTGCCCGGCAGACCGACCAGAGCCGCTCCGCCCGACGCAGCGGCGCTGCCGTCCCCGTTGGAACCGTTCACTTGGCTCCCATCACTCGAACTGCCACAGCCGGCGGCGATGCCCCCCACGACGAAGATTGCGCTCAATGAGCCAAGGAGTCGGCGTGACCCGGTGGGGGGTGGGCTGGCAGCGGGCAGAGCGGGGCTCGGGGGCATATCAGGGTGGTACCCGCGCCACGCTGGACCAGGCTCAGCCGACCACGGCCGGCCTAGAATTAGCCTTTCCTCGCTAAAATGGCGCAGAAGGCCGCGCTAGGCGCCGCACGCGATGGGTCCAGAAGGCGACCTGTGCTCGGCACAAAATCTCGTGCAGCACGTGGGCGTTGTCGCGGGTGTTGTCGTTGCGTCTTCCCGCAGGTCGCTGACCTGAGTGGGCGATCGCGCTCCAGCAGCGCAGCTCATTGTGCGCGCTGTTCTCGACGCACCAGGCTTCCGCGAACGCACTCGGGGTTACCGCAACCCGATCAACCCTAGCGCGAAGAACGACTTCATCCCCAGCGTGGGCAACTCGCCTTACCGTCTCGTTCCACGTCAATGCCAAATCTTGAACGAGCGGGAGGATCGACCGCCAAGCAGCCAAGACGCCAGGGGGACAGCGGGGGTTCGCTCGGCGCGATCGGTACGTCATGAAAAGGCAAGCTTGCTCCTTGCATCGATTGCGCAATCGCTACCACTAGATCCCCACGTGTTGCAATGCGCGAACGGACGGGAACGGACGCGCATCGAGCGAACAGACGGAAACGGGCGCGCATCGAGCGAACGGACGGGAACGGACGGGAACGGACGCGCATCGAGCGAACGGACGGGAACGGGCGCGCATCGAGCGAGTCCGACGGGGATCCGAGCTGTGCGCTCATTGTTGCTTGTGGTTGAGACCGCGTGGGATTGGTGGCGTTCCCGTGCGACCCGCCAGTCTCGAATCATCGCCTCATTCTCGTGCTAGGTGGACGTTACTCGTCTCGATTGATTCGCAAGTCTGGCACGCTTCTTCACGGCAATTTTCGCGGCCAGATGGGTTGCTCCAAAGCAATTTCGGGCGTGCAAAAGATTGTGGGCTCTGCAAAGCAAGCGGATGTTCGCGGCCTCCGCTGTGCCGAACCTGGCATAGGGTTCGATGTGATCGAACTCGAGGAATGCCCGAGCATTGCAGCGCCGGCCATCGGCTGACACGAACGCGCATTGGCCCCCGTCTCGATTGTGAATTTCTCTCCGCACTCCTACGGCCAAGTACCGTCCACGTTTGCCGATTGGCACCGCGCGCCGGTCGAGCGTCGTGGTTGCGAGTGCTGCGGGTGGCATCACTTCGCCTGGTGGAGTTCGCTGCTCAGCGGAGCGCTCGGTCTCGGTCTCGGTCTCGGTCTCGGTCTCGGTCTCTGCCTGATGAGGTTTCGCCCCAGTACCGAAGCGTCGCTTCTCTTCCTGCCGCACGAAGCTTGCGGCCATCAGTTTCATCAGGCCTGCGAGATCGCCATTCGGTAGCCGGTGACTGGCTAGGGCTCGAGCGCGCTCGATTAGATTGCGTAGCTCGGTGTCGGCGGTGAAATGCACGCCAAAACGATCGCTGGAGAGCGGCTCGAGTTCGCGAGCACGGCGGCGCGCGGCGAGAGCCGTGGTTCCGGCCGGGCGCAGCGGCGGATTCTGCGCGACCATGCGCACCTCGGGGGCGGCTGGTGGCGCGATCGGCTCTTCAATCACCGGAGACGGCGGCCGGGCCTGGGCTACGGGTTCAGCTGGCACTTCCAATGACACCTGAGCACGCGCGGGTAGACGGCGGATCTGCTCTCTTACGTCCGGCCGCGGAAATCGGGCCGCGAGCAGTCCCTCGATTTGTCGGCGAGTTTTGCTCGCACACGCCGCGAACAGCTCAGCCGCGTTTTCGGGAGTCAAGTGCGGCGCGAGCGCGCACAACGCACACAAGTGCAATTCCCCCCGAGCCACCCGCTCGAATGCCTCCGGGAATCGTCGACACACCCGCGCCGCTGCAACGCGCCGTCCAGCCGCGCCTTCACTCATCCCCAAGGCTTCCACGCAGTAGGCAAATAGCGACGAAAAGCCGAGCTCCAGATGCAACCGGCGTGCTTCGAGTTCCAGCAAGTGCGCGAGCATCTGCGCGGTCAAGGTGTTGCTCTGTCGGACCAGCTCCGACAAGCCATTCAAGAGCTCCGAATTCCGCAACTCCAGCAAGCGATATCGGTTCCCCATCACTCGTGTCTATCATGCGTTATTTCGGCGCACGCATTGCCGTCGTGGAGTTCGTTTCAGCGGGCAAATGGCTTTGAAGTTGACCGCGGCTACGAAAACGCTGTCAGCGCGAAGCTGCGCGCAAGCACACACCAAGAATTAGCAGACCCAGCACGATGAGCGCGCGGGAGGCTGAAAACTCGTCAAGAAAATAGTTAGAGACGACCTCTTTCCCCGCGTAGGTCGCGCATTTCGCGTCGGGCCGTTTGGGGATGTCGATGACGCGCCCGTGGAGACGCACGGTGTGGTTCTTATAGACCTTCCTCACGTAGTGCAGCGCGCACCGGTCGAGCAGCTTGGTGTGGTCCGAGGGGCCTGCCACCATGCCGGCTGAGTCTCCTGCGGCGTTACAGCAAATCGCTTGTTGTGCGCTTGACGATACTCGTCCAGCACCTTGTTGGCCTGCCCACGAGTCGACGCGCCCGCTAGTCTCAACTCAGAGATGAGTCGGTCTTGCAGCACGCCCCACAGACGCTCCACGCGTCCCTTGGCGGGAGCCGACAGCGCATAGCGCATCTCGACGCCCAGGGTGGCCAGCACGCGTCCGACCTGTGTTGGCTCTTGCTTGCCTGCCAGCTCTTCTTCGAGTGTCCAGTGCTTGTCGTTGCGCTTCAGGCTGCTGTGGCGATCGCCGTAGACGGTGTGCGGAATGCCTTTCTCTCTGAGGATATCCCGCAATACACGCAGGTACCCCACCGTGCTCTCTTCCTCTGTGGGCTTGCTGCCACTTCCCCGAGGTTACCTCGCCGCGGCCCAGACGCTCCAGCAAGCTCAAAATCCGCCACTGTCGCTCGCTCATCTGCATCCCCGCTTGCTATGCGAAGGGGGGTGACATTTCCACTGTGCAGTACGTGCGACGTAATCACTGACCTGCAACAGAAAATAGCTAGATCAGTCCCAAATTTGCCAGGGCAGTGGAGGCAGCGATGCGCGCAACTCCGCTGGCGTCGTTCACGCGGTTGCAGCGCGCAACGGGTCAAACCCAGGTGGTGAAAGGTCTCGATCCTTTCACGCAGGTGACATGTTGTCGGTGTCTGCATGGGTAAGCCATGGGTCGCCGACGTGCGACGAAAACAGTGCGCTCTCTGTGCTGCCCAGTAAGAGCGCGATCGCGGCAGGCGCTGCTCGCTGGGATTTGCCAGGCAGTTTTCGCGGGCCGTTGCCAGGTGGGCCGTTGATACGCCCTTTCGACCTTCCTGCCGCTGAAGGTTTTCGAAGGCGCCCGGCCTGTGTCGACGTCTGAAGCCGAGCCTGCTTCACCGCTCCCGCGTGGAGGTTGCCATGCACAACGCGGCCCGGCGAGCTCCGTGTCGATGCGATCGGACAATGGCCAGCCCGCGACGCGCCGCTAATCTCGTCGAGCGGGACGGCAGGTACAGCTAGCCATCGCTCGGCGCAATGTACGTGATGTCGTCCGCAAGCACCTGGTTGGATGCCAGCACGGTGAAGTTGGGATCGAGCAGACGCTCAAGGAGCGCGAAGTACCTAGTGCTCGTCATTCCCGCAGCGGCGAGCCTGGAGATGCCGATTGTTCGAAGCCGCCGATCTTCGCTCTTCGCGACCTGTCAGACTCCACCTGGCGAAGTCGTCGCGATGCGTTCGCGCGTGGTGACAGGTTCTCGGCTGCGCGTAGGCAGTTCGCCGCCGGCACGCGACGAGAACAGCGCGCGCTCTGAGCTGCGTTGCAGGATCGCGATCGCCCCCCTGGCAAATGGACTACATGCAATTCAGGCTACGCGATTGAATGCGTGACAATAAGTCTCGCCCTTGGGTGGGCAGCTGTCGCACCGTCGGCGTCGGTCGATTGGCGTTCTGCCACACTTGTTTATTGCGATTGCATGGCTAGTCTGGGGACTCGGAGTTCTGAGTTGAGCGCGCTCCTTCCGAGTCGCGACGCCTACGGAACTCCCCACGAGGTACTCGATGCTTCCTTCCACGCTCTTTGTCCGTCGTTTGCTGCTGACCGCCCTGCCTTCGTTTGCGCTGATTGCCGTAGCTTGTTCGGACAATGATGGAGTCGAGCCGGGTTCTGCTGGTGGCAACGCGGGGGCTACCAGTTTCGCGGGCCAGTCCGGCGAAGCGGGGAAGGCAGGTTCGTCGGGTGCGACCGGGAAAGCGGGCGAAAGTGGCAAGGCGGGTGAAACGGGTGCTTCTGGTGCAGCGGGTTCGCTAGGGAGCGCGGGTTCGTCGGGCGCGGATGCCGAAGCGGGCGCCGGGGGAGAGGTTCCAGGCGGAGACCAGATCGCGCCGACGCCGCTCAGTAGTTCGCCGATCAATGGCGCCATCGGCGTGGCCAGTCAGAGTGCGATTCGCGTCACCTTCAGCGAGGTCATGGACTCGAGCACGCTCACGAGCGAGAGCTTCCGCGTGACCTCGGGCGGCGTGGCAGTGCCCGGCCAGATCAGCTACTTCCAACAAACTGCGACCTTCACGCCGGATGCCCCGCTTGCGCTGAATAGCGCATATCAAATTGCGGTGAGTGTTGCCGCGACCGATCTCGCCGGGAACGCCCTGGCCCAGGCTTACACTTCGAGCTTCACCACGAGCGCGCTGGCCGCGCTCGGACCGGCCCCCGTGAAGCTGGGCACGGCAGGCAATTATGCGATCTTGGCCAAGTCGGCGATTTCGAATGTGCCGACTTCGGCGATCACGGGCCACCTCGGGCTGAGCCCTGCTGCTGCCAGCTACGTCACCGGATTTCCGCTGACGAAAGCGGGCACATTTTGGACTTCACCGCAGATCGTTGGCCGTGTTTTCGCCGCCGACAACGACGCCCCGACACCGAGCAATTTGACGACCGCCGTCGCCAACATGCAGACGGCGTACACGGACGCTGCGGGTCGCCCGACGCCTGATTTCACGGACCTCGGCGCAGGCGCCATCGGAGGGCTGACGCTGATTCCGGGCCTGTACAAGTGGGCTTCGTCGCTGACCATCCCCACCGACGTGACGCTCGCGGGCGCGGCGAACGACGTCTGGATTTTTCAGGTCACGGGTGATCTCAAGCTGAGCGCTGCCAAGGCCATGACCTTGAGCGGCGGGGCCCAAGCCAAGAATATCTTTTGGCAGGTCGCAGGCGCGGTCGACCTCGGGACCACTTCGCACGCCGAAGGCATCGTGCTGTGCAAGACCGCGATCACGCTCGGCACCGGCGCGTCGATCAACGGCCGCTTGCTCGCGCAGACCGCCGTCAGTATCGCCAGCAGCACCGTTACTCAACCGGCGCAGTGAGTCGGCCGTAGCGAACCGAGCGCCGACTACGAGGCGCTCGCTGGTCGCGAAAGAAAGACTCCGCAGCGAGTCGGCCGAGACGCCAATGTGGGTTACTGACAGACGTCAGTGGCCCACGCTGCGTTTTGTGCGGAATCCTCCGCATCTCCACGGTCACCGATCGCAGTTCGCGGTTCGGCGTGTCATCGCTCGCTCCGTCTCTCCGTGAGACCAGCGGAGCTCCAGCTAATACAGTTTCCGCGCAATCTTCCGGCTGAGTTGCAAGGGCGCTCACATCCCGTGCAGGCGGCCGTTGTCACTGCGTGGCAGCCATTGTTAATGATCGTTCAACAGAAGTTCGATTGCGCTGGCGACGTGCTAATTTGTCGGCCGAGTCGTCCACTCCCTTCTCTCTGCGAGCGCCCGGAGGCGCGTTGTTAATGAAGCAACTTATTTCGGTCTCTGCGCTGATGTTGTCGATGGCCGCTTGCTCGTCTGATCCTTCGAACCCTGGCGGTGCGGCCGGCTCGGGCAACTCGACGGCCGGCGCGAGTGCGACCGGCGGCAAGCCAGGCACGGCAGGAGCAGGCGCGGTTGCCGGCAACCCGTCAACGGGTGGCGGCGGCGCGGGAGCGGTAGCTGGTTCGACCGGCAACACGGCCGGCGCGGCGCCGACCGCTGGTTCACCTGGCACGGCTGGCACGAGCGCGGGAGGCACGAGTGCGGGAGGCAGCTCGAGCGGCGGCAGCGCCAGCGGCGGCATGCCGGCCACTGGCGGCTCGGGTCCGGGCGCCACGTTCAAATGCGACAACCTCTCTTTAGCGCCGAGCACGACCGGTGTCGCTAAGCCGGCGGGTGCGGTGGGTGGCTTGAAGGTGCTCGACTGGGCAGGCTTCAAGGGCGCTGCGTCGTTCACGTTCGACGACAACAGGCCGTCGCAGCTCGCAAGCTACAGTGCGTTGAAGGCAACCGGTGCACACTTCACCTGGTTCCTGATCGGCAGCAGTGCAGAGACCGGGTTCAAGGCCACCATCGCTGATGGCCAAGAGATCGCCAATCATACTCAGACCCATCCGCCGAGCCCTGCCACGAACCAGGTGGACGCCGCTCAGACCTCCCTCAAGACCAAGTTTGCGGTCGACGTGCACAGCATGGCGGCACCGAATTGCCTCGATGGTTGGAAGCAGTATGCTGCTCCGGCCAAACTGTTTCTGAATCGCGGTCCATGCGGCGGCGGCACGGTGTCACCGCGCGACAACAGCGATCCTTTCTCTCTGCCCGCGTACATGCCTCCAGAAGACGCGAGTGCCGCCAATATCACCGGCCAGCTCGCCATGGGCAAGTGGGCCATCTTCGTGGTGCATGGGTTCGTAAAGGACGGCGGCGCAACGTACCAGCCGGTGCCGATTGCGAATATGACCAGCGCCATGTCCAAGGCCGTGTCGGACGGCTACTGGACCGAAGCCATGACCAACGTCGGCGCCTACTGGCTGGGGCAAAAGGCGATTCCTGCCACAGCCACGACCAGCGCGACCTGGACGTTGCCAGCGAACTTCCCGCCGAACATGTGCGTTCGCATCACGACCACCGGCGGCACCGTCAAGCAGAAGGGCGAAACCATCGCCTGGGATGCGCACGGCTACTACCAGATCTCGCTGGACGCCCTCGCCGTCACCATTGAGTAAGCAGGTCTTCTAGCAAACATCGCGACGCCCCGCTTCGATCCAGTCTGCTTCGACGAACGCCGGGCGTCGTTAGCGCGTTTTCACTGCAGCCGCCCGCAGCACCGCAGGTGCTGGTTATGGATTCCTCGCGCAACGAGCGCCTTGGTAGTCCAACGGCAAGTTCTCCGGCATGGAGTCGCGGCTGGAGGTGGTTATGCTCTCCGCATCGAAGCTGAAATAGTAGCCGCCGCGTACCACTCGGTTGGTGCCCAAGGTCAGATTCGCGCAGTTATTGCAGTTGCCCTGGTAGGGGTCATACAAATCCTGCACCCATTCCTTGGCGTTTCCTGCCAGGTCTGATTGTCCAAAAACTCCGTCGCCCTTGGGAGACTGCGAACCGACTCGGTTGAATCCGCTAAGTGACGTCGTGCAGTGCGTCCCCGTGGAGAAGTTTGCATAGCTGCAGTCGGGAGGGCTAGCGCCCCAGGGGTAATCCCTCTGCGCATTGCCGCCCGCGGCGGCGAAGTTCCACTCGGCCTCGGTCGGCAAGCGCCCGCCGTCCCAAATACAAAACGCTTGTGCCTTGTACCAACCGAGGCAGTTGATGGGCAGGCTCTCGTTGCCGGTGGGGCTCGGGGTCCAGGTTGGGTTATCTAGTCCCATGCACCCGGAGTGCAGCCCACTGGCGTCGGAAGGTAGATTCGCGTTCCAGGCGCTGTTCCAGCCCGGATCGCTCGGGTTGTTCGGATTCTTGCCGGCGCCCGAGACAATCATGTTCTGTGTATAGGCGGCGGCAAATCTACGAAAACGCCCGACCGTGATCTCGTATTTGTCTAGCCGAAATGTACTAACGGTCGCAGGGTAGGCCGGGTCGTTGCTGCGGTTGAACGTGCCGCCGGTCACGATGCTCGAGCTGCAGCAGTCCTGATTGCCGCTCGGGCCGCAGGTTTTGGTTAAGCCGATACACGAGGGACGCGCCTGGCAGGCGTTCGTCGAGGTGTTACAGACCGGCGTGTCGGCGCTGCAATCGGCATTCGAGAGACAACCCACGCACGCTGACGTCGCGCCCTGTGCTTTGCACTTGGGAGTGCTGCCAGTGCAAGCCACACAAGTGGCGCCGCAGCTCGCGTCGGTATTGCATAGTGCGCACACGGCTTGCCCGCTGCAGGCCTGGTTGCTGGGGCAAGCCGCGTCAGTCGCTGCGTAGCTGCAGTCACCTGCGCTGCAAGTGCCGCTAGCGGCATACGTGGTTTTGGTAATAGTGTTCTTGCACTTGGCGGCCGGCGGCGTACTGCACGCGAGCGATGCGCACGGATCTGCTTTGCAAGCGCCGTTGGCGCAGCCAAAATTGCACGTTTTGTCCGTGGCTACGTAGTTACAACTGCCCGCATCGCAAGTCCCGCTCGCAGCGTACTCCGTGAGCGTGTTGGTCGCGGTGCACTTTGCGGTTGGTGGAGAGTTGCACGTCACCGTGGCGCAGGGATCGCTCGTGCACGCGTTGGATTGGCAGGGGCACGCGATCAAATGCTCGGCGTAGTTGCAGACGCCCTCGGTGCAGCTCCCGAGTTTGTCGTAGGTCCGGTACTCCTTCGCGTTGGTGCAGCTGGACGCTGGGGCGGCGTCACACGTGACGCCGATGCAAAGGTCGGTTGGACCTGTGTCGTCGCCGGCCGCACCCGCGTTCTCCGGTCCCGAGCTGTCGCCAGCGGCGCCATTGCCGCCACCGCGACCACTGCTGCCGACATGTGCGCCGCTGCTACCGGCGCTTGCGCTGCTGCCCGCGTTTCCTCCAGACCCCGGCTTGCCAGTGAAGTCGCGACGCGGCCCGCTGCATGCGGCGAAAATCGCCAAACCGGCCAATATGAATGACCTAGAAAGGTGTGGATGCGTCATGGGGCGTATTCTCTTGGCGTTGACAGGTTGCCAATAATTCCCCGGTGCACTGGTGTACTCGTTCCCGCGGTAAAGTGCAGCTCAGCTGTGAACATCGCGACGCCCCGCTCCAGACCAGACGGGGCGTCGTTCGATGCATCAATCTTCAGCAACCGATAGCGTCGCGGAGGCCGGTCATGGGTTCCTCGCGCAGCGCATGCCGAAGTAGTCGAAGGGGAAGTTCACCGGTCCGTAGTGCAAGCGGGTCGAGGTGAGCGCGTCCGTCGCATCGAAGCCGTAGTAGAAGCCACCACGTACCACTCGCTCGGTCCCCACCGTTAGGTTTGCGCAATTGTTGCAGTTGCTTGGGTAGGGGTCCTGATACAAATCCTGCACCCATTCCTGGATGTTGCCCGCCATATCTGATTGTCCAAAGGCTCCGTCGCCCTTTGGAGACTGCGCACCGACTCGAGTGAACGGGAAGCCCGATGTGACGCACCGAGTCGAACCGAAATTCGCATAAGTGCAGTCGGGAGCGCTCCCGCCCCAGGGATAATTC
>DATEPG010000139.1:0-5332 GCA_035273265.1 Polyangiaceae bacterium
CCGAGACTAGCTCGAGCCTTCGCGTGCTGGGCAACCCGCTCTGGTACAGGGTCGGGCCGTGGCCGGCGATCCTGGGGTGGACCAGAAACTTGTACTCGTCGATCAGATCCAGCCGGTCCAGCTCGGTTGCGAGCTTGCCGCTACCGAGGAGCACGCCGGCTGGAGTCGCGTCTTTGAGTTTCTGCACTCCGGTGCGCAGGTCGCCTGTGATGTGGTGGCTGTTGGTCCACGGGAAGTCCTTTCGCGTGGACGACACCACGTACTTCGGCTTGGCCTCCAGCTTGACTGCCCACTCGCGGAGGGCCGGCGGCGCCTCCTCGTCGCCGCGGGCGACCGCCGGCCAGTAGCTCTCCATCATCTCGTAGGTGACGCGGCCCCAGAGCATTGCCCCGCCCTCGTCCATGAGGCGCGTGAAGAAGGCGTGGGTCTCGTCGTCGACGATCCCCTCCTGGTGATCGATGCAGCCGTCTAGGGTGACGTTGATGCTGAAGGTCAAGAGTCCCATGGTGTCCTCCGTTCGAGAATAGCCGACCAGACGCTTCGAGCACCTGAGTGAGCAGCCGCGTCCACGGTGACGGCAAGCTTCACGGCTGGGTTTCCTCTCGGCATCACCCAAACATACCAACCCTAGTCGTCGGGCTACAACGGCCCGTCGCGGCGGGCTGGATCAGCGCCTCGCGTGTCAGTCCGCACGCTTCCGCGCGCTTCCGCGCGCTCTGCGCGCAGCTAGCGTCTGGGCAGCTTCCCGTCCTGGTAGAACGCGAGCTTGTGCAAGTCCGGGTCCCCGAACTCGAAGGCCCAGCCCCCGGGCGCTTCGGTCACGGGAGTGACTAGCTGGACACCCTGTTGCGCGAGGCGCTCCGCCAGCGTGTCGATACCGCCCTCGTCGAGGCCGAAGACGATTTGCGGTGAGCTGCCGAGGGTCGCCTCGCCCTCGAAGAAGCCCAGCTCGGTGCCGCTCGGGAGCAGGACGGAAAGGTAGCCGTCGGCGCCCGTGAGTTCGAGGCCGAGGACTTCTCGATAAAAGGCTTGAGTGCGAGTCAGGCTTTTCACGGTGAAAAGCACAGCAATTCCAGTAACTTTAGGCGCGGTGGTCAAGGGAGTCTCCTTTTGCGGACGTCTCACAGGGGTGAGAGCAACCTGAGTTGCCGTCAGGGTGCGGTTCGTGAGCTCACGGCGACGAAAATCAGCGGGTGGCCGTCAGGGTCGTGCGAACCGACCGCCCAGTGCGGCTGGCGCTGCAGGGTCGAGAGTACGCTCTGTCGCCGTGCACCGAGGCCCGGGCCTTCGGGAGCGCGGCCCGCGAGGGTGGCCTCAGGGGTCGTCGCGAGCGTGCGCCGCAAGGCGGTCAAGCGTTGGCGAAAGGCGACGCTCGTCAATCGAAGCACGGAGCGAATTTCTGCGCCGCCCAGACCCGCCTGGACCAGCAGCGCCAGGGTGCGAAGGGAGGGTGCCAGTGTGCTCAGGAACTGCGGTGCCCAAGCCCAGACCAGCTGCTCAGAGTGCTCGCGAGCGAGCTGCCACAGCTGGTCACGCCGGTGGCGGCGGGCCTCACCCCTGGCCTGGAAGGCTGCTTGCCGGCGGATCACGCCGTGGAGCCAGCCGCGCCTGCCCTCCGCTTCCCAATCGTGGAAGCCCCGAGCCACCGCTTCCGCTAGCGCCGTCTGCACGAGATCGCGCGCGTCTTCCGGTGTTTTGGTCCAGCGTCGCGCTGCTCGGAGGAGCTCGGAGTAGGCCGGGGACACCCGTGAGAAATTACCATGGTTGCACGGACGACACGAGAACCGACGTTGGTTGGTTCGATCGAGGTACCGCAAGCACGCTTCGTCACGTACAAGAACACGTGATCAACCGTGTGGTCGTCACCCTTACCGTGAAAAGCTCAACCAACATGAACATGCCCGGTTCTGACTCGACGCGAGCTGCGGGGCGCGGACGTCGCTCGTTTGCCGCTTTCTCGCTGGTGAGCCTGGGGTGTTGTCTATCGCTCTTCGGCGCGCCCGGCTGCGGTTCTTCGGGCAGCAGCTCGGGACCTCTGGCGCAGGCTGGAAATGGATCGCGGCCAGCCGGTTCGCGCATCGATACCAGCCTCGACGCGGGCTGGACGTTTCAGCGCTCGGACGTAGCTGGCGCCGAAGCAGCGGGCTTTGACGACGGCGCGTGGACCAAGCTCGATCTGCCGCACACTTGGAACGCGCTGGACGGTCAAGACGGCCCGACCACGCCGTATTACCGCGGCGTTGGCTGGTACAGGAGGCACCTCACGGTCTCGAGCTCGTTGCTGGGTCAGCGCATCTACCTGCAGTTCGACGGCTCGAACATCATCAGCGACGTGTACGTGAACGGCGAACTCGTGGGCTCACACGCCGGCGGCTTTGCCGCCTTCCGTTTCGACGTGACCGAGCGCGTGATGTTCGGGGCGGACAATGTAATTGCGGTGAAGGTCGACAACTCAGCCGGCGTCGACCCGAACAACGCGATCACCAGCAGCGCAACGGCGAACGTGCCGCCGCTGCAAGCGGATTTTACTTTTTTCGGCGGGCTGTACCGGGGCGTGCACCTGCTCAGCACGCCGCCGCTGGCGATCAGCCCGCTCGATTTCGGCTCATCCGGCGTGTACGTCACGCAATCGAACGTCAGCTCTGCGTCCGCGGATCTGTCGGTCAAAGTGAAACTTGCAAACGCGAACGCGGAAATGGCCACGGCCAACCTCAAAGTGACCGTGCTCGACGCTGCGGGCGCTGAAGTGGTGTCGACGAGCATCAGCCAAGCCGTGCCCGGCGCAGGCAATGCAGACGCCACGGCCACCAGCCGGATGATAGAGCCGCACCTGTGGAACGGGCTTGAGGATCCGTACCTGTACTCCGTGCGCGTCGATTTGTTCGACGGCAGCACGGTCTCCGATTCGATCAGCGTGCCGCTCGGCTTGCGCTCGTTCAGCTTGGATCCGAACACGGGCTTCACCTTGAACGGCAAATATTTGGATTTGCACGGCGTCAACAAACACCAAGATCACGAAGCCAAAGGCTGGGCCATCGCCGACAGTGACACTGACGCGGATCTTGCGTTCGTCAAAGAGCTCGGCGCAACGGCGATTCGCCTCGCGCACTACCAGCACGCACCACATACTTACGATCTCACGGACCGAGCCGGCCTGGTGACTTGGGCCGAAACACCGGTCGTCGATCGCATCAACGATACTCCACAATTCGCGGCCAACGCCGAGCAGCAGCTGATCGAGCTCATTCGTCAAAATTACAATCATCCGTCGATTGTTTTTTGGAGCGTCGGCAATGAAGTACTGCTCAAGGCAGGGCCGAACCCGGATACGCTGATCGGTCATTTGGCGGACGTAGTCGCCAGCGAAGATCCCTCGCGCATCGCCGCCTACGCGGCCAACCCGGGCGACACGTACAACCCCGTAAACTGGCACGGCACCGCACATGGTTTCAACCAGTACCAAGGCTGGTACGGCGGCCAAGTCGCGGACTTTGCTGTTTGGGCCGATCAGACGCACGCGGATCGCCCGACCGGCGCCATCGGCCTCACCGAGTACGGCGCGGGGGCGAGCATCACGCAACACACGGCAGCTCCCGCGGCGCTAGACACGGGTGAAAATCACACCCCCGCGCAACACCCCGAAGAATACCAAGCCTACTATCACGAAGGCTATTGGTCGGCTTTGTCTAGCCGCCCATTCATTTGGGGGAAATTCATCTGGAACGCTTTCGATTTCGCGAGCGACACGCGCAGCGAGGGCAACACGCCCGGCCTGAATGACAAGGGCCTCGTCACCTTCGATCGCCAAACGCGGAAGGATGCCTTCTACCTGTACAAGGCGAATTGGTCTTCGGAGCCATTCGTGCACATCACGAGTCGACGCTTCAGCACGCTGCCGCAGTCGAGCACGAGCATTCGAGTGTACTCGAACGCCAGCGTGGTGGACGTGAAGCTCAACGGTTCGTCACTCGGGCCGCAGTCGGCGAGCAATCACATCTTCGTCTGGAGCAATATCACTTGGGCCAAAGGCGCGAACACGGTGCAAGCAAGCGCGGGCAGCCAAACCGATTCTGTGACTTGGATGAATTGAACCCCTTGCACCGCGTGGCACAAGATCGTTCACGTTCGACGACCGCCGCCTTCGTGCCAGGCGGGGCGTGCGTCACGGAACGCAGATCGCGAGGTCCTCGCTGAGGACGCTGACCTCGCCACAGTCGGCAGGGCAAGCGGCGAACGGATCGGCGCCGCCAACCCGGTCGCAGAGCAGTCCGCACTTGGACGTGCCGTCGGCGGCGCCGACGCACAGTGCGCCGGGTGCACACTCGTTTGGCCGATTGCAAGCGCTACCGACTTTGGCGCTGCCCGCGATAGCGCATTGGTTGTCACCGCTGGCGGTCGGATAACACGCAGCGCCAGAGGCACAAAGGTTGGGCCCGAACGGGTCGCAGGAGGGCCCCTTGCAGGCCGTAAAAATTTGAGAAACTGCGTCGTTGCAATCGAGCGCCGAATAAGTCATCGAATTGGCAAGGCACGTACAGCGCACGCCGCCGGCCGCGTTCTTGCAGCGCACTGCCGCCGGATCACCTAAGACGCACGCGTCGCTGCTGCAATTCGGCCCGCCGTTGCCACCCAGCCAGCAACGGGCGATCTTCTTCAGGAATGCACCGTGTTCGCAGGTATCGAACGTATTTTCAAGACCGCCCACCTCGCACATGATGTTGCTCGTCTCATCACAGTCACCGCGAACGGTGGCCGCCTGAGCTCCGCCGCAACATTCGTAGCTCGCGACCGCCTCTACGTTTGGGCCCGACACGTGCGAAAAGCCAATGGCGTGACCGAGCTCGTGCGCCATGATTTGCCACGTCGACTCCGCCTCCATGGCAACCGAGGCGCCCTTGAACGCGTCGGGATACGCTTGAGAGCGTCGAGCAATACCGCCGTTTGCGTCGGCCATGTCCATGACCAGGAAGATGCTCAAGCCCCCGGGCTCCGCCAAAGGTTCGATGGCTTGCGGCAATTCGTTGCGGAGCCGCCCGCGCGCCAGCTCAGGCTTCGCCAAAACGGAAAAGGAACCAAACTGCAGCATGGGCGCGCTCGACCCGAGCAGCGACGCGAAAGCCCCGTTTACCTCTTCGACGTAGTGGCGCGCGACGCACTCGCTCCAAGCCGCGAAGCCCGTCTGGTTGAGCCCGCCGACTGCCGTGCTACCGCAATCTGCGCTGAAGTCTCGTGAGGACGCGACGTTCGTGGGTTCGTCGACCGACGGATCGACGACTAGCACGAAGTGCGTCGAGATGGCTGCGGGCGGCACCACGGCGCCCGGCTCAGCGCT
>DATEPG010000140.1:0-4052 GCA_035273265.1 Polyangiaceae bacterium
GGCGGTGGCGGTGGCGGCGGCGGCGGCTCGTTCAGGTCGACGTCGACCTCTGCTTGGAGCCGCTCGCGCACCTCGGCGCGCACCAGCACGGCGAACGCGTGCACGTCCCCCAGGGTGCTGGCCGCTTGAACGCCGACCGCCGTGTGCAAGAGGAGCGCGCCGACGACACCCAAGATCAGCCCGACGCGCACTTCACGATCGCCCAGCGACACGATCGGCGCCAGTGGATCGGCGCTCGCTCGCGCAGAAGAGCGGGCGGTGTGAGCCGGGCTGGCGGTGATGGAGTCGGCGGTGCTCGTCATCTCTGTACGCGTTGCTCTTACTTGCCTGGCTGAGTCTCGACGGCAGTGCCGCCCTTGTCGGACGGGGAGACCGCGAACGCGATTTTGGCCACGCCGGCGCGCTTGAGTAGATCGAGCACGTGAATCACCCGTCCGTGCTCGACCTTGCGGTCGGCGCGGATCACCGCGCGCAGATCGGCGGTCTTGGCCTTGGCGGCCTTGGCCAGCGGGGTGATGGCTTCGTCGTTGCCGAGATTCTCTGAATCGACGCGGGTCTTTCCGTCAGCCGAAAGCTCGACCGAGAAGACCTGCTGCAATGCCTCACCGCTGGCGGCCTTTGGCAAATCCATCGGCATGCCCTGCGACACGATGATGCGTGCGGTGACCATGAAGATGATCAGTAGCACCAGCGTCACGTCGACGAGCGGCGTGACGTTGATGCCGGAAACCATGCCGTCATCGTCGTTGCTGCTGCCGCCGGCCATGACTCAGTCTTCCTCGGGCGGAACGGAAGTGCGCGCCGAGGACTTGGCTTTGCCCTTGTCGGCCTTGCTGACCGCAGACAGGGTGGCGGGTGGCGGTGGAGCATGCCCGGCCTCGACGCCGGCCAGGTAAGACAAGAGCACGTGGCTCAGCGCGTCCGTGTTGGCCAAGATCGAGCGCGAGATGCGCTGGTAGAAGTTATTCATGGCGACCGCCGGGATGGCGACCACGAGGCCCACGGCCGTGGCGACCAGCGCTTCGGCGATCGCGCTCATGACTGCCGTCGGTGCGGCGGAGCTGGCCGATTGCGCGGTGGTCATGCCCTGCTTGCCGAGCTGCTCGAAGGCCTGCACGACGCCGATCACGGTGCCGAACAGACCGATGAACGGCGCGTTGTTGCCGAGCGTGCCCAAGTACGCGAGGCGTCGCTCGAGCTTCATGCGCTGCAGCGCAGCCGCGCCTTGCATGGCTTCGTCCGCCGCCTTCATGCCGCGATCCGATTCACGCAGGCCAGCCACCACCACCGCGGCTTCGGCGCTGGGAGACGCCTCCAGCTGACGGAGCGCGGCTTCCGCGTCGCCCTCGCGCAGCAAGCGGCGCAGATCGCTGGCTAGTTTCGGAATATCGTCGCGCAGCGAGAAGTAGAACCAACCGCGCTCCAGCATGATGGCAACCGAGATTACGCTCAGGAAGATCATCAGCCACATGACCCACGATGCCCCGAAGCTCGTCATCAAGCCTTGAAGCCACTCAACCAGATTCATCCAACAAGTCCTTTGGTCAGTTCAGCTCGAACGGTAGCGGCGCTTCCCGTAGCACAGTTAAGCCGGCGGGGCCTTTGCTCTGCGCGGTCACATTCGCTAACTCGGACGCGAGCGAAGGCCGGGGGGCAGAGTGTCGAGCCGGTCATAAACCGGCTCATTGGCCAGGCCGGGCAGGGCCTCACAGCTCGTGCGGCATCAAATCATACGGCGAATGAAAGAACTGCTGCGGGGAGTAAGCGCGCAGGCAGGACACCCTGCGGGTGTAAATGTCGGCGTACAGATCCACCTGCAGGCCGAAGCTAGACATCTCGTTCTGCTCCTTCAGCAGTGGCCCCCAATAGGGATGGAAGCGCTGGGAGATACGCTCGGCGAGCATTTCGTATTCCGAGGTGAGGCTGCGTAGCTCGGCGCGCACGCGCTCGAGTGCGCGCTTGGTGCGGGTGCGCTCGCTCTCTTCTTCCCCGACTTGCAGGGGCGTGGCGCGGGTGAGCTCTTTGATACGGCCCTGATGAAAGCGCAGCTCGTCTTCCAATTTGTTGCGCGCTTCGTCCAAGCTGCGCTGGCGACCGAGGTCGTCCGCGCAGGCTTCATAGGCGGCGATCTCTTCATCCATCTCTTGGATCACCATCAGCGTGTGCCAAGACGATTCCTTCTTGGAGCGCAGGATGTCACCGTAGATGTGATCGCCCACGTACAGCACGCTCGAGCTGCGCATGCCGACCAGCCGCTCGAACTCTTCTAGGTTGCCGCCCTCGTAGACTTTGCCCCGCTCCAGCTTTTCACGCACGGGGCGCAGCACGTCGCCGTCGCGCTCCATCAGCGGGCGCCCGTCTTGGAAGAAGCGAGGTTTACCCGCCGAGCAGATCACGAACTCGAAGTAGTGCCGCCAGGACGGATACTCGGGCATGACGTCCGCGAGCAGGTGCGTCATCACCTGATCGGTGTAGCCGAAGGGCGAATTGGTCAGCAAAAATAGGCGTTTTCCAGCAGAGCGCAGCTTGTGCAGCGTGCGTGCCAGCTCCAACTCTCGCTCGATGTAGGCGCCGATCTCGCTGGTGACGCTGGCGTAGACCGCGCCTTCGGCGTGCGCTTCGTCGATCGAGGCGCGCACGTCCGCGAACAGCTTGTCGTAATCGAGCTTGTCGCCCTTCTTCTCCATGGCATCGACGATCGCCGAGTAGCTGGTGACTTCACTCAGCGCGAACAAGGTGTCGATCCAGTGGTAGCGCGGGGTGTGCGGGCGGATGCGCTTGTCGTGATAGAGCGCGGTGATCTCTTCGTGCGGCAGCCGGCGCATGCCGTGGTAACCGCGCTGCACGACCTTGTAGCGATCCATCTTCAGCACGTGCCCGTAGCGTTTGTCGACGAGCAGGCCGCGGATTGGAAAACGAATGTCGTACGCGAGGTTTTTCAAGTACGCGGGATACCCGCGTCGGATCATACGCTCGATGGTCAACTCCACGCTCAGCGTGTCCATCCGCTCTTGGCGATAGATCGCCAAGGTGTAGTCCATGTCGAAGCCGATCCAATCGATGTTCGAGAAGCGCAGATCGCGGTTCACGAACACGCGATCGGAGCGCGCGATGGAGCGGGGGCTGGTGATACCGGATCCCGAAGACACGAGCGGCAGCAAGAGCTGACGAGGATCGGGAGAGACCGTCGGCGGAAGCGCAGGCGCGGAGGATTTAGGAAGGACGGGAGGCACAGGAAAGCCGGCCAGGCGTACCGGCCGCGGATTGAACTAAACTTTGGGTTTTTGCGGCTCGAGTGTCAACTAGACGCGGTTCACGCCGTGTCCGCTCGCGATTTGGTCGAGCCGGAGTGTGGCTCGCTCTTCTACCCACCCCCCCGTGAAGGGTGCGCCTTTTAGGAACCAGGGCGTGTCCAGATCGACGAATGAGAAGCCGCCCTGGCCCGCCGCCAGGCAGGCGGACACGGTCATGGAGAGCTTGGATTCGACCATCCCCCCGATCATCAGGCCGAGCCCGGCCGCGCGAGCGATGGCGATCATGTCCAGCGCCGCCAGAATCCCGCACTTCATGGTCTTGATGTTGATGGCGTCGACCGCCCGCGCCGCGATCAAGCTCAGGACGTCGGCTGCCGAGCAAGCGCTTTCGTCCGCCGCGACCGGCACCCCGCTCTGTTCACGAACCCGGCGCAGTCCGTCCAGGTCGTGCTTGCCCGTGGGTTGCTCGAAGAGCGCGACTCGACTCTTGGCGTGCCCCAGCGCTTCGAGCAAAGCCAGCGCGGCGTCCGCGCTCAAACTAGCGTTCGCGTCGAGCACGAGCCGAGCCGTGGGCGCGGCCCGGGCGATCGCGTTCAATCGCGCGCGGTCGTGCTCGAACGGCATTCCACCGACCTTCACCTTCAACGTCTCGAAGCCGGAGCTTACCGCCTGCATGGCCGCAGCGCTGGCGTGCTCGGCAGAGCCCGTAGGAATGGTGATGTCGCTGATCAGCTCCTTCTGCGCGCCGCCGAAGAAGGACCAGAGCGAAATGCTGGCGCGACGACACAGCGCGTCGAG
>DATEPG010000141.1:0-7043 GCA_035273265.1 Polyangiaceae bacterium
GGCATGGTGACAAAAAATTGGAAGGAGCGCGCGCGCTCGACCGAGCAAATGTACGGCGAGGTCTACCAGGCGGTGTCGCAGATCCCGGGGCTGCAGGTCTTTCCACGCCTCGATCCACCGCTGCCGACGCCCGGCCAGTACGACGTGGAGCTAGTGCTCGCAAGCGATGCTCCCGCCAAGGACTTCTTGGCGGCGATTCTGCCGGTCGTGGGCGCTGGCTGGCAAAGCGGCAAGTTTCTGTACGTCGACACCGACTTGAAGATCGACTTGCCCGAGGCCCGCGTCGTCATCGATCGCGAGCAGGTGGCGGATCTGGGGCTGGACCTGGCGAGCGTGGGTCAGTCGCTCGGTACGCTGCTCGGCGGCAGCTACGTGAACCGCTTCAACTACTTCGATCGCAGCTACAAAGTGATTCCCCAAGTCGGCGACACGGATCGTGCCACGGTGGCGCCGCTGCTGGATTTGAAGATCAAGACACCGGGTGGTGATCTCGTACCCGTTTCGACCTTCACCCGCATCGAGACCTCGGTCGCGCCGCGCACGCTCACGCGCTTTCAGCAGCGCAACGCCGTGCGCGTGTTCGGCGGCGTCAAGCCAGGCATCACCAAAGAAGAAGGCCTGTCGGTGCTAGAGGCAGCGGCAACCGCCGTCCCCGGCCTGAAGCAGGACTACGCCGGGGAATCACGCCAGATTCGCCGCGAAGGCTCTGCGTTGACCACCACCCTGGGCTTCGCCGTGATCTTGATTTATTTGGTGCTCGCGGCGCAGTTCCAGAGCTTTCGCGACCCGCTGATCGTGCTGCTCGGCTCGGTACCGCTGGCCATCTCCGGCGCGTTGGTGTTCAGCTTCCTGGGCCTGACCACGTTGAACATCTACTCACAAGTGGGGCTCATCACCCTGGTTGGACTGATCGCCAAGAACGGGATCCTGATCGTGCAATTCGCCAACACGCTTCAGGAGCAGGGGATGAGCAAGCTGGTCGCGCTGCGCGAGGCATCGCTCACCCGGCTGCGCCCCGTGCTGATGACGTCGGTGGCGACCGTATTCGGTCATCTGCCGCTGGTATTCGTTTCGGGGCCGGGGTCACAGGCACGCAACAGCATCGGCATCGTGCTCGTGACTGGCATGACCATCGGCACCTTGTTCACGCTGTTCGTCGTCCCGGTGTTCTACTCGTTGATCGCCGCGCAGCACGAGCCGGAGGACGCCGAAGAGGCCTCGGCTGAGCTCGCTGTGCAACATTGAGACGTAACGCCGGCATCGAAACCCGCGTCCTCGGATCGGCGGAGCAAGCCTAGAAAAGCGCAAGGACAATAGCCTTGGAGTGCTGGCCTCCGGCAACGAGCGGCGAGCGCTTGCGCCCGGGCGCCTGCACCAGCGTACAAGACGGCGACCCTCGACCTGGTTCATTCTGCGAATTCAGTATGAGTCAGCCAACACAACTCGAGCGGGGGATCCCATTCGTGCGCCGTTTTTTCGGCTCCGGATCGAGCAGGGCGGGGTTGTTGCTGCTGCTGCTGCTGTCGAGTCAGTGCTCTCCGGCTCAGCGCACCTTCGGCGCGTCCGGAGGCGCAGGGAACGAAGCCACGCCAGCGATTGCCTCTGGGGAAGCATGCCTCGAGGCGGGGCTCAGCATCTGCGCCGGTCCTTCGCAACAGCAGCGGCTCGTTTGCGAAGATGGCGTTTATCGAGTCGACGTGCCATGTTCCGCTGGCAAAAACTGTGATCAACTTTCCGGAAGCTGCATGCCCATCGTGGCGGAGTGTGCGGGAAAACCCGTCGGCGCTCGCTTCTGCGCCGCGACCGGGGCAGTCAGGGTGTGCGGACTCGACCTCGTGCGCGTCGAGAGCGAAGCATGCGAGGGCACCTGCGTCGATGGAGATTGTGTCACCCGCCGCTGCGGAGATGGGCTGACTACGTCACCCGAGCAGTGTGACGACGGCAATCTCGTCAACGGTGATGGGTGCACGAGCGACTGCCTGCTCGGGACTTGCGGTAACGGCGTGACCGAGGCTCCGGAAGAGTGCGACGACGGCAACACATCGGGCGTGGACGCATGCGCGGATTGTCGGGTAGCGCGCTGCGGCGATGCCCGGGTAGGGCCGAACGAAGCGTGCGACGATGGCAACGCCGACGACAACGATGCTTGCACGAGCCTCTGCACGCTGCCGCTCTGCGGCGACGGGACGCTGCGAGCGGGCGAGGAGTGTGACGACGGCAACGCCCTCGACAACGATGCCTGCACCAACCGCTGTACCCTCCCTCGTTGTGGCGACGCCATCGTGCAGATTGGCGAAGCCTGCGACGATGGCAACGCTGCGGACGGGGATGGCTGCAGCAATACCTGCGTGGTGCCGGGCTGTGGCGACGGTACCACCCAGCTGACCAGCGAAGAGTGCGATGACGGAAATTCGATCAGCACCGACGCCTGCACCGTCGCCTGTAAAAAGCCCAAATGCGGCGACAGCTTCAGCCAGGCGGGCGAGGAGTGCGACGACGGCAACGCGAGCAACGCGGATGGTTGCACGAGCGCGTGTCGGCTGGCCAAATGCGGGGATGGCTTCGTTCAGCGGCTGAACGAGGAGTGCGACGACGGCAACAGCAACGCCGGCGACGGTTGCACGAATGCCTGCCGCGCCCCGCGCTGTGGTGACGGTGTCACGCAGACGGGCGAGGAGTGCGACGACAACAACACGATCAACAACGACTCGTGTACGATCACCTGCCGGCGGCCAACCTGCGGCGACGGCATCCTGTCAGCGGGCGAGACCTGCGAAGACGGGAACAAGGCGGACGGCGATGGCTGCAGTGTCTCGTGCCAATCCGAGTTCTGCGGGGACGGCAAGAAGACGGGCACCGAAGAGTGCGACGACGCCAACAAGAACGACAACGACGGCTGCAGCGCCGTGTGTCGCCTGGAAGTCTGCGGAGATGGAATCGTGCAGCGACCCCGGGAGGACTGTGAGGACAGGAATACGGTGGACACGGACTTGTGCCGCAACGGCTGCAAAAACGCGGCCTCGCTGAATGCGTTGAGCGCTGACTGTCAAAACATCGGACAGATCACGCAAACGGTGTGCATGGTCGCGGTCAGCAACTGGTGCAAGCAGTACAACAACTCACCATTGGCCGGCATGGTCACCGGCCAAAAGGCAGACAACGAGTATCAGGTAGGCTGCATCAGCGGGCTCAAGCGGCACGACGTCGGCAACTCACTGCTCGAGGACAAATGCGGGCCTGGCCGGCAACAGAGCCCGGCTTGTCTGGAGAGAGCCGAAGCGGCTTGCCACGCTCTCGGCGCGTACAAGATTGGCTTCTATCTCGGCGCAGGCACCGCCGCGGGCACGACCGCGCTCGCCTGCGGAGCGGGTACCAAGACGGCCTCCGAAAGCGTGCCCAACTGCAATGGCATCGTGGAGAGCAGTCCCGTCCCGGTCGCGTGCGCAAACGCGCTCGCCGCAAAGTGCGGCAGCGGCAAGGCCGGAATGATTCAAGCTCGCGCGCAGACCAACCAGGTGACCTATACCTGTGTGGAGTTGAATCTCACCGGCAGTGCACGCTTCCGCTGAGCGGCACCTCAGCCGCAGGCGTGCCTCACGGAATATTGGCCGACTTGTAGTCCCAGCCACTGTTGGTGCAGAACTGGCAGGTCGCTCCGTGGACGAAGCCCTTGCCCGTCGCTCCCACGTCGCCCTTCAGCTGCCAGTTCAACCAAGCCAGGTTCACCCGATTGAAGTCTCCTCTGGCCTGGCCCAGATCCCCGCCGTGACCCGCGCTGTCCTTCGAAAAGTAGATGATCGGGATCTTGCGCGAGCTGATCTCCTCGTAGTCCTTCAGCCCGTTCTCGTAGGCAATGTCGCTCGAGCCGCCGTTCATGATTTTGAACGGAGTGTGAATCTTGTCGTAAAGAGCCTTATTCCCGCCCATCAGCCCGCTGCTCGTGATTCCGATCGCGGTAAAGCGAGGATCGCCCGAGACGTTCTCCGCCATTAGCCCACCGCACGAAAAGCCGTCGGCCGCGACCTTCGTCGTCTCGAGGCTTTGATAGTACGCGCTACAGGGCTTGCCATTTTCCGCGATGGCCCAGGTCACGTACTCGAGGAAGGCCGCTCCGTTTTGCCCGCCTTGGCAAGCGCCGGTGCTGCCCGGCGTTCCGTCGGCCACGATGAAGTAGCCCCAGGAGGCGATCTCTGCCATGGCTGCCTGATTCGATAGGCCGTCCTGAGAGCAGCCGCCCTCTCCCCAGACGAAGATCGGGTATTTTTCGGTTCCACCGAGGTCTTCGGGTCTAAAAATGGTGCCGCACTTGATCCCGTTTGCCGAGTTGGTCTCGACCACTACTTTGTGGGGCCCGCTGCCCGAAACGGACCTGCCCGTGTTCTTCGAGGCGGTGCAGGTGCCGGTGAACTGTCCGCCGGCCCCGCTGCTTGCCGTGCTCCCAGCAGTTCCTGTCGCCGAGCCGCCGGTGGCCGAGCCTCCCGACGCCGGGCTTCCCGCCGCAGCACCTCCCGCGCCAGAGCCTGCTTTGCCGATCCCACCGGTCCCGCTGCCGGCTACGCTCCCTCCCGTTCCGGGAGTCCCACTCGTGCCCGGCGCGCCGCCGCCGGTCGCCCCCGCCATCGAGGTTTTTCCGCCGACGGCCTGCGCTCCGGCAGTGGAGCCCAAGCCCGAGCCGCCGCTTCCGGCGGGCGCTCCGGCCGTGCCACCGCTCCCGCCACTGTCGGAGCAGCCGAAGCCCGTCACCGCTATGCCGACGAGGCTCGCGGTCGCCAACAGGAACGTCCGCGGTGAACAGAGGCCAATTCCGATGAGGTTCGACATTTTTTTCTGGAGGCAGACGGGGTGACTGGCCTGCAGACAGCAGTCGACGCGAGGAACGAGAATGGTCCAAAAAAGCGACCGGCTCGCACCTTCGCTTTCGAGAGTGGCTCATCTCGTCGGACTCGCCGCTCCGCGAGACCCTCCCTGTAATCTTCCTCGGAATTACTCTTTACGGCGCTCGCCGCTCAAGCAGGCCCGAAGATGGAGCTCGTCCACGACCTGATCGACATACCGAGCGTGCCAAAGAGGTAAGTGAAAAACATCCAAAACCCGAGCGGGAACAGCAGCGCCAGCAGCAGCCAAGTGAGCCAGTGCCACGAGTGATCCGCCGACGAGTGCGAGCGCGCCTCGAGGTAATAGGCGCCGAGTACCAATGGCAGGCAGACTAGGGCGGAAAAGCCCAGCGCGACGAGCACTTCGAGCGAATCGCGAGTCGCTCGAAGCTCCGGCGCGCCGCTCGAACGCAGGTAGCCGATCCCGAGCGAGCCGAGCAGCACCAAAATCGGCGTCGCGGCCCATGCCCGCCAAACCCAAGTCAACACGCGGTGACGCGACCGGGGCCCGCGCGCTGTCGTCATGGCGCGAACTCGGCGAGTCATGGCGCGAAGTCGGCGCTCACGGCAAATTGCTGATGTTGCCGAGTGCGTTCCCGAGGAAGCTGTTACCCGAGAGGTAATCTGCGGGGTCGGTGCTGGCCTTCTTCAAAGCCCAGCTGGCCGAGTTGCTGATCGTCGAATGCGTGAGCACAATCGGCGATTTGGCAAAAATGGCACTGCCGTTCGGGCCAGCACCGGCGCGGTCGACCAGGGTGTAGTCGAGTTGCACGGTGCTGCCGGTGTTGGCATAAATCCCGGCCCAATTGTTCGAACCTTCAGCCACGAATTGGATCATGGCTGTCGGAGTTCCGAGCGCATTCAAGGTACTGCCTTCGGAAACGAGCAGCTGGTTGGTCGCCGCGAAGCGTAGAGTCGTGCCAGCCTCCAAGGTCAGGCTCGCGCCGTCGACGATTTCCAAGCCGGACATCGAATAGGGACTGCCGGCTGATGACCAAGTGCTGCTCGTATCGAGGTGCGTGCAATCGAGCGTCGTGAAAACCTGGTTGCTGCTGCTCATCGAGCTGAGCGTGGTGTTGGCAGGCAGGGTGGCTACTTGGCCGCAACCGAGTCGGAGCGTCGCGCCGCCCTGCTTCGAGCTGACCTGGAGATTGTTGGAATCTGCGCTGAATTTGCCTGGTCCCGAGAAGGCGAGCCCATAGCCGGTGGCAGCGACGATGTTCACGTGCTCGACCTTGAGCGTGCCTCCCTCCATCGTGAATGCGGCATCGGCGGCCGAACCCAGCTTGAGCAGCTCGACGTATTGGAGGCGGATATCGGCTCCGGATGCCAGCATGCGACCACCCGAGTCGACCGTGCTGGGAGGAGCCGAGATGGGACACGAGGTCTCCGGCTGCGGGCAGATCAGCCCCTGGAACACGATCGGTTTTGCCGCGCTGCCGAGCGCGCGCACCGTCGCAGCCCCGAAGTCCAGCCGCTTCTGCTTGGCGATTGAGTACACCACGCCCGCTTCGAGCGTTATCACCACCGGCGGCACCGTGGCCGCGCTGCCGGAGGCCGCGTCGGCCAGCTGCCGGTAAGGAACGCCGAAATCTCGCAGGTTCACGTCCGAATCGAAGGCTGGGAACGCGATATCGATCAGGTCGAGCGCGTTGCCCGTGAGCTGGCTCCCGAGCGGTATTTCCGCACCCCTGACCGCGGTGGCTTTGATGGCCGCCTTGCTCGAGCCCGACACGATCAGCGTGGAGCTCGCCTTGGCAAAGCCCGCGGCGTTCACACCGTTTGCGCCGGAATTCCTGACTTGCACCCCTTGCACGAGCAGTGGCATCTCCAGGCTCAAGCCCGCCTCGGTGGAGCCGCCGTCGGCGATCAGCACGTTGCGTAGTAGGCTCGCGCTCTTGATGCCGCTGCGAAAGATCAGGCCCGTCCAATAACCGGCGCTGTCCGTTTCGCCGCAGAACTTGATCGGCTGCTCGATCGTGCCGTTGGCGACGATCGTGGCGTGGCTGCCGAGCCAGCCGAACTCGACCATCGCGTCGTGGCCGACGATGATCTTCGTGCCGGGGGTGATGGTCAGCGTTGGCTCGTTGCGCACGCTCAGGCCCTTGGGCAAGTGAATCACTCCGCTCCAAGTCGTATCCTGGGTGATCGGCTCGCTGATGACGGTCG
>DATEPG010000142.1:0-4309 GCA_035273265.1 Polyangiaceae bacterium
TAGACTTCACTCTCGAGATCGCGGTTCGTGGCGGTGATTACCCGCGCGTCGAACGGGACTTCTGTATTGGCCCCCACCGGGCGTATGGTTCGTTCTTGCAGTGCGCGCAACAACTTTGGCTGCATTTCTAGGGGCATTTCGCCGATCTCGTCCAAGAACAGCGTGCCCCCGTCGGCGAGCGCAAACAACCCGGTGCGCTGCGATTTGGCGTCGGTAAAGGCGCCGCGAGCGTGGCCGAACAGCTCACTTTCCAGCAGATGGGGCGGCATGGCCGCGCAGTTGACCGCAACGAACGAGCCTTTGCGCCCACTCGCTTGATGGATCGCCTTGGCGACTACTTCTTTACCAGTACCGGTTTCGCCGGAGATGAGCACCGATGCGTCACCCTCTGCTACGCGGGCGACGAGGTCGAATACGCGCTCCATTGCGGGGCTGTTGCCGATGACCCCGTCGACCTTGAGGCTCGAAGCGCTTTCCTTCAGCCGCCGCACTTCCTCTCGAAGCTCGCGATGCTGTGAGGCCCGATTCACGCTGATCGACAGCAGCGACGGATCGACCGGTTTGGTCACGAAGTCGAACGCGCCCGCGCGCATGGCGGCAATCGCGTTTTCCAGACTACCCATGCCGGTGACGACGATCACCGGGATGTCAGCGCGCACACCAGCGATACGCTGGCAGAGCTCGATACCGCCGAGCTCGGCCATATCGAGATCCGTGAGCACCGCGGTGAACTCCTCATTCGCGATACGGTTCAAGGCCGCGCGCGCCGAGGTTTCGGTGACCGCCTCGTAGTCCTGACGCTTCAGCATCATCTGAAGCAAATCACAGGTGGCTTCGTCATCGTCTACGACCAGGATCTTTCGACCGTTACTCATGTGACCTGCTATTGGGTTGGAAAGGCTTTATCAGCGGGCGAACCGCTTGGCGCGATGGGGTTACCGGGAGTGGCCCTGGTGCGCTTTGCGACGCGAGTCGTTAATGTGCGGCGGTTAAGCAAGGCCCGTGCCGTGGTGCCACAGGCAGTTGGCGCACGCTTTTTGGCGGAGTGTGCACAAAACGAAGTGCCTGTTTTTGGCTTGTTTCACCGGTCCAGCGTGACACGTTTGCCGCGCCTGTGACAATCGGCCACAGCGCTGTCGACCAGCGTAACCGGAGGGCGGGCGCCTTGCGCGAGCTCCCGGCGCTCGCGGCCCTCCCTGTTGCACACGCGGCGCCCTGCCCCGCAGTCCGCGAAAGCTGTGGCATTTTGCGGCTGCCGAGGGGCGGAATCGGCAACTTGTGCCCCGGATTGTGGCTCAAAGGCCGGCATGTTTCGTGCAGCCGCTGCAAGGCAACTGGCACAGCTGCTGACCCCTTCCCAAGAACCGACAGAGTTAAAATGAGAAATTCGATTCTGCTCGTTGACGATGATCAGGACCACTGCGAACTGCTCCGCGCAATGCTGGTTCGACTCGGATACGGCGTGACCGCGACCACGTCCGGGGAAGAAGCGTTGGACCACGCCGGCCGCGAGCGGTTCTCCGTGGTGATTACCGACTTGAGCATGTCGCCGATGAGCGGCTTCGAGCTCTGCGAAAAGTTGGTGGCTCGGGGCAATGAGGCGCCGATTATTGCCGTCACGGGACACGCCAACATGGACTTCGCAGTCAGCGCCCTCCGCGCGGGGGCATATGACTTCCTGGCCAAACCAGTGGATGAAAAGCTGCTGGGGCTGTGCGTGGCACGTGCTGCTCAGCATCAGCGTTTGCAGCACGAGGTGAAGAGGCTCCATTCCGACAAGGACCTTTCCAGCGCTGACCATCTGATCGGCGATAGCATCGCCATGCGGCGTGTGTATGAAACCATCCGGCGAGTCGCCGCGAGCGACGCCTCCGTATTGATTCAGGGCGAAACCGGTACCGGCAAAGAGCGCGTTGCCCAGGCGTTGCACGCCGCCGGTCCACACCCGGAGGGACCGTTCATCGCCATCAACTGCGCGGCGCTTCCCGCGGGGCTGCTCGAAAGCGAGCTGTTCGGCCACGCGAAGTCTGCGTTTACGGATGCAAAAACCGCCAAAGAAGGCCTCTTCGTGCGCGCCTCCGGAGGTACGCTATTTCTGGATGAAATTGGCGATATGCCGCTGGAAATGCAATCGAAGTTACTGCGTGCCTTGGAGGAGCGCACCGTTCGCCCGGTTGGCTCGAACGACGAGGTGCCTTTCGTCACGCGGGTGGTTGCCGCGAGTCACAAGGACTTGCAAGAGGAAGTCGCGGCCCGACGCTTTCGCGAGGACTTGCTGAACCGGATCAATGTCATCCAAATCGACGTGCCACCGTTGCGCGAACGGACTGGGGACGTGTTGAAATTGGCTAGCTTCTTCTTGCGACGTTCGTCCGAACGCAGTGGCAAGGGAGAAATGTATCTGCCTCCCGTCGTAGCTGAGCGGTTGCTTGCCTATGACTGGCCGGGCAACGTGCGAGAGCTGGAAAATTGCATGGAGCACGCGGTGGCGCTCGCTCGCTTCAGCCACCTCAGTATCGACGATTTGCCGCCGAGGCTTCGTGCTCAGCGAACTGGGCGGTTGATGTTGCCGGCGGATGAGCCGGGCGAAATCGTTCCGCTCGACGAGCTCGAACGCCGCTACATCGTGCGTGTGGTCAAGCTGTTGGAGGGCAATAAGTCACGCGCCGCACACGCCCTGGGGCTGGATCGCCGCACTCTTCATCGGAAGCTCGAGCGCTACGCCTCGAATGACACCGCGCCCGAGGCCGAGGAGCACACTTCCAGCAATGGAGTTCCTTCATGATGGCCTCGGCTTCGCGTTCCTCGGGGCTCGATATTCCATTCGTGGAAATGCCGCCTCAGCCGCGCGAGCTGCCTAGCCATCAACACTCTGACCCGCACGCGAGCGAGTTCGCACCGGGCACGTTGATCGCGGAGCGCTACCGCGTATTGCGAAAGATCGGTGAAGGCGGCATGGGTCTGCTCTATGCCTGCATGGATACGGTCTTGTCGCGTGAAGTGGCGGTCAAACTCATGCGGCGCAGCTTGGCTGTGGAGCCGCTGATTGCCGAACGCTTGATGCGCGAGGCGATGCTGGCCGCGCAACTTCGACGCCACGTGGCGCAAGTTTTCGACTGCGGGATGTTGGAAACGGGCGAACCCTATATCGTGATGGAGCTGCTCAACGGACGCGACATGTACGCGGTCATGAGAGAATCTGGTCCGGTTACGCCAGCGGAACTCAGCGTCGTGATGCTGCAAGTGTGCGACGGCTTAGCGGAAGCTCATGCGAAGGGCATCATTCATCGCGATCTGAAGCCGGAAAACTTGTTCTGCGCGACCGAGCCTGACGGTCGGGTCGTCATCAAAATCGTAGATTTTGGCGTATCGAAGCAAGTTTCCGGTCGCCGCATGCGCGCGCAAACCAATCCTGGTGAAAGCGTGGGCTCGCCCCAATACATGTCTCCGGAGCAGATCACCGCTCCCTCGGAAGTCGATGCTCGCACCGACATCTGGTCGCTGGGTGTCGTGATGTACGAACTTCTCACTGGCGCGCTGCCGTTTCGTGGGGCCGGTACGGCTCAAATTTGCGCAGCCGTGTTGACCGAAGCCGTTCCGCCCATCTCGGAGTACCGGAATGACGTGCCCCCCGCGCTGGAGTTCATCATCCGGCGTTGTCTCGAGAAGGACCGCGCCCGGCGCTTCGACGGCGTTTCGCAGCTATCCGCCGCGCTAGCGGCCCTCGATTCGGTAGACGCTCGTGGGTCGCGCTTCCAGTCCGTTCCGCCGACGGTCACACGGGAAGGGTTGACGGACGACTCGCTAATGACCGTGCAGCGTCCTAGGCGGCGTTGGGTCGGAGTACTCTGCGGGTTGGCGGTCTTGGGTGGGTGCGCCGCAGTGCTCGGTCAGGGTGTTCGGCAAGGGCGCATCCACGTACCGTCCAAAAGCGAAATTCGTGAGATCCCATCCCGAATTGCCGCCTGGCGGTTTTCGCTACCGTTGCGCGCGCCGGACTCGGATCAATGAGGCGCGCCCGTAGCCGTTGCAGGGCCGCCGCACGCCCGTAATCCCAACGACACATGGCCGAAGTCGGCGCTTGTCCGACACGAGTTCGACACTGCGCTGGTTCGGGTTCGTAATCTTGCGGCGAAGCTAATCCCAAGTAATCCCCAGCCTGTGTATTACTCGGGGATTAAGCGGAGTCCGATTCAAACTCGTCGAACTCCAAATCGGGATCGCGGAGGCGAGTCGGCGGCGCATGCCGTACACCAGAGGGCTCCTCCGCTTCGCACGATTTGTGATCCATTGCAATTTGTCGCTCTGC
>DATEPG010000143.1:0-5971 GCA_035273265.1 Polyangiaceae bacterium
GGCTTGGAGGCCGATGTCGTGACCTTGGCACTCGGCTATGACGTTGCGATTTTGCACGATAAGGGCAAGCTGATCCCGGAAAATTGGCAATCACGTCTGCCTCAAAATAGCGCCCCGTATACCTCGACGATCGTATTCGTCGTACGTAAAGGCAACCCAAAGAAGATCAAAGACTGGAATGATCTGATCCGCGAAGGCGTGCAGGTGATTACACCGAGTCCGAAGACCAGCGGCGGCGCACGCTGGAACTATTTGGCGGCCTGGGGTTACGCGCTCAAACAACCGGGCGGGGATGACACGAAAGCCCGCGAATTCATCAGCAAGCTGTACAAAAACGTGCCCGTGCTCGACTCCGGCGCCCGCGGGGCCACCACCACTTTCGTCGAGCGTAAGATTGGTGATGTGCTGATCACCTGGGAAAACGAAGCCATCCTCAGCGTGCACGAGTTCGGTAAAGACAACTTGGAACTGGTCATCCCCTCGATTAGCGTGCTCACGGAGCCGCCCGTGACCATCATCGACAAGAACGTAGACAAGCACGGTACGCGAGAGGTCGCCGAGGCTTACCTCAAGTTCCTGTACACGCCGGAAGGCCAAGAAGTCGTGGCCAAAAACTACTACCGCCCGCGGGATGCTGCCGTCCTGGCCAAGCACAAGGAAAAATTTCCGGACGTCGCCCTATTCACGGTCGACGAGCTGTTCGGCGGTTGGTCCAAGGCCCAGCCGACCCACTTCAACGACGGCGGGATCTTCGACCAGATCTATCAGCCGAAGAAGTGAGCCACGGCGATGCGCTTCAAGACTCGCGGTGTGTTGCCGGGCTTCGGGCTCTCCTTCGGCTACACCGTGCTCTACGTGGGCCTGCTGGTGCTCCTGCCGCTCTCGGCCATGGTGATCAAAGCCAGCTCGCTCGGGCCGAGTGAGTTCTGGGTCAAGGTCACGGACGAGCGCGCGCTGGCCGCCTATCGCTTGAGCTTCGGGTCCGCGTTCGCGGGCTCGCTGCTCAACGCGGTGTTCGGCGTGCTGGTGGCTTGGGTCTTGGTGCGCTATCGGTTTCCAGGGCGCGCCATCGTCGACGCGCTGGTTGATTTGCCGTTCGCGTTGCCGACTGCGGTGGCCGGCATCGCGCTCACCACGGTCTACGCGGAGCATGGCATTCTCGGCGAGCAATTGGCCAAAATCGGGGTGAAAGTTGCGTTCACGCCGCTAGGCGTGACGATGGCGCTGACCTTCATCGGCATTCCCTTCGTCGTGCGCACGGTGCAGCCCGTGTTGGAGGAGATCGACCCGGACGTGGAGGAAGCGGCCGCAGTGCTGGGCGCCACGCGCTTCCAAACCTTTCGCCGGGTCATCTTCCCGGCTCTTTTGCCGGCCACACTGACCGGCTTCGCCTTGGCCTTCGCGCGCTCGCTCGGTGAGTACGGTTCGGTCGTGTTCATCTCCGGCAACATGCCGATGCGCACGGAGATCACGCCACTGTTGATCGTGACCAAACTCGAGCAATACGACTATGCAGGGGCGACGGCCATCGCCGCGGTCATGCTCATGGCCTCGTTTGGCATGCTGCTGCTGGTCAACTTGCTCGAGCGCTGGACGCGACGGGCGGAAGCATGAGCGGCATCGTTACTCAGCGCTCGGGCAGCGCACAGCGGCGGGATAGCCAGGTAGGCGAGAGCTTGCTGGTGCGCGTGCTGCTGATCTTGCTGGCGTTGCTATTCTTGGGCATTTTCCTGGTAGCACCGATCGCCACCGTGTTCGTCTCCGCCTTCTCCAAAGGGCTCGGCCCGTATTGGACCGCGCTCACGCAAGACGACACCCTGGACGCCATCTGGCTCACCTTGCTGACCGCGGGCATCGCGGTGCCGCTCAACGTCGTGTTCGGCATCGCCGCCGCTTGGTTGATCTCCAAGTACGATTTTTGGGGAAAGAGCCTGCTGATCACGGTGGTCGATTTGCCGTTCAGTGTTTCGCCCGTGATCTCGGGCCTGATCTTCGTGTTGCTATTTGGTGCCCGCGGTTGGTTCGGCCCATGGCTCACCGAGCGCGACGTAAAGATCATTTTCGCGGTTCCCGGCATCGTGATGGCGACGACTTTCGTCACCTTTCCGCTGGTCGCGCGCGAGCTGATCGCCGTGATGCAAGCCCAGGGCAGCGATGAAGAAGAAGCCGCGCTCACCCTCGGCGCCAATGGCCTACAAATCCTGTGGCGGATCACGCTGCCCAAGGTCCGCTGGGGCCTGCTTTATGGCGTGATCTTGTGCAACGCTCGGGCCATGGGTGAGTTCGGGGCGGTGAGCGTGGTCTCCGGCCATATCCGCGGTCTGACCAACACCCTGCCGCTGCAAGTCGAGATCTTGTACAACGAGTACAACTTCGTGGGAGCGTTCGCGGTGGCCTCGTTGCTGTCCGCGCTGGCGCTCGTTACCTTGTGTGTCAAAAAGATCGCCGAGTGGGCGGCATTTAGCCGCCAAGCAAAGCGTGATGCATCGTCCCGCGCGCTCGCCCCGGTGCGCACTGCGGTCAGCCTCGAAGGAGTCGTGCCATGACCGTCCGGGTCGAAAATATCGTCAAGCACTTCGGCAACTCGAGTGAGGCCGCGGCGGTGGCGGACGTCTCCTTCGACGCCCAGCCCAAAGCCATTACTGCACTGCTGGGCCCGTCGGGCTCCGGCAAGTCGACCCTGCTGCGGCTGATCGCCGGCCTCGAAACGCCCGACCAAGGGCGGGTGTTCATCGACGGCAAGGACGTGACCGCGCTCTCGCCTCAGCACCGCAACGTGGGCTTCGTCTTCCAGAGCTACGCCCTGTTCAAGCACATGACGGTCGCGGACAACATCGCGTTCGGCATGAAAATTCGCGGTTTGCCCAAGGCCCAAGCGCAAAAGCGCGTGGCAGAGCTGCTCGCTCTCGTGCAGCTCCCAGAATACGGCGCGCGCTTTCCGTCGCAACTGTCTGGCGGTCAGCGCCAACGAGTCGCGCTCGCGCGTGCCCTCGCCATCGAGCCGAAAGTGCTCTTGCTCGACGAGCCCTTCGGTGCACTCGACACCCAAGTGCGGCTCGAGCTTCGCGAGTGGCTGATCAGCCTGCACCATCAAACCGGCATCACCACGATCTTGGTCACGCACGATCAAGAAGAAGCGCTCGAGCTCTCGCAACACATCGTGCTGCTGAATCGAGGGTGCGTGTCCCAAGCCGGCAGCCCGCATGATTTGTACGATCACCCGGCGGACGAGTTCGTGGCCTCGTTCCTGGGTGGCGCCAACGTGATCAATAGCCATGTCAGTGATGGCGAGGCCAAGGTCGGCACGCAGTCCGTGCGCGCTCCCGCTGGCGCTCGCGAAGGCACCCCCGTGCAAGCCTTCGTCCGACCGCACAACATGCGAGTTCGCCGTCCCATCGCCTTGCGCGACAATCCCGTCGATCTAGGGAAAATCGAGCGCCTCACGCGTGTTGGCGGCTACGTCAAAGTGTACGTTTCGCTGCCCTCGGGCGAAAGCGTGGTCGTGCTCATGTCCAAAGGCGATCTGGAAGCCCTCCAGGTCGAACCGGGCGACCCGGTCGCGGTGGACGTGGTGGACGCCAAAGTCTTCGTGCAGAGCTACTCGATCTGACGGACCTCGCGGCGGCTCTGGCGAGCGCCCGATTATTTCCCGTGCCCGAAGCGCGTGGAGCCGGCGGATGACAGCGCGTAGCGTGCGCGTTTTTCCCCGACCAGGATTCGGGCACGGCGTGCGACAGCCAAAATCAAGTGGCCGAGCTTGGGGTGGCCGGGGCTGATATCGGTGGCGATGCCATGGCGTTCCAGCGCTTCGCTGGTGATGGGGCCGACCGAAGCGACCACGATGTCTTGGCTCAGCGTGCGGCGGACGGCCGGCGCCATGCCGATTTCCTTGGCGACCGAGAGCAGGTGTTCGATTTGCACCGCGCTGGTGAACAGCGCGACATGCGCTTGTACGCGCACGATCTTCAGGATTGCGGCCTTGAGCGGCGCGGTATCTTCGGGCAACGCCCAGCTGTACACGTGCAGGCTGCGTACTTCCGCGCCGCGCGTGCTGAGCGCGTGGATCAGCTCCAGGTTGCGGGTGCCGTATTCTTGAATCCAGACTCGCTTGCCCGAAACGGGCCATTCGAGCTCCAACTTTCGCAGGACTTCGCGCCAGGTGTTGGGCTCGGGCACGCTGAAGGTGGGGCGCAGTCCGAACGGCTTGAGCGCGCTCGACGGTTTGGGGCCACGACATACCAGGGTGAGCTTGGACAAGCCGTCGATCAACTCGGCGCGTGGGCGGTAGTGGCAGGCGGCCTTGAGCAAGAGGCTTGCGCCGACGCCCGTGAGCAGCACGAGCGCATCGATCGCCCCCTCACACACTGCCTCGGCGAAAGCTTTCGCTTCCGGAACCTCGCTGCGCGGAACTTCTCTCAGCGCGGGCGCGGCGATCACTCGGGCACCGTGCTTTTGGAGCAGGCCCGTGGTTTCATTGTTCAAGCGGCTCGCGAACGAGATGACTTGAAGGCCTGTCAGAGATTGCGTCACGGAGTCCTCGGCTAGTCTCCTTGGCTAGCGCGCGCGGCATTTCGCCCACGTTTCTGAGCAGACACGGGGGCGTTACAGCGCACGCGCAGCCTGCGCGAACTGGCCAATCAGGGCTTGGTCGCCACCACGCGCAGTCGCACGTAGTCGAGCCACCACTGACCGTCACGAAACAGCGCGCTGTGGCAGCGCTTCGTTGCCCGATGACAGAGCTCGGGCCAGCGATCGCCGAGCGCCTTCATCAGGTCCGCCTGAAACAGCGCGAGCCAGGTCGAAAGACCGTCCGCGCCCGCGACCGGCGTGGGACGTTCGAAGTAGCGCAGCTCCCGTGGGACCAGGCCGTTCGCCTCGAGCAAGCCCGCATAGCGGCCCGGACTCGGAAAGAACCAGTGGACGTACGGCGCGGGATCGATCTGCCACTCGCGTAGGATTTCTTGGACTGCGTTGACGACGGTCTGCACGCAACCGGCGCCGCCGAACTCCGCGACCAGGCGCCCTCCGGGCAGCAGCGCGCGTTCGACGCCGCGCAGGACATCGCTGGCGCGCGGCATCCAGTGCAGCGCAGCATTGGAGAACACTGCCTCGAATTGATCCACGTAGGTCAAGTCTTGACCATCGGCGACCTCGAACTTCAGATCGGCGTATTTCTGCCGTGCGCTCTCGATCATCGCGCTCGAGCTATCGATGCCGCTGACGCGCGCGCCCTGCTGGGCGATCCGTTCGGTCAGCGTGCCGGTGCCGCAGCCGAGATCCAAGATTCGCTCGCCCGGCTGTGGGCGTAACCAGAGCACCAAGTCCGTGGCCAGGTCGGATACGAATGCGGCGCGGTCGTCATACAGGGTGGGGTTCCAAGCGCTGTTCATGCTGCGCAAGCTGACAGCCGGCAGGTATTCTGACTAATGATAAATCTCGATGAATATCATTCATGGTAACAATGATACGCATGGAGCTTCGAGACCTTGCTTACTTTTTGGCCTGCGTCGATAGCGGCAGTGTCACGCGTGCGGCGCGCCAAGTGCACGTCGCACAACCCACCCTCTCGCATGCCCTGTCGCGCATCGAGTCGGAGCTGGGCGTGCGCGTCTTGGAGCGTGGGGCTCGCGCCCCGCTGCGCGTGACAGAGGCTGGTCAGCGGCTCGCGCTGCGTGCTCGTCAGGCATTGGCCGCGCTGGGCGCCGTGCATGATGATTTGGCCGACCTCGAAAGTGGGGCGCGCGGACAGCTCAAGCTATGCGCGGTGCAGAGCGCGTGCGTGAGTCTCTTGCCCCCGGCGTTGGCAGCCTTCGCCAACGCTCACCCCGGCATCGAGCTGTCCGTGCGCACGTTGCCCGCCGAGAAAATTGCCAAAGCAGTTGCTCGCGGTCAGGCTGACCTCGGCTTCGTCGCCGGCGCGCCGAGCTTCGCGTTGCGTGACGTCGAGCGCGAGCTCGTGCGTCGTGAAGAG
>DATEPG010000144.1:0-4312 GCA_035273265.1 Polyangiaceae bacterium
CGCTCTATCGAGCTGCACCTGACGCCGAAGGCCCCCCGACTCCTCAGGTACCAAGCAGGCGGCGCTTCCTCGACGCTGCCCGAGCGCGGGAGCGACCCTCGCCCGTCGCCTGCGTCGGCGCCCCGCGGCGACGAGCCGAACCGCGACGGGTCCGCCGGCGGGTGCGATGAGTGGAGCCAATTTGAAGCGGTGCTGGACGCCCGGACGCAAGAAATTCGATCATTGGCACGATGCGATTGCCAAGCGAGGCGCCCAGCTCCAGGACAGACATCGAATGGAAGTCACGATTGCCGGTCCTCGAGACTCACGAGCGTTGAAGCTCGGAGCCATCGCGGTGGTCGTGCTGCTGGTGGTGGTCGCGCATCGCTTGGGTATTTTCCAGCTATTCGTCGATCCATCCGGCATCGCGCTGATGCTGCGAGACCTCGGTGGTTGGGGCTACGGGGTGTTTCTGGTGTCGTACACGCTGCTGCAACCATTCGGCGTGCCGGGCACGCTGTTCGTGTTGGCCGCGTCTTTGATCTGGCCTTGGCCGATAGCTTTCGCGCTGTCCATGACAGGCACCATGGCGGCCAGCGTGGTTGGCTTCAGCTTCGCGCGCTTCGTCGCGCGTGATTGGCTCGAGCGCCGACTCCCCGCCCGCTTTCACAAATACGACGATGCATTGGCGGCGCGCGCCTTCACCACCGTTGCCGTTTTGCGCTTTCTGTTTTGGATGCCGCAAATGCTGCACACGTTCCTGGGTCTCTCCAAAGTCAGCTTTTGGACGCACTTTTGGGGCTCGCTCGTTGGTTATGCGATCCCGCTGCTGCTGCTCAGCTTCTTTGGCCAAAAGCTATTCGATTTGATGAAGGCTACCCCGCCCAGCGTTTGGCTCGCGCTCGGCCTCGGCTCAGCGCTGTTGGCGCTCACGGTGTGGGCGGTTCGCCGACGGCGTAGCGTGGTCTGAAGGCTGCGGTGCTCGTCCTCAGCCGAGCTGAATGACGCGGTCGACCGCAATTTCTGCCAGAAATTCTCGATTGTGGCTACAAACCAGTAGCCCACCCGGCCAGGCGCGCAGCGCTCGGGTCAGCGCGCGTTGCCCGAGTAGATCCAAGCCGAAGGTCGGCTCGTCCAAGATCAGCAGCTCGAGCGCGGGCGTCCGAGCGAACAAATAAATCAGCGCTGCGCGCATTCGTTCGCCGGGACTGAGCGAGCGGAGAGGGCGCTGGCCGAGCGCAAGCGGAAATCGATGCGCTGCAAGTCGCTGCGCGGCGATCTCGGGCGATGCGCAGACTCGGTTCAGTTGTGCCAGCAGCGAGTCGTCGAGCAGCCAATTGGCCGCGCCTTGCTCGATACTGCCGATCTTCGACAGCTTGCGCCGAGCGAAGCCCGCGCTGGGAGCGTGCCGTCCGAGCCCGATCTCGAGCAAGGTCGTTTTGCCCGAGCCGTTGGGACCCACGACTGCGACGCGCTCGCGACCGAGGTGCAGGTCCAACGACTCGAATAAACGACGCGCGCCGACGCTGGCTGAGACTCCGCGTAACATCAGCAAGTCTGGATCCACCTCCACAGGGAGGGCCGGCACAGGCAAATCGAGCGAGAGATTGACGTTTAGCGCGCGGCGCGTCGATTGGGTCCAACTCCGCAGTGAGGCCAGACGCTCTTCGCGCAGCTTGGCCAGGCGCCCGTGGCTGACCTGCGCGTGATCGCGCTTTTGATTGAGCAGAATCTTGGGACTGCCTCGGTCGAGCTCCCTGGTTCGCCCGTAGCGCTTCTTGCGCGCCTTTCGCCGCGCAATGTGCAGAGTATGTTCTTCCTTGGCGGCGAGGCGACGCAGATTTCCCAGATAACGCTGCTCGGATTCGTGGTGTTCACGTTCGAGCTCGGCATCGAGCTCGGCGAGTGTGCCGAAAAAATAGCGACAACCTGCTTCGCTGATCACGAAAAAGTGTCGGAAGTCGGCGAGTAGGCGACGATCGTGCGAGGCAACGATCAAGCCGCCGCGCCAGCTCCCGAGCCAGCCACGAAGCCAAGCCACGGCGCCGTCGTCTAGGTGCTCGCTCGGCTCGTCCAGGAGCAAGAGCTCTGCGCCCGAGTCGCGGGCATTACGGAGCGCAGCGCAGCGTAGCTCGCCGAGACTGAGCGGTTCTGTACGCTCATCGGTTTGAGCGACGAAGTGGCGAAGGCCGCGCGCGAGCACGCGACCGGCCTCTGGCTCGGCGATGCCCGCCAGGATGGCTAGCAACGTCGACTTTCCGACACCATTGCGACCGACCAGCGCGACGTGCTCGTGCTCGATGCGCAAAGAGAGGCGATCGAACAAGGCCCGCCCCCCTGGCGCGCGGACTGATACGGCTGAAAGTTCGAGCAATGCAGGCATTAGTGGGCCCTTCCCAGGTCGTGTTTGATGCGTGACATGACTGAACGCGGGCCGGCGATGCGCAGGGTCAAGCCTTCGTCCGTTGCATCGCAAGCCGTCACTCGGCACTTGCCGTAGATCAGGCTGAGCAATTGCGAGGCGGCGTACGGGACGAACGCGGTCAGCTCTTCTTCCTCGCGGCGCACGGTTTGGACCAATGCCTCTTCGAGCTTGGCCACCGCGTCTGCGTCGCGCGCGCTGAGGATGGCCCAGGGTTGCCCTTGACTCCAGCGTGCGAGCTCGTCCGAGTCGGGGAACGAGTCGAGTCGGTCCAGCTTGTTGAACACGTAGAAGCGCGGGATGTCGTGCGCGCCCATTCTGTCCAAGATTCGAAGCGTGGTTTCCAGTTGCCGATCGCGTTCGTAGTCGGAAGCATCCAGCACGACCACCAGCAATGAGGCCTGGCCGATCTCCGAGAGAGTGGACTCGAAGCTCGCCAGGAGACGCTCGGGCAAGCGACGGATGAATCCGACCGTATCGCTTATCACCACCTCGCCGCCGTGACGGGTCAGGCAACGCGATGTGGTGTCGAGCGTTTCGAATGGCATGTCACGTGCGGAGAGCTCGGCTGAAGTGAGCGCATTCATGAGCGACGTTTTGCCGGCGTTGGTGTAACCGACCAGCACCAATCGCTTGCACTCGCTTCTCCGTTGGCGCTGCGTTTTGGCCGATGTTTCGAGCCTGACTAGCGCTTTTCGTAGCTCGGCCAAGCGATTGTCCAGCTTGCGTGCCAAAAGTTCGGACGCGGTTTCCCCGGGGCCGCGGGCGTTCTTGCTACCGCCGGTCTGTTGGTCCATATCGAGTCCCACACCGCGAATGCGCGGTCTGAGATATTCGAGTTGAGCGATTTCGACTTGGATTTTCGCTCGGCGCGTGCGCGCGTGGCGCAAGAACACGTTCAGGATGATCGCCTCGCGGTCGCAAATGGCGATGCCCGCCGCATCCTCCAAGTTGCGCATTTGCGAGGGGGAGAGTTCCGCGTCCAAAACCAGCATCGCGGCGCCGGCAGAACGCGCGCGTTCGGCCATCGCTCGCGCGCTGCCCGTGCCGAGTAGCGTGCGCGGGTTCGGTTCGGACAGGTGATAGACCTCCTGCCCCACGACCTGGCCGCCTTGGTTCTGCACCAGCGACACGATCTCGGTCAGCTGCGCAGCGCGTTCCTGCGGATCGCGCCCTGGACCGACCGACACCACGTAGCAGGCAACCGCCTGGCCGCCGGCAGTGCTGGCAGTTTGCCGGGCACGATAGTCTTCGACCAAGCGTTCGAATTGTCCCTCGTCCGCGAGGGGAACCTCTGAATGCTCTGGAATAGCCCTGGATTCGAATTTGAGCATGCTGTCTTCCGTTCTTTTGAAACCGTACTTCTGGTGTTGCTTCGTCTGCAGACGCGGCTCCGCCTAGCGGTCCAGCAATGAAGTGAACCGCGGCGTGCCACCGCTGCCGCTGCGGCAGGTTCAGCGCTCGAAGCGCTCTGAATCAGCGGTGTGCTGATGCGTTTGCGCAACCAAACGCCGACGCGAGCTTGCTGCCCCGTGGCACGAACATTCGCCGAGACTCAACCGAGCGCGAAGCGGACCAGCACGTTCGTTGCAGGGCAACGTGGCGGCGCCGAATGGCTCGGATCAGGCGTCTCAGGCGAAGTGAAAGCTGCTCACAGTGGCAATTATTTAACACGCTCTCCGCGCTCGTCAAGCAACTGACAGCACGAGCAGCTGAGATAACGACGTTCGTTTCAGCAAAGCTTCCGAAGTCGCAGGCTCTGTCGGAATCATCACCTGCCGAAAGCCGCCCCGAATTGGGATTTGACGACCCAGGCCACTTTGGCTAGCGGTAGGGGATGCGCGCCGCGCCTCCCGGCGGTCACCCATGACTCTCGAACTCGAGTCCTATGCCGCGCAGCAAGCGCACTGG
>DATEPG010000145.1:0-42466 GCA_035273265.1 Polyangiaceae bacterium
AACGTTCTGATGAACGACGGAAAGGGAAGCTTTACCGCCTCAGCCCAACGGCTGGGCCCGCCCGGGTCGCGCGGGATTGCGCTCGGTGACGTCGATGCGGACGGTGATATCGACGTGCTGGTCTCGCTCTGGCTTGGCGCCGGTAGATATGCAGCGAACCAACTCTATCTGAACGACGGCAGCGGACGATTCGAGCTGGGTGAAATCGTGGGCACGGACGGCGGTGACATCGCGTTGGCCGATATCGATGGCGACCGCGATCTCGACGTCGTGTACTCGCACCTCACGCTCACCGCGTCCTATGGCCCGTTCAAGCCTGCCGCCATCCACTTGAACGACGGGAAAGGCCACTTTTCCCCGAGCCAGGAAACGCTCGGCGATCCGGCCTTTCAATGGTTCGAGCTCGGTGACTTGGACGGCGATCGCGACTTGGACGCCTTCGTTTTTCACCAGGTCGGCAGCGCGGCGGGCAACTACGGCAGCGTCTGGCTCAACCAGAACTGAGCAACGCGATCCCGAGCTCGTCAGTCCGCGCCCATCTCTTTCAGGGCTTCATCGATGGTCGTCAGCCCTTCGCTCTTCAAGTAGTCGCGATACGCCGCTTCTTTCGCGGCGCGCTCGGCGTCACTCAGTTCGGTGTTCGCCTCGGCGGGCACGCCGCCTGGCTCGCTCGTGTTGACCTGCGTCGTCTCGCGCTCGGGTTCGGCGCGCAGCGACAACGTACCGCTGGCGTCGCGGGTCGGCTCGGCGGCATAGATCCCGCGACTGAGAACCACCCGCGACTGAAAGTGATCGGGCACGGTCCACACCGAAACGTCTGGGGCAAGGCGCGCCGGGATGAGTTTGCCGGCAGCGAACTCGCGAATAGACAGCTTGCCCGTGCGCTCGCCTAGGTAGAGCGCAGCCGCAGCGAGCCCCAAGCCCAACAGCAATACTGCCGGCCAACGGGAGTGGACCCCGGCAATTCGGATATTTTCGTGATCGCCGTCCAAAGCTTGGGCATCGTCCGCATTGCTCGTCACCGGAGCGTCGGAAGTCAGCGCGTCGATGGGTCGCGAGAAGGGCGCTGAGACGGCACGGCGCACCAGATAGGCGCTCAGCGCGTGCGAAAGGTCGTTCATGCTTTGGTAGCGGGCGCCAGGATCTTTTTCCAAGCAGCGCTGCACGATGGCGGCGAGCTCGGGATCGAAGTTCAGATCTGGACGCGCTTCGAGCAAGGATTGGGGCGCCGCGCTGAGCACGTGGCTGATGACTTCAACGACGCTCCCGCCGTCGAACGGCAAGCTGTCCGTGAGTAGCCGGTGAAGGACCACGCCCAGCGACCAAATGTCCGTTCGCAGATCGATACTTTGCGGCGTGGTGATCTGCTCCGGTGACATGTAGCAAGGCGAGCCCATGCTGTCTTGAGGACCCGTGACCGCCAGCGCACGCGCCGAGCCGAACTGCTTGGCCAGGCCGAAATCCAATACTTTTACCAGGTTGTTTCGTGGCCCGCCGGTCCACAGAAACAGGTTCTCGGGCTTGATGTCCCGGTGCACGATGCCGAGCGCGTGTGCCTCGGCTAGCGGCTCGCAAACCTGCAAAGCAAAGCTTATCGCCGTCTCGACACTGAGCGGCCCGTCGCGATCCACGAGGGCGTCGAGATCGATGCCCTCCAGATGTTCCATGACCAGATACGGCCGACCCGAGTCGAGCTGCCCTACGTCCATCACGCGGACCACATGCTCGCTGCGCAAGGCCGCCAGCGCGCGCCCTTCGTTCATGAAACGCTCGACGACCGCCGGTTTACCTGCCAATGCGCGCCGCAGAAACTTGATCGCGACGGGCTGTTCTAGCTGGATATGCCGCCCATAGCAGACGACGCCCATGCCACCCTCGGCGAAGATGCGCTCGACTAGATAGCGACCGCCCAACAACTCTCCCTCGGGCACGGGCAGCTCGGACTCCGGCGCCTCCTCGCCTTGCCCGTCGTCGGCTTGCGGCGCGGTCTGTCGTAGGCCGCTCGGCGCGAGCGGATCCGTTTCCGATGAACAGGAGGTTTCCGATGAGCAGGAGCTTGTGGTTGCCAAGGGGGTTGACCTGCTCATCTGCGAGAGCCGTGCCGAGCCTCAGCGGGCGCTGATCGTGGAATGTGCCTCGCGGTCGCGCCGAAAAAGCCCGATTCTCGAACCAGCACAGAGGCTATTTGTCACCACCGGCGCGCACGCCACACGCGCCCGACAAACTTTCCGGCATGGCCGCAGCGCGGCTCGAGGCTGTCTTCTAAACGCAACACCTGTGCCGGATTTCGGCGAAATGTCGGCAGGGATTGACGATCAGCCACTGCTCTCCCAGAGTGCGGTCATGAATATTGGGGTCGTGAATTGGGTGCTGGGGTGTGCGCTATTGGGGATCTCGGGGCTGGCTTGTGGTGGAACCGACGACGCGCCCGCAGCGAACTGCGGCACCGCGCAGGCGCCGATGGCGATCGAGATCAAGGACGTGTCCCCGGCCGCGGATGCCTCGCTGCCCAACTCGGCGATCGTTCAGAGCTTCACCCTCGTAGGTCGTCACTTGCAAATCGAGCCGAGCTTTATTTTGCCGGTCGCGCACACGGCGGGGCAGCCTGTGCCCGCGCAGGGCCGGTGGACGCTCGCAGTCAGCGGCGCAGACACCGTGTACACTTCCGAGCCCTTGACCTGGACGACCGCGCCCGCGCACGTCGAAATCCACTCCTCCGGCCTGCTTCAAACGTCCGATGGCTGCATCTTGGCGCTGCCGAAGCAGATGTTCAAATACGACATCAGCAAACCGTGAGGAACCGAGGACACAGCGCAACCGGCGTATTTGCTAGGGCGCACACGCATTCCCGCCCTCGTCGACCAGACCCAGCTCGATGGTTGGAGTATAGCCCGGTGTGCCGTGACCCCAGCCGGTGTAGCGAGCGCTCGGCGCGAGCTCGCCTTGCAGCACGTTGAGCGGAGTGAGGAACCAGGCATCACCCATCACGGTGCCGCCCCCGAAACGGTTCGAGCTGTCGGCTGCGAACACGAACTGATCGTCGGCAAAAGAATGCATGCTGACGACGCGAGAGCCGACGAGCTGCGCGGGCCCAGCACCTGCGATCGGATTCGCGCCACCTGCGGCACTCAGCGGGGCGAGACACTCGCCATTCTGCCCGGACACGGTGCTATCCAGGTTTTGGATCGTCGCCAGAATCTGGGTTTGCGCCGCGTTGAGCACAAGCGTGACGCGAATGGGCAGCGAGGGATGTTGCCAATCGAAGCGATCATCGGGCAATCTTGCGGAGATCGCGCCTTCGCCCGAGTGGCTCACGATCGGCTGCAAAAACAGCGCCTCGTCGAAGACCAGCCGCGGCACGAAGCTCACCACCTGATCGCCGCTGAGCGTTACCTCGTAGATGGTCGAACCATGTCGCTCCCGTTCAGCGTCCTTCTGCTGTTCGGTGAGCTCCAAGGGGTGCAGCACGCCGTCCGCACCCTTGAAGCCCCCGCGCTCGAGCGCGGCGTAGAGCTGGGTGCTCGTCGACGCTGGCAGATGCACGAGCGGCTTTTCGTCGAACAACTTGCGGCAACGCGTGACCTGATGTCCGTCTGGGGTCTGCTCCTGGCTCTGCTGGGCGCAAATTGCATCGTCATCGCCGCCGTCGCCCGCCATTCCGCCTTCGCCTGCCATTCCGCTGTCGCCTGCCGCTCCGCCATTGCCCGCCGCTCCGCCGCTGTTGTCGTTGCCGCCGACGTCACCGCCAAACCCCGCGTGGAGGTGACCGCCCGCGCCGCCGGATGAGGGGCTGGCGCCGCCTTCTCCCTTGCCCGCAGCGCCGCTAGCGCCTGCGCTGCCGACGTGGTCCGAGCAGCCCCCCAAGCCCACGGCCAACAGCAATAGCCCCGCCCGACCCCAGAACACGCTCGTCATTTTCACGCTCCTGTGCCGCGAATACGCAAGTCGCGTGCCCGCTGCGCGTACGCTGAAACACGCGCAGAACACGGATTCGCCGCCGGGGCTGGCACAGATGTGCCAAGCACAAGGGCACGCCCGACATGAGACGCGCGACCGGCTTCGTTGCCAGGTCTAGCAGTGATTGAACCGGTCGTGGATTCGGTCAACCCCAAAGAGCAAAGCGCGAGTCACGTCACTCCGTCGATGCCTTTGCGCCATTGGGCGCCGGATAAAAAGTTCCCAGGCTGCGGGTCAGCGGAAAACCTACGGCGAGGCCTACGCCGAAGCCGATCGGCGCGCCGGCAATGGCATACAGCCCCTTTTCCATGCAGCCCCACTCATCGTTGCAGGGGCCTCCCATGGCGTAGCCGAGCATGCCACCGGCGACGGCACCGACGCTGGCCGCCGCCAGGATCAACCAGGGCCGCTCAGGTGAGTAGCGCTCTAGGCTGATGTTTTGCACCTGAGAGATTGGGAACGCGCGACGGCGGCGTTGATCTTCCAGTTCCAACAGCGGCGCCGCCAGCGAACCCCGCGTCGTGCGATCGAACTCGAACTCTGATTGCTCCTCGGTCGAATACGGCTCGACACGAGTCGCTTGAACCGTGATCGAATCGAAGTCTGCGATGCGAAGACTGTCGCCATTTTTATACACTATCGTGGCCGAGCCCTGCTCGACTGCCAGCTGCTGCACCTCGTTGGGATCGACGTTCGCGGCGCGAAAACAGCTGGAACAGAGTAATAGCGGCGCCAGGATTGAGAACCAGCGAAGATACATGCCGTGACACCCAGCAAGCCACGTGCCAGCGCAGCTCGACATGTTCGGTAGCAATGCCAGCAAGCATCGGGATTCGAACGACAATTGGCGGAACAGGCCGAACAGCGCACGCGTTCCAACTGGCGACTCGTCGAGCTATGGAGTCTGATTCAAGAAGCGAAAGGTCGCGAAGGAGTTTCAGATGACGAATTGGCAATCTACGGCTGCGCTTTGGGGGATGGCGGTGTGGCTGGTGTCTGCCACGTCACAAGCTGAAGGGTTGCGCTGTGGCGGCAAGTTGGCTTCGAACGGCGCATCGCTGTACGAGGTGCGCGCAAAGTGCGGTGAACCAGACGACGCACAGCACAGCATCGAGACGCGAACCGTCCAGAGAAAGGTCCTCGCCCCGTGCGCCAACGGCACGCGCATGTGCGAGGTGATGGAGAATCAATCGGTGCTGGTCTCCGTCGATCGCTGGACCTACGATTTTGGAAGCAATCGCTTTCTGGCGTTTGCCGTCTTCGAGCAAGGCAAACTGGTGCATGTCATCAAGGGCCCCTACGGACAGAAGCCACCCGCGCCCTGATGCTTCGTGGCTCAGTGCGCGTGCTGTTTGATGGTCACGCGCCACGCCGCATTGCGTCTCAGCCTTCGGCGTCGCGCTAGCGATCGAACCGGACGTTCAAGACGGTCGTCGAGTCGATTGGCTGCCCAGCGCGATCGAGACCGGCGGTCCAGCGTTTGGAGAGCGCGCAGCGGCGAGCCTCTCGGCCGAAGCCGTGTCCCGGATCGCGCGCTGCACGAGCGCTCAGCACGTGTCCATCCGCGGCAACTTCGATACGCAAGGCGACCAGCGCGTGGTCGACTCCCGCGTCGTCGGCCTCGCTTGGGAACGGGCAATCCCATGCCGAACCACCGGCGAGCTGCGCCGCGCGGGAGCGATCGACCTCTGGCGGAGGCGCAGCAATGCGCGGAGAGCTCGCGCCGCGTGCGTCGGGATGGCGCACCGCTTTTGTCGAACTTCCGTTCGGGTCCGTCGAGCCGCCAGCGAAGCCCGGTTTCGCTCCTTCCACGATGTGCTCGCCGAAGTCGAATGCGTCGTCCGCTGCAGTCAGCAGTGGACCGGCTTGCGCGGCTGCGGGCGGCTCTGCGGGTGTGGGCTTGGCGCTGTGTCGAATCGGCCTACTGACGGGCGCTGGCGCTGGCTCTGCCGCTTGCGCTTCCGCTTCCGGCGGGGCGGGGGGTTCCGGCGGGAGCTCCACGTCGAAGAGCTCTGTCACCGTTGGCGCCTTCGTTGCCTCGCGAGTGAAGTGCGCCCCGACGAATACCGCGAGCGCTACCAGCGCGACGTGTACGACCGTCGCGCCCGCGCCGGCGAAGACCGCGGAGCCGTTGCTCTCGACGGGAGAGACGTCGAGCGGCGACGCCGAGCGCGTCATTTGCGGCTCTCGCCGTCGACTGGCACGCCGGGCAGCACGCCGAAGGCGATCCGGCTCAGCCCGGCTTGGCGCAGCACGTCGAGCCCGTGCATGACGCGGCTGTGCGGAACGTTGCCGTCGGCCTGAACCACGGCGCGCAGTTCTGCGTGAAGCGCCAAGGCTTCGCGCGCGCGCCGCAGTAGGACTTCATCCCCGTCCGTAGGCACTCCGTCGACTTGCGTGGTGCCGTCCGCGCGCAAGGACAGGCTGAAGATTTGCTGGACCTCTCCGCCGGTGGCGGCCTTGGGCAGATCCATGGACAAAGCGCGAGACATCACCAGCTTTGCGGTAACCATGAAGATGATCAGCAACACCAAGGTGATGTCGACCAAGGGCGTCACGTTGATGCCGGTGATCGGCGCGCTCGGCTTGTTCTGTGCAAAGCCGGCCATGCTCTAACCTGCCACCGTTTCGCCGATTTCGTCCACGATCTCAGCTCGCTCCGAAGTCGGCGCGGCTTCGGTCGCCCAGCGCTCGCGGCTCGGCTCTCCGACGGCGCGCAGGTGTGCGAGGAGCACGTGTCCGAGCGTCTCGGCGTCGGCCAACGCGGCACTGACGCGACCTTGGAAATAGTTGAACACCGCCACTGCGGGGATCGCGACCACCAGCCCCACGGCGGTCGCAACCAACGCTTCGGCGATGGTGCCCATTACGCGCTCGGGCGCGAGGCTGCTCGCGGCCGCTGCCGCGCCAGTCAGGGCTTGCGGCTTGCCCAGGGCGTCGAACGCGCCAACCACGCCGATCACCGTGCCCAGGAGACCGACGAAGGGCGCGTTGTTTCCAACCGTGCCCAGGAACAGCAGCCACCGCTCGAGTCGCTTGCGCTCGAGCCCCATGGCAGCGGCCATGGCCTGCTCGGCCGCCGCGGCGCCCAGATCTGCTTCGGCCAGCCCGGCCGAGACGACCCGCGCTTCCACGCTGTTCGATTCGCCGAGCAGTCGAGCGGCACCCTCGCCGTCGCCTGCGCGGAGCAGGCGGCGCAACGCCGGCACCAGCCGCGCCACGTCGCCCTGAGTGCGCCGAAAGGCCAGAGCCCGGTCAATCGCGACCGAGACCGAGACAAAGCTCAGCGCGAACAACAGCCAGAGCACCCACGCGGCACCCGAGCTCACCATCAAATGAGTGACTGATTCAATCATATCAACGCACCTGCAACGTCTCAAAAGCCCAATCTTGGGGGTCGACTTGCGATGCCGACGTGGCCGAGCTGAATGCGCGAGTGATTCGCGTATTCATTAACGCGACATGCCCGCCATTGTCAAGGCCGAACCATCAGAAGCTGTCGAGGACTTCACCAGGCGGAGTCGCCGGAGTTCAACGAAGCACGCGCAGTTGTGGGCCGGCGCCACCTTGCACGACGTGGAAACCCCATCGACACAGACATAGCCAGGGTTCCCAGCCGGTTCGTGAGAACCTGCGCATTGTTTCGGTTCGCGTTCTCACCGACAGCCACATAGAGCTTGCCGTCGGGCCCGAAGTGCATGGCCCCGCCATTGTGGTTCGTCGCGCTGCTCAAGCCGTCGAGGTCCATGATCACCGTCTCGCTGCCGGCAACGGCGACGTCACCGCTCGCGGTGAAGCGGCTCACGCGGTTGTGCACCGGGCTCGTTGCCGTGTAATACACGTAGACGAAGCCGTTGCTCGCGAAGCTCGGGTGGAACGCGATGCCGAGTAGGCCGCGTTCACCGCTCGCGCTGGTGGGCACGGTCAAGAACGGTGTCGCCAGTAGCGCTCCGTGCTCGCCGCCACAATCCGCTCATCGTCATGCGATGCTCCCTTCTGATTTGCCGGTCGAGCCCTCTCGCTCGCGGCTCCGTGGTTACCTGCCATTATGCAGCAACCACGAATAGGCGGCACCGCGCCAAGCGCGACTCTGGTGAAGCGAGTCGCTTGGCGGATTTCAACAGTCATTCATTCGGCCTCCTTTTTCGAGGATTCACCAACTGTGGCACTCTCGCGCTCCCATGGACTACGTAGTCCATGATCCAGTTCGTGCCGTTCCAGCTCAGCCGCCTTGCGTGAGCAACGTGGCTCGTCGCCGAATCAGCGCGTTGACGATCCGGGCGGCGTCGCGGCCCACCCCGTGGATCATGGTGGATGACATCGAATACAAAAAATGAAGGCCGACGAAGTAAAGCCCGGGCGCTCTCGGCACCTCACCGCCCACGTGCTCGGGCTCATGACGGCTATCGAAAATCGGCAAATCGATCCACGAAAACCCCGGATGATAGCCAGTACACCAGATCACGTTCGTGACATCCCGAGTGCTGCCGTCAGCCAGCACGGGCAAGCCATCTTGCACGTGAGCGACGCTCGCGCAGCGCTGCACGCCCGCACGTGACAGATCCGCCTGTCGCGTGCGGATCAAGGGCCCGCCGGCTGCGATTAGCTTCGCGCGCAGCCTTCTGCCGACCGGCGTCGCTATCGTCAGGAGACGGTGAAAGATCAGACGCAGCAGGACCGGACCGAGCAGCCATTTGCCCCAGAAGCCAGCGATGCGAAACGGCACCTGTCCGGTATCGCGCCCCGAAAGCCAAACTCGGTGACCTGCTTTTGCCACCTCCAGGCTGATCTCCGCACCAGAATTGCCGGCGCCCACGATCAGGACCGGACCCTCACGAAGCTGCTCGGGGCCGCGGTACGCGCTCGAATGCAGCTGCACGAGATCTGGACTCAGTTCCTGCGCGAACCCGGGCACGCGCGGCTCCTGGTAGCTCGCCATGGCCACCACCACCTGAGCTGCTTCGAACGTCCGAGCGCCGGCCTTCACCAAGTAGCGACCTCCACACTCCGTGAGTGAGTCGACGCGAACTCGGCTCTGAACGGGTAGCTCGAAATGTGCCGCGTACTGCTCGAGATAGTCAGCCATCTGATCGTGAGTCGGGAAGGTGTGTGGCGGCAGCGGGAACGGCAAGCCCACCAACCCGTCGAAACGCGCGGGGGTGAATAGCCGGAGCGAGGTCCAGCGCTTGCGCCACGAATCTCCGACGCGCTCGTGGGCGTCCAAGATCACGAAGCGGAGTCCGCGCTGCGCGAGATGGTAGCCGACCGACAGCCCCGCTTGACCACCACCGATGACGATCACGTCGTACTCACTGACTAGGCCGGTTTGCGCGTGGACGTGGTGTTCGAGCTTCGAGGCGACGCAGGTCATGTTTGTCCTTTGGCGGCTAGCAGGAAGCCGACGAGGCAAACCTAAGTGCTCGGGGTGCGTCTCCGCCTCGGGACAATTTCGCAATTGGTCAGTAAATCGCGCTGGGTAGTTCTACCCATACTGGCGAAATCACAGCAAATCGTGCTCGTACGCGTAGGCGGTCGCGGCGGCGCGCGAGGGCACCGCGAGCTTCGCCAAAATATTGCTCAGGTGGCGGTCGACGGTTTTTTCACTGAGGCACAGCTCGCGAGCGATGAGCTTGTTCGTCTTGCCGAGTGCCACCAAGCGCAACACCCCCAGTTCACGCGCAGTCAAGCCGCCTGCGTTCGGAGCGACGGTGGCTTCCGCCCGGAGCGACAGTTTGTCGACCTGCACCAGGTCCAGCATGGCGCCCAGTGAGTGAAAGGTGACGCGCGCGGCCTGTGACTCGAGCATGGCCCCATCTTCGTCCCCGAGTGCTTGGCAGGCGCAGGCCAAGGCTACACGAGCTTGCGCGGCCAAATAAGGCGCGCCCACCTGCTGCAGTCCTTGAAATGCCCGGCGCAACGTAGCTGCGGCAGCCGCCGCCTTGCCCTCTGCCAACTCGACAGAGCCGCGGGCGTGCAGTGCTACTGACTGCAACAGCTCACTGCCGAATTTGCCGCCCAGCCCGTCGAGCTCACTGGATGCAATCCGGGCTTCTTCGAGCGCGCCGTTGGCCAGCAGGATCTGAACGAGTGCCGGTAACAGGTTGGCACGCCGAAACGGCTCTCGAGCGTCACCCTCGGCGCGCCGAATAGCATGCAACGCCGTGTCCGCGCGACCTTGCGCGAGGCGCAACAACGCCAGCCCCGGCTGCGGGTCTCGACCCCATTGACCGGCTTCGCGGTAGCTCACCTCTGCAGCAGCAAGCTCACCGCGTAAGCGCTGAATTTCCGCATGACGATAGCGTGCGTCCCCGGTGGCCGACACACCCAGCGTTGCCAGGTAGCGCTCGGTGGCTCGCTCCGACTCGGCGAGCGCTTCGAGCCATTGGCCGCCTACCTGCAGGATTTCGGCGCGGCTGACCATGCACGCGCCGGTGAAGGTGATCAGCTGCGGCAGTGCTGCGCACCAGCGACTGAGTGCCTCCGTCCATTGCCGCGCGCGGTCGAGCGCGAATACGCTTTGGCAGGCGTCGATCGCGCTGCAGTAGATGAGACCGCAAACGGACGGTGACAGCTCGCCCTTGGTGACACTGAGCATCACCTCATCGAGCAGCTTGAGCCCGGCCTCGAGCGCACCCTGTCGGAGCAACACTCGTCCCTGAAAATTGCGCGCAAAGACCTGCAAATCTGCGTCGGCAAAGCGCTCACCCAAGCCTTCGGCGCGGAGCGCGGCGTCGTACGCCAGCGCGTAGTTGCCGGCCGCGAATTGGCGACGGATCTCGGGTAAAAGCAGGTAGCCCTGCTCCGCGCACTCGCAAGCTGCACGCTCGACCAAGCGCTCCGCGCGTGCCAGCCAACCATTGCCCGAACTGAGCTCGCCCATGCCCAGCAGCCGAAAACCCAACCAGAACGCCGCTCGAGCCGCGCTCAGTGGATTGCCTCCCTCGGCGTGCCGGTGAAAGATGCTCTCCAGTGCCAGCAGCATCTCCGAGTCGCGTCCACGCAAACCGCACGCCCACGCCAGCCGCCACAGATCTTCATCGGGCAGCGGTGCAATCTCGGACGCGCGCAGCAAGACCTCTGCCGCGTCGTGCCAAGCATTCCGAGCGTACAGCTCGCGAGCTTGGCTCAGCGAAGTCGTCGCAGGTTCGGCAATCGTGGACACCGACGCAACAGTAGCAGCTCTCCGGCGCGCGCTCGGGAACTGAGTCATGCTTCGCAATCAGTCGCCAATCAGTGGCGTGTCGACTCGAAGGGTGAGCGTCGCTATTTGCGAAAGTCGGCGCGGATCATGGTTCAGAAAGCCACTTCGGTTGAGGGGCGGCACCTGGGGGAGGCGCAGGCATGCTCTGCTTGCGAGACCAGGCGCAGCCGGTTGTGTTGGCGGGCGGGTGCGCGGTCGAATACCTGGCCTCCGATTCGCTGATCGGAGCGCGCGCTTCGTTCCTCGGCGCTACGGCACCCCGGTTGCCGCAGCTGCGCACGTACACCTCACTGTCGCCGCATCCGGTCACGCGCATTCGGTCCGAGCCCTCGGTCTCTGACCTCACGCTTTTTACCGGACACTGGTGGCGACGCGCGAAATCTTGGGTCGGCGCATTGGGTTGAGGCTTGCTGCAGCCGCTTAGGCTCAGCATCGTCGCGGCCAGCGCGATCCATCCCCTGGAAGAAAGGCTGCTACACATCGGCACTCGGGATCCAGTCGAATTGGGCTCGAGCCTCGCTCTCGAGCGTTGGTCAGCCAATCGTTAGCGCGATTCTCACTGCTCGAAAAGGGGCCCCGTAACCGGGCCTCGGCGAGGAAGTGAGAAACTCGGCTGACGGCCGTCACCGGCACGCTCGCTATTCCTTTTTGGCCCCACTGCCCTAGCGGAGCCGGCAGCGGCCGCGGCTTGCCGCGTGCTCGCCGTCGACGTTTCCGCGTTTTTTTCGCGGCCGAGCTCGCGCAGCAGCTGCAGCATGCCCGACAGCAGGGCCGGGCGTTGTCCACACAGTCGAAGCACGCCGTCTGCCAGCAGCTCGGAGACGGGTTCAGAGCTTGGCCCGCTCCGTGGCTCGTTCTTGTTCCTCGATGCAACGAGCTAGGCGCGGCACTCCGCTGTGCCCGGTCGCGGGGAACGTCGAGTACTTTCAGGCGTGCTAACAGTGGCGCTCGTGCCCGATCTCGCCGCTGCTGCACTTCCTGCCGCGATCCTGATCTGGGACGGTGGTCAAGTCGCTCCTGCGTGCGATCGAAGCGCTGAGCTCGCCCAGAACGTGACCGCCTATTTGGGGCGCGATGCCTTCGAAGCCGATGCGCCGCTGACCATTCGCATCAGCTTGCGGCGCGGTCCCGACAGCTCGGTGATCGTGGCGGATATCAGTAAAGTCGCGGAAGACGGCAAGGTTTTTGGGGTGCGCAGCGTGAGCGCTGGGGCGACTTGCGAGACGCTCGACGATCCGTTGACGCTGGTGGTCGCGCTCATGCTCGACGCTCCGCCCGAAGAGCCGATCCAGGTTCTCTCTCCGGCGCCCGAGCCCGTAGCGCCGATGCCAGTCCACCCCGAACCGATTGCGAGCGACCCCAACCCCGAGGACTCGAGCCCGGCGCCACCGGGGTTCGTGGTGGTCAGCGCAGGCCTGGGTTCCTCCCTCGGTTTGCTTCCTTTTCCGAACTATGGGCCGCGGCTTCAAATCGACCTGAAGCCGCGTCGCTTTTGGGGAATCGCCATTGCGGCGCAAGCGCTGGTCGGCGCGCGCAGCGAGCTGCCCGGCTCGGGTGCAATCGACTATCGACTGATCCAGGTGGGTGCCGCGCTCTGCCCTCTAGACTCGATGGGCGATCGCGCTTGGGTCAGCGTCTGCGGCGGGCTCGATATGGCGTGGCTCGAGGCCGAGGGCAGCGGCTTGTCGCCCCAGCGACGAAAGACTGACTGGGCACTGAGCCCGTCCTTGCGCGGGCAGGCCGCAACCCGGCTCGCGGGGCCGGTCTTGGTTGGTGGTCAGCTCGGTGTTTCGTTTCCAATATCCCGCAATCGTTACGTTTATCGGGACAGCCAGGGAGCTACCCAGCTGGCGTTCGAGGTTGCCTCGCCCTCGCTCGTGCTCGGCGTGTTCGTTGCGCTGCGGCTATATTGAGAGCAGCCGTCAGAAAAAACTCCCGATGCCGCCATATCATGGAGTGGACGAGCGCCCGGTAGAAGCCGCGAATCAGACCGCTGCGGTGCCGAGCTTGGCTGAGATCTTCGAGCAGCACACCCCTTTCTTGTGGCGAGCTCTGATCAACTTGGGAGTACCGGCTGCCGAAGCACCGGACCAGTGTCAGGAAATCATGATCACCGTACATCGCCGCCTAGGGAGCTTCGACGGCGCTTCGTTGCGCGGTTGGTTATACGGGATCTGCCTGCGGGTCGCTTCCGACTATCGACGCAGCGCACGGGTGCGTCGCGAGTTTGTGACGGACGTCCTTCCCGAGACCGCTGATTCGGCCGACCTAGCCGAGTCACTCGATCGCGAACGCAACGCGCGGCGTCTGCTGGTTGCGCTTTCGGACCTCGACGAGGCGAAGCGCGCGGCTTTCGTCCTGTTCGAGATCGAGGAGCTCACGTTGGCCGAGGTCTCGGAGGCGGTCGGCGCGCCGCTGCAAACCGTCTATTCTCGAATCAAGGCAGCTCGCGAGCAGATGCGCCGGGCGTTTGCGGTCGATGCCGCCAGCGGCTCCAACGGAGGTATCAGTGAAACCGGATAGCGGTCATCTCGACCTGGAACGGTTGAAATTGGCTGACGCCCCCGAACTGCGCCGTGCGCTCGACGCGGTGCAGCAACAGCTGCCCAATTCACAGCAGCTGGCGGCGCTGGCAGCGAGCTTGAGCCAGCTGGGCTTGCCCGTGGAGCCCCCCGCCCAAGGAGCGGCGACAACGGCGACGTCTACGACGCGACTCAAGTTATTGCTCGGTAGCGCAGGCGTGATCGGGCCACTCGCCCTGGCGCTCTTGCTTTGGCGCCCGGAAACGCCGCGCGAGGTAACTCCTGCCCGACTCGAGCGCAGCTCAAATACCCTGGCACAGTCAGTGACGCCCAGCTTCGACGCCCCGCCAGGGAGCACAGCGGGGTCGAAGATTGCGAGCAAGCTACCGGCAAGCCCAGCTCCGAGTCTCGAGCCTTCGGCCGTACCTCTCGCAAGCTCGATGCCAGGCGCTGCCGCGGCGGATGAGTATGTGCCGCTGCCGCCGGCCAGTCCGGCGCAGGTTCGGTCAGTCCCTCCTCGTCTAGCGCCGACGCCTACCATTGAGGGAACTCGCTCACCCTTGGCGCCCAACCCGGTAAGCGTCCCAACCAGTACCCCGGGTGTCGCCGCGCGTCCCACCGAGGTCGCTCTGCTCAGGGATGCGCAACTCGCGCTGCGCACGCAACCGGCTGAAGCGTTGGCGTTGGCGGAGCAACACCGCGTGCTCTTTGGACGCGGAGCGATGGTTCAAGAGCGTGAGCTGATTGCGATTACCGCTTTGGTCCGCTTGGGCAGGCACACGGCCGTATTGGCCCGCGCCGCGCAGTTCGAACGTGATTTTCCGAGCTCGCCCTACCGAAAGCAGGTCAGCGCGCTTGCCCAATGACAATCGCAACGCGAAAGTCAGAAAATGCCAAACCTACGTCCATCGTAGGGGGAGCGTTGCGCGTCTCGCGCAATGCCCCAACGAGGAGTTCGTCGTGCGCAACCACACTTTGAAAGACCAGTACTCGAGCAGCTGGCTGCTCCTTTCGGCATTGGCGTTCAGCGGGGCGCTCGGTTTCATCGGCTGTGGCGGTAAGAACACGGACATGGGGCAACAAACCGGTCCTGCGCAGGGCGGCGCGAGTTCGGGCGGTCTCGGTGGCGTCAATGTTGGCGGGCAGGGTTCGAGCGCGAGCGGCAGCGTGCAGTCACCGTGTGGGGTGACCGCCTGTGCGAGCCACACGGGCCCCAAGACGTTTTACGAGGAGGGAGTCGCCGAGGAAGTTGCGATGGTGTTCGATGGTGCAACCTCGCACGCGCCTGGCAGCGATGCCAAGCGCGAGCCCGGCATCGTCTATCCGTCGCACGAGACGATGTTCCCGATCAACGTTTCGCACATTCGGCACGAGTGGTCGCCTGCTGGGAGCGATCTGTTCCGACTCACGTTCAAGGGCGAAAACACGACCGTCACGGTGTACACGACGGCAAGTGACTGGTCCCCGAGCGAGGAACAGTGGGATTGGATCGCGGAGTCTAATCGCGGCCAAGCGGTGGAGTTTTCGGTCTCCGCCGTACTCAAGTCGAATCCCAAGGATGTCTGGTCTTCCTCGGCCATCAAAGAGTTCTTCAGTGACTCGGCGGTCGACGGCGCCATCTACTACTGGTCTACGGGCACGAAGGGCATCATGCGTGCGCTGGTCGCGGACCCCGTGCCGCAAAAGTTTTTTCCAGACCCGACGGCCGCCGATAGCGAGACCTGCGTTGCCTGTCATACGCTGTCTCGTGACGGTAAGCGCCTCGCGGTGGGCTACGACGGCGAGACGTTGCGCGTCGTATCGGTGCCCGACCGAACCGTGTCGATCCCGAGCACGGCCGGCGCAGGCGCCACGAGCGCAGCTGGCGCGCCTGGAGCAGCGGGCGCCGCGGGTAAGGGCATGGGCATGATGCCCCCGAAGCCAGGCGGAATGGGCGCAAAAGACGGCATTCCGGCCGCCTGGAGCACGTTCTCCCCGGACGGAAAGCTGCTGCTCATCGCCAAGAGCGGCGTGCTGACGCTGCTCGACTCAGATACCGGGCAAACCGTCGGCAGCAACGGCGGGATCGTATCCTTGCCGTCGGGTTCCATCGCGACGCACCCCGACTGGAACGCAAAAGGGGACATGGTCGCTCTGACTCTCGGCACCAAGAACGGGAACAAAGACGTCGAGGGCGGGTCGATCGCGCTCCTGCCATATAACGCTGGCAACTGGGGACAGCCGATGATGCTGGTGCAAAACCAGGGCGGCGACGACAACGACTTTTTTCCGATGTGGAGCCCCGACAGCCAGTACATCGCGTTCGTGAACGCCAAAGGCAAGTCCAACAACGCCACGAGCGCTACGCTCCGCTTGGTACGCGTCGCGGATGGCACGGTGAAAGAGCTCGTGCGCTTGAACGAGCGCGTGAACAACCAAGACGGCGTGACGGGCATCGGCAACTCGATGCCCACTTGGGCTCCGTCGACGAATCCTGGCATTTTCTGGCTCGCGTTCTCCAGCTTGCGCGCATACGGCACGCTCCGAGCACAAGACCCCAAGAGCGATCAGATCTGGATCGCCGCCATCGACCCGAGTCGAAGCGATCCCAGTTACAGCGGCTTTTGGGCCCCCTTTCAGACCCTCAACGAGGGCAACCATCGCGCCTTTTGGACGCACAGCACGGACGATACGCAGTGCAAATGCGTCGAGACCTGCGCAGACAACTTGGACAACGATTGCGACGGCGTTGCGGACGAAGCCGATTGCTCGACCTGCGGAAGCGTCGAAATTTGCGGTGACGGCATCGACAACAACTGCGACTGCGTGGTCGACAACTGCAACGTCGAGGACTGCGGGAATGGCAGCGACGACGATGGTGACGGTTTGATAGACGGTGAGGACCCGGTCTGCCAGGTCAAGTGAAGGACGTTCCTCGAGTGCTGGCCGCGGTGCTCGGCCAGACGAACGCAAGCTCGCCACCGACCGGCAATTGATTCCACAACGGAGCGAGCGCCGCCAAACGCGCAACGATGCGCTCGACACGCCCGGCATCCTCTGCCGAAACTGACCAGTAGGGTGCAGGGCGAGCGGGGTCGGGGACTTGGCCTTGGTGACGTCGCCAGTAGAGGTCACTGATGGCGGCTAGTCGTTCCGAGTGCGCCATGTCTTGGCGGCTTCGCTTGTCGCCATCAGCGAGCGATGCCTCCCGCCGGAGCTGCTCCCGCCTGGTTCGAGCCCGCTCGCGCGGACCTTGCTGCTTTACCTGCGCCCCAGCGGGGATGAACGTGCCGCCGCCGTTTGCCGCTCGACCGAACACACCCGCTGTCAGACCCAATTCAGCCTCGACGATGTAGTGCACGAGATCGTGCGGAATGTGCGGGTCGAAGCCGGGAGCCGGGTCCATCGTCTGAGGCGGCTGCCCCGCGCGCTCCACCGTCACGCTGTATCGTCGTTCGCCTGTACGTCGAAAAATGACGTTCATCGGCGATCAATTTAACACGCGGACTGGGCGACGTGAACGGTTGCCGGGTCGCCAGCGATCACCGACCATGGCTCCATCGCGCTGAGCGAACCACGCTCGTGACTTGCGCACGATGTAGGTGAGGGCATCCGATGGGCCCGGGTAGCCGAGGCCGTGATAGATTTCGAGGCGATGTTGCCAACGCGAATTGCGAGCGTCGGGCTGTGCGTCCTCGCCTGCTCGACCGCAGGTTGTAGCGACTCGAACTCGATGAGGTCCGGCGGCTCGGCGGGCTCGACGGACTCGGCAGGCTCGGGCGGAGCCAACGTCGGCGGAGCAATGGAAACGGGTGGAAAGCCCACCTTCGCCGGGAGCAGCGGCCAGGGAATGGCCGGCTCCAGCGTCGCAGGCGCAACGGCGATGGCGGGCGACACGCTCACCGCTCGCTACCCCGACGACACCGCGCTGAGCGCCGACCCCGCAGTGCTATTTCACGATGACTTCGAGCAAGGGTGGGGCAAGTGGGACGCACCTTCGAAGGACACCGCGCACCTGGTTATCGAAAGCGCCGCAGCGACTGCCCACGCCGGCTCGCGCTACCTGCGATCGACCGTCACCGAAGCTCAGCTCCAAGCGGACGAATACATCTCTTCGGCCAGCGAGTTCGCCTTGAAAAAGCGAGTCGATACCGTCTATTGGCGTTTCTACGCGCGCTTCGTCGGCATCTCGGTCACTCCGCATCACTGGGTACGCATGGCCGCGGGAACGGAGGCCTACGAATCGAGCGGCCTAGCCAACACGGTCCCAGCTGGCGACCAGGGCTTTTGGTTCGACTTCGACGCGGACACCTCGGATCGCTTCAACTTCTATGTTTACTGGTACGAGATGCGTTCAGGCCGCTGCAATGACGGCAGCACCACCCCCGGTTGCGCAGGGGATCAGGGCACTACTTATCACTACGGCAATACTTTTGCCCCTGCCAGCCAAGCGCCGTTTCCTCGCGATACCTGGCTTTGCATCGAGCTCATGGCCAAAGCGAACAGCGTAGGTACCTCTGACGGGGCACTCGCGTTCTCGGTGAACGACACGTTGCTTGGCGACTATCGCTCGGGCTTTCCGAGTGGAACTTGGCTGCGCGATCGCTTTCACCCGGGTGGCTGTACCTTCTCCGCTTGCGAAGCCCCGAAGCCCTTCGAAGGCTTCGATTTTCGTTCGAGCAGCGACGTTCGCTTCAAGAAAATCTTCCTCGACGCCTACTATCAACGCGACACCACGGCGTCCCGACGTGCGGAGCTGGAGGCGCGCGGGCTCAGCGTGTCTCCCGAACAAACCGTGCTCTACGACGATGTGGTCGTCGCGACCTCGCGGGTCGGTTGCGGTCGGTTTGACAAACCCTAGTGAGGTCCGCGGCTGGATCGCGATCGCCTGCGCTGGCGATCCAACGGGATGGGTGATATCCCCCACGCGCATTTGATCGCGAGTTAGCTGTGTTGTCGTCGCGAGTGGGGGTTCGGGCGAGTGCGCAGCCATGGCCGGCCAGTCAATCTCGGAGCCCGTCTTCAAAGGTCTCCCTTTCGTAAGCAGGGGTCGGTTAGCTTCACTGCGATGCTCGACCGGCGAGGTCGCGCATTCACCAGGAGGAGCCAATGCACAAAATGAATATGCAGCGGGTGGTGTGGTGTCTGGGCGCGCTTCTGTCGGCCTGTTCCGGGGAAGCGGGGCTGGCTACGGACGAGCTCGGCACGGGGCGAGCCCAAGAGGAAATCATCCGAGCCTCGCAAACGGGCGGCCGAAACGAAGTCGTGATGATCTACGCGACCACCATCAACCCGAGTACGGGAAGCCTCGGGACACGCACCTGCACTGGCTCCTACTTCGCGCCGCGCGTGGTATTGACGGCCGCGCATTGCCTCGAGAACGTGTGGGCTGATCAAGTCTTCATTTATTACGGCGACAACTTCAGCGCAGACTTCTCGCAGCTCACCCAGGTGGGCGACACCTACGTGCCACCGCCTCCCGGCACGCCCTCGTTCTGGTCGCAGGCCGACTCGTTCGAGCAGCATCCGCAGTGGGATCCGAACCTCATCTACCCCGACATAGGCGTCGTCTACCTCGATCGCAAGCTGCCCTTCGATCCTTTGCCGCTCGCGCGCTTTCGGCTCGACAGCACTTGGGTGAACAGGCAAGTCACGATCTCGGGTTGGGGTGCCAATAGCGCGCCGACACCGACGACGGGTGCTGGCGCGGGCGTTCAGCGCACCGGCACGACCAAAATTTTGGGTTCGCCGACGGCCGCCGACTATCACCCGGAGGATCCAAACCCAGGCATGCTCAACGCGACGGTGCGCAATCACACGGTCAAGATCGACGGTCGCGCCCCGAACGCGAACAGTTGCTTTGGTGACTCGGGCGGGCCGATCATCGTCAATCAGTCTGGGCAAAACTACATCGCTGGGGTTTCCTACTTCGGAGGCCTGTCCTGCGAGCAGTATGGGCTGTACGTGCGTATCGATCCGTTCTTGCCGTTCCTCGATCAGGCCTACAAAAAGGGCGGGCAGGAGACGCTGATTCCATTCCTCGAATGTGTCGCGCCGAATCCGAGCGGGACGTACACGGCCTACTTCGGCTACCAGAACAAGAACGGCGTAACCGTGACGGTGCCCTACGGCACGAAGAACCAGCTTGCCCCGGATACGGTCGGCTGGAGGCCCACGCTGTTCGAGCCCGGCACGCACAATTTCGTGTTCGGCGCGGACATTCCCGCCAACCAGAGCATTACCTACACGCTTTCGCCGGACAATAGCCCGACGACGACGCTCACGGTGAACAGGAATTCCAAACCTTGCACGGCAGCGCAAGCCGCCGAAGTCGAGTGCGGCAACTACTGCCGCGCGGCCAGTCGCTCGGGCTGCTCAGGCATCTCACCTGCCTTGAGCTCATGCATCAGCGAGTGCGTGAGCTTCAAGCAATTCATCGACGAAGCATTGCCGGGGTGCTCCGACGAATACGCTGCCGTCAACACCTGCGTTGCAGCCGTGCCACCGGGCACGCCGCAAAACTGGACTTGCATCAGCGGCTCGCTTCCCTCGCCGGCTACCGCCTGCCAGAGCCAGGGTGAAGCGCTCAACAATTGCTTCGTCAACGGGGGTTGATACGAGATTCTGAGCCGCGTTCGCGGTGACGACGCCTGAAAGCCGCTATCGATCGCGTGTCGGTAGCGGCTTTCTCACGTCACTCGTGTGCTCGCCTGGCCACGACGCGCACGGTTGCATAGTAGTTTGCCCAGCATCCCGGCATCGACGCGAACTCGGCGTAGGCTGCAATATCGGCCGAGGTCACGCGGCCCGTCGCGAGGTACTTCTGCTGCAGAGCGAGCGTCGAAACTCGCATCATCTCTGCCAGTCCCGAGCCGCCGCGCTGCACCGAGCAGTCGTACTCGAGAGACACGAGGTTCGACAGTCGCTCCGCGACGAGTCCGGGCAACGTGCGCCCAAACGCGTAGTCCATTCCGCGAGCAGAAAAGGTCTCACGAACCGCGCGCTTCACGCGCTCGAACGCTTGCCGCAAGTGCGCCGGTCCGACCAAGGCCTCCGCCGCGCTGAAGTCAGGCTCTTCGAGCACCAATACGCCGCCCGGCGCGAGCGCCCGCAGCATCGCGTCCAGCACGTCCGTTGCCTTTGCATTGTGAATCAAGACGTAACGCGCATGAACCAAATCAAAAGCCTCGGCCGGCGCAGACACCGATCCCAGCTCGCCCTCGATCACTTGAACGCGCGGTCTGAGCGAACCGAGAAAACGCGTGTTGGCATCGAGCGCGGTCACTCCTCCGTCCGATCCTACCTCCGAACTCAACCACGCCGCCACCGAGCCCGCGCCGGCACCCACCTCCAGGCATTACAGGCCGCGCAGCGGTCCGGCTGAGCGGAGCAGCGCTCGCGTCTTGTCGTCGAACACGCCCTCGAGCATGCGAAGACGCTCGAGTTCGGCTGCCGCAGATGCATCATTGAATACGTAGCCTGTTTCTGTCATGTCTGAGCCGCCCTGATTGGTAGAATGTACTGACGTCGGGCCGTAGATGCCATCCCAGGCAGCGAATTCGAGCTCCGCAGACATCACGACCCGGTGTCGGCTTTGACCACTCGAGGCTGAATGATCGAGACGCTGCTACTGCGCAGCGCCCTTGCGGGCTACCCATCCGCCAGCACACTGCTTCTCGCGGAACTCTGGGCGGAATTCGCTGCGAGCGTCCGGGCGCAGGAGTTCGCATGGCTCGAACCAGTGCGGGGTAGTCGCGGCAGCCCGCCTGCCGATCGAGTGCACGAAGACTGCCGGCGTAGGCGTTGTTGTCGTGCTCCGAAACCGCCGACGAGCAATCGTTCTGCGTGGACCTGAACGGGTCAACGGAGAGCTATCGGCGGGCCTGCATCGATAGTCACCAGTGGCATGTCGAACTTCGAAAACGCGATGAAGGGGCCATCGGTCCCTTGGGCGATCTGCCACGTCCAGACCCAGACGAGATAGGTCGACCCGGGCGACATTTGCAGCAAAGCGGGCGCAAGTGGGATGGTTCCGAGACCAAAGGCCGGTGACGCGGCAGCAGCGATCTGCCCGCTCCCTTTATCCCCAGCAAGGGTGGTCACGCCACTCACGCTCCAGAGAACCGGTTGATGCGACAGCGTCGGTTGCTGCTGCCCGTCTGTATAGATCGTGAGACCCATGCCACCCCTACTGCGGGCGGACGGCAAGTCGCCGAAGGCCGCCCAATTCCAATCATAGTTGCCTTGCGGCCTGATCGCGGCGAGCACCGTCTCCGTCGTCGTGAGGTAAAACCCGACACCCGCGGCGGAGAAGCCGTCGTCCTTGTTGATGGTGAGCGCGCGACCGCTGAAGCGCGCTGAATTGCCGAAGCCACTGCCCTCGCTCCAATCTTGATCGTACGGCGGCCCAAAAACCTTCGTTCCACTTTGGACGGTCAATTTGAAGGTCGTCGCAGGAGCGAAAACATCCAGGCTCAGCCGTTCCAATAGATGGCTCTCCAGTTGATCACGCGTGCGTAGACCCCCGAACTCGGCGAGCCCGTCCAAAGGCTGCGCCGCCGCTGCGGGGACACGAGTGTCGGCCTCCATTTCGCTCATACGGCGTTCGAGCTCGGAGGTCACGTGCGAGGAAACGAGCGCCAAATGCCGTTCCCTAGTCTCGACGTTCTTCGCGACGCGCTCGATGCGAACCGGCGACATTCTCCCCGTTCGCTCCTCGACATGCCTTCTGAAAGAGTCGTGGCGATACTTGTTCATATTGGGGACCTGCGGCGCGTCGGGTGGAAGCACCATGGTCATCTTTGCTGCGCCAGTTGGGTCGCGGGCAGCGTCGCGGTGCTGAGCTCGATCGTGTTGCCAGCGGACACGAGAACAACGCACGAACATAGTGGAGGGATTCGGCCTGACGCCGAAGGCTGCGCCGGGCCTCGACGGGATTGGTGAACAGAGCTACGCGAAGGCCATCGCTCGGCTTCAGAGCGTTCGGGCTAGTTCGTGGTCGCGTCAATCGGCCGCCAGGGCCATTGTCTGCCGGCGTGCTGAAAGCTGCCGCGACGCCATGGTACGCTTCGGGCCATGCGTATGCTCGTGGGACTCGGGGGATTGCTACTTGGACTAGCGCTTTCAGGCTGCGTCAAACTGGCCGACCTGGACGCGAACGAGACGCAAGTCAGCGGCAGCATCCGCGCGACGGCCGTCTCGGCCGGTGCCCAGCACAGCTGTGCACTACTCCAGGGCGGTGACGTGCGCTGTTGGGGACGCGACAACAGCGACGGGGAGCTCGTTCCGCCAACTGGGCCGTTCACGCAGATCGCGTTCGACGGTGACCACGGCTGCGGCTTGAAGGCCGACGGCTCGCTTGCGTGCTGGGGCGACAATTACATGGGAAAGCTCGAGCCGCCTGTCGGCGTCGCCTTCGCGCAAATCGACGCCGGGCCGTACCACAAGTGCGGACTCGACCTGACGGGCGCGATTCAATGTTGGGGCCAAATCAGCACTCACAATCAGTCCGAGTACCCCACCGCTACCGGCTTCGCGCAGCTGGTCGTCGGACAAAGTTTGAGCTGCGTGTTGGATGCGGCCGGCACGCCCAGCTGTTGGGGTGAAACCCCGCTCGAGCCGGTCGTAGTCCCCAGCAGCGAGATCTTCAGCTCGCTCGCGGCCGGCAACTATCACGCGTGCGGGCTTCGCAAGGACGGTACGGCCAGGTGTTGGGGCAACGACGAGCACGGTCAACTCGCCGCCCCCAACGTCGCCTTCACTGCGCTCACGGCGGGCTACGGCTTCAGCTGCGGACTGCTGTCTTCGGGTGACGTCGAGTGCTGGGGTGAGCGACCCAGCGCTCGAGGTCGCGAGCAAATCTGGATGCCGATGGCGTCATTGACGGGCAAGAGTCTGATCTCTATCACCGCCGGCGCGTTCCACGCGTGCGGCATCGACGTTGCCGGAGAAGTCACCTGTTGGGGTGACAACTTCTACGGACAGTTGAGCGTACCGTAATGAAAAAGGCCGGAAGCAATTGCTACCGGCCTTTTTCAACGGTTCTAGACTTTGGCTCTATTCTAGACTTTGGCTCTAGAGGGTGCCGGGCAATTCAGTGGTGTCCCAGGTGTAGTACTGAGTCGTGGCGGGCTTGCTGCCCAGATCGGTGGCAAAGGTGCCTGTCTTGGTCGCCGCGTTGCCCTTCAGGAACTTATCGATCATGGCAGTCAGCGAGGCAGTGTACTGCGTGCGCCAGGTGCAATGATCCCCCGAGGCGCCCTGATAGGCGAAGTTGTCAGCTACTCCGAGTGCTCCAAAGATTGCTTTGCCGGCCATTGCCGTCATGTACGCCGACTTCGGATCCAAGTTGCCGATGCCGGGGTTGTCCACGATGTAGAGGCCGCGCGGTGCGATCAAGGCCATCGCTTCGTGCATGTCGACCGGCAATCGGTCCGTGTTGTCGCCGGCAGCGTCGTTCGCCTTGGCAAACGGGCCGAGTGCCACTTCTGACAACCAGCGGACATAGCTGATGGCGTGATATGGCCACTCGGCACTGCTGTTGGCCCCCGGGTCCAGCTGCTCCTTCAGGCGAAGCCCCACGGTGCCGCCAATGCCGGACTCGCAGGGGATGGTGAGCGCAACGCGGTTGTCGAACACGCCGGCGGCGAAGGCACCTTTCCCGTTGCGGGAACAGCCGGTGACGCCAATGTGATAGGGATCGATTGTACCCGGAGTCTGCTCTAGGAGATCGATGATGCGGCTGACCTGCCAGGCTTGAGCCACCATGTAGCCCGCGGGATGGGTGTTCCCGTAGAAAGTGAAAAACGGACCAGTCTTGGTGCCGCTGCCGCCTTGTGCCTCGATGGCGCTGAGTGTGATCTTGGCGACCCCGGTGGGGATCGGCAACGAACTACCGAGTCCGCCGTCGAAGATGATGATGGCGGGAGCGGGCGCAGTCGCGCCGTTCATGCTGACCGTGACGTCGAAGGAAGCGGTCTTACTGCCTTCAGTCACCTTGACGGAAATCTTGCTCGTGCTCACCGTGCCCGTAACAGAGCCTTTGGCGGGGATCGGCTTTTCGCCATAAACGTAGTTGAACTGTTGTTTGAGGATCTCCTCGCGCCGGCACGCCCACTCACTCTTGTTCTTGATCCGAGTGCCATCCAGCTTCGTGAACGGATCAGGCAGCTTGCCGTCAGGCTTGAGGTCGGCGTAGCCGGGGAGTGTTCCCGTGACCGTGCAGCGAGCAGTGGGGTTCTCTTCCTTGCCCCAGTTGATGCTACCGGTGGCGGGCGAACCAGCACTGCCTGGGCTGCCGCCGCTTGGGCCGCCGCTGCTGCCGTTTCCGCCTGTTGCTACGACTCCGCCGCCGCCGCTACCCGCGCTAGGATTGACCGAACCGCCCGTCGCGACCGCACCCGCCGCGCCCGCCGTGCCCGTCGTACCACCCGTTGGGATGGCGGGGCTGCCGCCGCTGCTGGTGCTTCCGCCGGAAGAGATCTTGCCGCCGGAGCCCAAGCCGGCCGAGCCAGGTGCACCGCTGCCCTGCACGTCCGGGCCGCTATCGCTGGCGCAGCCCACTTGCATCGCGGCGATGGCGACCACGAGCCCTAGTGACTTCATTGAAAATGACCTCATCGAAAATTCTCTCTCCTGCAGCGCGTGATCACAGCAGCCTCCGGATCGGATGGGTTCCGGCGAGCGAGACTATGATGGCACAATCGCGGACATGCGCTGTCATTTCGATGCCGCTGCTCTCCGCTCAGGCGCGCGGTATCCGAATGCCAGCTTTCTTCTGAGAGTACCGATCGGCGGCTACACTGCAAATCTTCAGACGCGATCGCGATCCGAAGCTGCCGTCGCGTTGTCGAGCTCAGGAGCTGGCAGTCGTGCCCCAGTCAATTGCCGGCGCGCTTCCCGAGGATCGGTGCAAGCGCTAGCGCACGTAGCCGATCCAAAATTCGCTGGTCAGGCCCAGCAATGTGTTGGCGCTGAGTCCGTTGATGCCCGGCGCGTAGCGTTGGAAGAAGCCGGCGCGGAGTGGACTGGTCCACGGTTGAAAAGAGATCGCCGCACCGATCTCGGTCAAGCGCTGGGCGGTGCCGTATTGTTCGCGCTGCTGCACGTTGACGTTGCCCTCCCAGCGGGTGCTGACTAGCGCGCTGATCACCAGGTCCGGACTCGCGAAGTAGGAGAGCGTGAATTCGGCGCTCGCGCGCGGGCCCAGGCGACGAGTGACGCCGAGGGTCGTATCCGGTAAGCGACCGGCGACCTCCGCCAAGATCCCAACCCGGAAAAGCCGCGCAAACGAGCGCTCGACGGCGACTCCGAGTGCAAATTCGAACGTTCCGAGCCCGCGCGGGGCCAGGCCTTCGCCTGCCGCCGTGGGTAGGCGCAGCGTGCCCAGCATGGCCAGCGAGGGATACATCCCGCTCTGCCAGGGCTCGGGTTCTTCCGCAGCCTCGTAGCGTGCGCGCAGCAGCGTGTCGCTAAGCCCGGTGCTGCGCTCCGACGCTTCCGAGAACGTAGCGCTGCGTGTGCCGTAGCCAACGGTAGCGGCGAGCTCCAAACGTTGCAGGCGATACGCCATGAGCAGCGCATACTCCAGGCTGCGATCGTGCTCGTCGGCGGCGAAGGCTTGATATCGCCCGTGTGAATTGGCTGCACCCTGCCCGAGCACGAGTCGCTGCGACAAACGCACGCCGTAGGTTTGATCCAGCCGAGTGAGTGCGCTGGCGGGGCCTTGGCCGCTGCACGAGCAGGCGGCTGCGCGCGTCGTCCACAGCGCGAACACCGTGAACAGGACGCAGGTGATTCTGCTCATGGTACGTCGAGCGCGAACTCGACGAGATCGGACGTATCGTCGAGTTCGACGCCCAACGCTATCTGCCAACGGCCGCTCATGAACAGGTCCAAACCCACAGCGCGAAATATCTCACCGTCGCTGAGAATGTTGGAGGCACTGGCGTGATGCCCGTGCACCACCATCGACGCATCGACGCTGGTCAGCACCGGCGAGGATGCGCCTTTTGCCGCGCGCAGTGCGATCGAGAAATCGTTCGGTCCGCGTGCCAGCTGGGGGTTATCGAGCGCTACCGTGGCTTCGACCAAGCCGCGGGACGAGCGCTGATCGAGCGCGCGATTGGCGTCCAATTGGGCCACATCGTCCGGCGTCGCGACGCATGCGGCGAGCAGCGCCGAGCAGACGGTGATCGCGGCGAGCGGGATGAAGCGAGAGCGCGTCGGCATGCAGCTGCGTGGGTATCACTGCCAGCGCCCAAGCGCGCTGCGGTACGTTGTCGCGCTCCGCCTAACCGTCGCGGTCGACGATCGACGCCAAGAGCTCTCCTTGAGCGCAGAGCGTGCCCTCGACCGTCGCTTCTCCCCGCAATTTCCAGACGTTCGAGCGGTGGTGAATGACCTCGACGTACAAATCGAGGCGATCCCCGGGGGTCACGGTGTGACGAAACTTGGCTTTGTCGATGCCCAGAAAATACATCAGGCTGGTCGAGGCATCGAACGGTTCCGAGGCGTACGCCAAGATGCCGCCGATCTGCGCCAGCGCTTCGATGATCAGGACGCCGGGCATGATCGGTCGATCGGGGAAGTGTCCCTGACACCAGGGTTCATTCGCGCTCACCATCTTGTGACCGCGAATGTTCTGACCAGCGACCAGATCGGTCACGCGATCGACCAGCACGAACGGATAACGATGCGGCAAGATCTCGAGGATCTTACCGATCTCGAGTTTGACGCTCTTTCTCGCGGTCGTAGCCATGATCCAGCAGTCCCCCCGCCGTGAGCGTCCGAGCTGCTTTCTGCGAAATTACTTCTTGGGAGCGGGGGCCAGTGCTGCTGGCGGCGTCGCGTTCGGCAACGCCAAAGGTGCCGGCGCGGGGCCCGTGGCGGCGCCGTCCTTCTTGCTCGCCTTGGCACCGTCGTCGCCCGAACCCTGGTTGTAGAGGGTGATGATGCGGTCGGTCACGTCCAAGTCGCTGCGCACGTAGGGAGCCGCTTGCTTGTCGAGTACCAAGTCCAAGCCGTCTTGGGTGGCCAGGCGGCGAATCGTGCCCATGATCTTCTGCACGATCGGCTGCGTGAGCTCGCCCTGCTTCTTCTGCAGCTCTTTGTTGTAATCGACGAACACGCCTTGCAGCGCCATCATCTCGCGCTGCCACTTATCGACGCGCTTGGCGAGCGCGGTCTTGCTCAGCACGTCGCGCTGCTTCTCGATGTCTTCGCGCTCTTTCTGCAGATCTTCCTGCTTCTTGTCGAGTTCGCGCTGTTTGTTGTCGAAGACTTTCTTGAGCGTGGCTTGAGCACGGAGCCCATCCTCGGTTTCCATGATCGCGCGCTGCGTGTCGACGACGGCGATTTTGGATTGAGCGTGGGCCTGCGCGCTGCCGAGCAGCACTGCGACTGCGGACACCACGACACTAAGAAACCGAAACGAGCTCTTCATGGGGTCCCGGCTTAGCGTTCGGTTCAGGTCCGGTCAAGCATGGGGCGGCAATGCCGGCTGGAAAGCTGCGGAAATCGTCCGGAAGCCGGACATACTGCCGGTGGAACATGCGCTTTGCAGGTCGTTGTGGACGTCAGCCCGCGGTTTTGGGCCGCGTGTTCGGGCTGGGCGCCGCGCTGCTGGCGCTGACCACGGCCCTGCCAGCAAAGGCCGAGTCGTCGTGCTCGGAGACGAAACCGTGGTCGCGCCTGACCAGCAGCGGGAAAAATTTCGTGCGGCCAGTGCCGCTCACGTTGACGGCGCTGGCGATCGTGGCGCCCTTCGGATTCGCGACGGGTCTCGACCATGACGCGCGGCTGGTGGCGCAGCGCGACTCGTTCGGAAAGCCTCGGCTCGAGCCGGTCAGCGTGTGGACGCCGTACGTCCTCGGTGCGGGTTTGATGGTCGGTTATGGCGTCAGCCTAGCGGCGGGCTCGTGCGCGACGCAGCGCGTGCTCGCACCGCTGCTGCAAGCGGGCTTCCTGACGTACGGCGTAGTCGGCCTGTTGAAGGTCAGCGTCGGCCGCCAGTGGCCGGTCGGCGGCAGCGATCCCCAAGCGGTCGATCGGCTCGAGCAACCGGAGCGAGCGCGTGACTACGCGCCATTTCAGCAGGGAGTCGGCGCTTGGCCGAGCGGACACACGGCGGTGATGTTCGCCGCAGCTGCGGCGTTTCGCGCCTCGAACCCGGAGCTCGGTCTGCTGTCGTTCGTGGGCTATCCGCTGGCTGTCGGCGTCGCTGGCGGGATGTGGCTCGGCGATCACCACTGGGCCTCGGACATCGTTTCCGGCGCGCTGCTCGGTGAAGCGATTGGCAGCAGCGTCGGCAAGAGCTTTTCCGAGTCCCTCGGTGTACCCGGATCGCTGCTGGTTACTCGGCTCGATGGCGGCTTCGGCGCGCAGTGGTTCGCGCTCTGGTAGCGGGGGCCGCTGATCAGACGATCACGAAGTCATCGGTCTCGGTGGCTTCTTCCGTGGCCATGTGGCTCGTCTCTTCATCGCGTTTCACGGCCAACTCGTACAGTTCGATGAACACCTTGGGGTGGGCCTTGACCAGCTCCAGCAAGCGTTCACGTGCTAGGAACAGCGTCACCGTCGGGTGGTGCGCGACGACATCGGTGATCGCCGGTCGTCGCAAGACGAGCGCCACTTCACCCACGACCTCACCCGGGCCCAGCTTGGCGACGATCGTGCTGTCGCTCTCGTCCTGATGCACGACCGCGACCTCACCCAGCGCGATCAAGTGTAGGCCCTCGGGTTTGGAGCCTTGAGCCACGAGCTTGTCGCCGGCTTCGAAGGTGCGAATCGAGAAGCGCTCGACCAGCGCCGGGCGTTCGGCGGGGCTGGCAGCGCGCAGAATGAAGTTGCTGCGCATCAAATTTTCGAGCATGCGCCGCCGACAAAACTCGGCGAACGCGCGCCCGACGCCCGGCGCAGTCTCCACGACGCGATCGAGCGCGGCCTTCTTGGCGACGAGCACGATGCAGGGCAGCGCGGCGAGCACCGTGGCCGTGCGCGGTGCGCGCGAAAGTAGCGCCATTTCGCCGAACAATGCGCCACTGCCCAGGCGCGCCAGGGCGATCGGCGCTGCGCCCGGCGTGCTCGCGGCCTTTTGCACGTCGAGTTCGCCACGTGCCACGAAGAAAGCTTCGTCGCCGGTGCTCCCCTCTTCCACCAACACACCGCCGCGCGGTACGACGCGCACGTCCAAGATCTCGATCATGGCGTACAGGCCTTTCTCGTCGAGTGACGAGAACAAGATCTGCGGCGATAGTCTGGGCGGAGCGCTCTCGAGGCGATCCGCCTTGAACACTTCCAAACTGGCGTCGACGATGGCCACCGCTCGTTCCAGCAAGTCCGTGCCCGAAAGTGAGTCGGGTAGCGGCGAAAAACCCGCGCTGACGCCGGGCAGACCTGGCGGCGCGCCGCGCTTGTCGAGCAAACGTGGCGAGCCCTTGGCGAAGGCCTTGGCGATGGCGGCCAGTGAGGCCGCGACGTCCCCGCCGAACTCACCCAGGCGTAAGGCGGCAGCCACCGAAAGCGGAAGATTTCCCGAGTCGACCGCGCGCTCGACCGCCACTTCCAGACCGCGCTTGGCGCACTCGGGTTCGCCGAGCGCGCCAAGCATCCAGGCACTGACGAACAAGCGCAAAGGTGCGCGCGGATCCAGCTCCAGCAGCGCCGCGCTGGTGCGCAGGGCGGCTTCGTGCATGGCAGCTTCGGCGAACGTCAGCGCTTGGTCGATGGGCGTGCTGGGAGCCATAACCGCCGATCATAGGGCGGCCGGCGCGCGCTGTCACTCGCGGGCTGTTACTCGCCCTTGGATTGGCGCTTGGGATCGCGCAGCCGAGCAATCACCGCGCTCATCGCGTTGGCGGTGGCGCCGACCAGCGGCACGACGAACGGGTAATCCATGCGCGTCGGGCCGATCACGCCGACCGCGCCGCCTGCCTCGCCGCCTTCTTCCCGATAAGGCGCCGCCACCAGACTGACCGGGAAGCCGACCATCGCTTCGGCCTCTTCACCGAGAAACACGTTGACGTGCGTCGAGTTCAGCGTTCGGTCGAGCAGTGTCAGCAAACGCTCGCGATCCTCGAGCGCGAACAAGAGCTCGCGCACGCGCTCCACGTTGCCGAACTCCGGGCTCTCGAGCAGGCGTGATTGGCCTTGAATCACTACGTCCACCCCGCGCGTCGCGTTGTCCGTGGCGGCCCGCACCAAGGACACCCCGAGCTGACGCAAGGTGGCGATCTCGTCAGCGTGGTTCGTGACGTGGGTCACGAAATACTCGCGGATGGCCGCCAGCGTGCGGCCTTTGGCGACCTCGTTCAGCATGTTGTGCACGCGCTCGAGTTCGTACTCGCTGACTGGCTTTTCCACGTGGATGAAGCGGTTTTCGACGGTGCCGTCGGAGAACACCATCACGCTCAGCAGTTCGAAGGGGCGGGTGGGGATGAAGCGCAGCGTGAGCAGGGTTCGGGTTTCGGTCCGGGCACGAACGAGCACGGCTGGTGCGCCGCTCAAGTCAGACAAGAGCTTGCCGGTCTCACGCAAGATGTCGGAATCCGCGGTCAGATCGGCGAAGCGATCTTTGATGCGCGCCGCGTCGATCTGAGAGACCTCACGCACCTGCATCAGTGCGTCCACGAAGATGCGATACGCGGCTTCGGTCGGCACACGCCCGGCGGAAGTGTGGGGTTGGGCGAGGTAGCCCGAGTCTTCTAGATCGGCGAGCTCGTTGCGGATCGTCGCGGCAGACAGCGAGAAGCCGTATTTTCGCGTGAGCGTGCGACTGCCCACGGGCTCGGCGGTGGCGATGAATTCCGTGACGACCGCGTACAGCACCGAGCGGGCCCGTTTGCTGAGCGGCGGATTGACCGACATCTAGCGAGAATCCTTTGCTGTTTCGTTCGATTCGTCAAATTGTGACGGCATTCCCCAATTCGTCACTCGACTTGGGCCCAGATTTGGCCCTTTCGCCGGCTTCGGGTCAGGCTCTCCCGGTGAGTCTCCTTTGGTCCCTCAGCGCCGCGTTCGGCATCCTCGTGTTGGGAGCGCCTCAGGCGCAGCCCGCGAAGCCGAAAGCCAAGGTGAGCGTGAAGGTGAAGGCAAAGGCAAAGACGAAGGCCAAGGCGCGCCACCATGGCTCGCACCGTGTCCAGCACGGCAAGCCAGTTCCGCTCAGCCGCGCGCCGGGTTCACGCGCTGAAGCCTATGGTCAACTCACTCCGGCCGCCTGCCTCGCGCTCCTGGATGAGCGGCACATTCCGTATTCGCGCGAGGAACCCAAGCGCGGCGTAAAGATCCCGGTTCGCCTGACCGGCAAGGTCGGGGGAGTGCTCTACCGCACCGATTTCCCGGACCGCGAACGCGCCCACGTGCCCTGGGAAGTCTTCGATTGTCGGCTCGTGCTCTCGCTCGACGATTTCAGCGAAACCCTGCGCGCGCACTCGATCGCGGAGGTGCGGCTATTTTCGGCCTGGCGTCCGCCGGCCAAGAGCTGGCCGATGTCCGAGGTCGCGCGCCGCCACCAAGGCGCGCTGGCCATCGACGTGCGCGAGCTCCGAAAAGACAACGGCGAAGTCTTGAACGTGCTGGAGCACTTCCATGGCAAACTGGGCGTCACCCAGTGCGTCCCGGCCGCACCCCCGCCGAATCCCGACTGTCCGGAGGCCCGCGAGCTCCACGAGCTAGTGTGCGCGGCCTCCGCGGCGCACATCTTCAACAGCATCCTGACCCCCAACTACAATCCGGCCCACAAGAACCACTTCCACCTCGAGCTCACGCCCGACGTGGACTGGTTCATGTTGCGCTGACGGATGCCGCCGGCCGGGACCGATAAATCCGCCCAGAAACCCGACTTATATAGCGAAGCGAAGGCAAGCTTAGCGAAATCCTTGACAGTTTTTGGGTGGAACCCGATGATCCGGGTTCGTCCATACGTCACACCGGAGGACTCCGTGACCACCACGTTGTTGGCTGTCGATGACAGCAAGACCATGCGCAAGGTGCTTGAAATCACCTTCGCGGGCGAAGATTTTCGGACTGTTCTCTGCGAAAGCGCGGACGAGGCGCTGAGCAAGCTCGGGGAGAACCCGCAGGTTGCGCTGGTCGACGCTGGCCTCGACAACTCGGGCGGCTACGAGCTGTGCCAAAAGATCAAGGCAGCCTCGCCCAACGTCGCCGTCGTGATGCTGTCGAGCAAACAGCAGCCCTACGATCGCGCTCGGGGCACGGCCGTCGGCGCCGATGACTTCGTCGACAAACCATTCGACACCCAGCAGCTGCTCGAGAAGGTGATCACGATCGCCCGTCGCGCGGCCAGCGCGCCGGTGATGACCGCGGTCGCGCCCGCGCCGGTCGCGATGCCCTCGACCGCGGCGAAGGTGGCGGACGTCGGAATCGGTCGCCCGCGGGTTCAAACCTTGGCCTATGGGGCGACTCCGATCGTTCCGGCGTCACCTGCTCCGGCTCAAGTCGCGCCAGTGCAGGCCGTCGCCAACGTGCGACCGACCATCACCAGCGCACCCACGCTCGAGGTCGGTTCGTCACCGGTTGCCGCCGCGGCCCCTGCTGCCAAATCCGCGCCCCTCGCCTCGGCCGCGCCCGTCGCGTCCAGCGCGTTGCCTGCTGATTTTGCCGGCAAGCTGGGTGGATTGGGCTTGAGCAACGCGCAGGTGGAAGCCGTGCTTTCGCTGTCGCGCGAGGTGGTCGAGCAAGTCGTGTGGGAGGTCGTGCCCACGCTGGCCGAGACGATCATCAAAGAAGAGCTCAAGCGGCTGCTCCAAGCGTGAGCGGTGCGAGGGCGGCGGAGCCAGGCGTGGTGTCGGGCACGGACAGCGATCACTCGGGCGAGGTCGTCCTTTTCGAAGGCCACCGCGCCCTGGTGCCCAGCGTCTCCGTGCTGCTGCTCGCGATCGTCACGCTCGGACTGTGGCTCATCCCGCGCTGGTGGCATCGCAGCTCGAAGCTGTATCGCGTGACCACGCGGCGAATCGTGGTCGAGACGGGCGTGCTCTCGAAGCGCCTCGAACAAATCGACCTGTACCGAATCGCCGACTACACGGTGGATCGCCCGTTTGGTCAGCGCATGCTGGGCACCGGCAACCTGCTGCTCAAGACCTTCGACAAATCGACGCCCGAGCTGCACGTCCGAGAAATCAAGACCGACGTCGTCGCCCTGTACGAAAAACTGCGCGCCGCTACCGAAGCCGAGAAGGCCAAACGCGGCGTACGCATGGTCGACTACGAGAGCAGAGCGTAGCCATGAGCGGCAAGCCGATCCTCTACGATTACCTGTTCTCCGGCAATTGCTACAAGGTCCGCTTGCTGCTCAGCCAGCTCGGCGTCGACTTCGAAACTCGAGCTCTCGACATCATTGCGGGTGGCACCAAGCAAGCCTGGTTCTACGCCAAGAATCCGACTGGCCAGGTCCCGACCCTGGAGCTGCCGGATGGCACGTGCCTGCGCGAGTCGAGCGCGATCCTGATGCACCTGGCCGAAGGCACGCCGCTGCTGCCGGCACCCGGATTGGCGCGAACGCGCGTGCTCGAATGGCTCTGCTTCGAACAGAGCAACGTCGCCCCGGTGATCGGCCGCGCTCGCTTTCGGCGAACCTTCCCAGACGTGGTTGCGACGCGGCCCGAAGAATTCCAGGCCTGGCATCTCGCTGGTAACCGCGCCCTGTCAATCTTGGAAGAACGCCTGCACGACTACACGTTCTTGGTCGGCGACAGCTACACCATCGCCGACATCGCGCTGTTCGCCTACACCCACTGCGCAGAGGAGGGGGGCTTCAGTCTAGAGCCATACGCCGCGATTCGGTCCTGGATCGAGCGCATCGAAGAACTGCCGGGCTACCTGACGATTGATCAGGTGCCGAAGCCGATCGCGCAGCCGTAGCAGTCGATCCGCTCGGCGCCGTCAAACCGAGAAGCCGGACAGGGGCCCGCAATTGGGCTCGATGCCGATGCCGGTCGCCGGGTGACCGAGCGCGTTCATCACCGAGGTCAGGAGCTTGTTGGCGCTCTGTGCGGTGGTGTTGTTGATGTAGTTGCCGACGTTGACGCCCAGGTTCTTGCCGCCGATCACCAGGTATTGCATGTCTCGCGGGCTGTGGTTGTGGTTGGTCCCACTCTCGACGCCCCAAATCATGATCGTGTTGTCGAGCATGCTGCCATCGCCTTCTTTAATGGAGGCCAGGCGCTTGGCGAGGTAGGCCATGTGTCCCGCCCAGAAGCGATCGAACTTCACGAAGGCCTCTCGCGTGGTCATGGCCTTGCCGTCGACAGACACGGAGTCGTCCGTCTTGCTGACGTGCGCTACGATGTCGTGCCAGCTCTGGCTGAAGCCGAGCAGCCCCTCGTGGTGGCCGCCGGAGAAGCTGAAGCTGTAATCGGCGACCCGTGTGCGGTCGCAGCTGAAGGCGCTGACCAGGATGTCGGCCTGAATTTGCGCCCAACGAGTGATGCTGGTGGCGTTGTTGAGGCTATTGCTGAAGCCGGTGGTGATGGGCTTCTCACACACGCCGGGCGTAGTCGGCGTGCCGGACCCGCCGCCCATGCCCGCCGGCACGTCGGCAATTCGTTTCTCCAGTTCGAACAGCGCTTCGACATGTCGTTCGAGCTTCTCGCGTTCGACTTGGCCCAAGAAACGCTGGATTGACTTGAGCTCGGCCGTGTTTACTTGCTGAATGCGGCGCGCGATCTGGCGCTTCGCTTCGGCGACCGGATCCGGCATCGGGGGGTTCGGGCCCGGAACCGGCGTCGTCGGCGCGGGCGTCGCGCCGAAGCTGACACCGCTGAAGATCTGGTTGAAGGCTTTGCTGGGGTCGGGGATGTGGACCATCGGCTGACCGGGCCCGCTGTAGGAGATGATGTGTCGCTTGTCCGCGAGACCACGATCGGCGGCGCACAAATGGATGCTGGCGATCGGCGTGCCGGCGCGGATGCCGGCGTCCTTGAGCAGGATTTGATCGATGGAGGGCCCGTTGGCCTGGTGAGTTGCGTCGTCGAAGAAGCGCGCGCCCGTGAACAGCTGCGCCATGCCTGCCTCGTGATGGTTGTCGTATGTCCACGCATGGTCGAGGCGGCGCAGAAACAACAGCTGGCTTTCCAAACCTTTGAAATCCGCGAGCGGCTCCTGCAACTGGAAGCTCGCCCCGCTGCCGGTGGGCCACCACTCCGGGGTATGCGAGTCCGGCGAGAACATCAGCACCAGGCGTTTGGGGGTGACGCTCTGCGCGTTGACCTCACGTAGGCGCAGCAGAGGAGCCAGAAAGACGGCTCCCGCCGCGGTCCGGAGCAGATCTCTGCGAGTGATTTCGAAGCGCTTCGGCATGGTCGATATTGCCTATTCCTGTGGCCGTCGTTTCGGGACTAACGCTCGAGTCAGCGCACGCGCGAGAGCGTGCTGGGAGAGCTGAGTAAGCTCGTGACCAGATCGCCCAGCGTGCCTTTGGCGAGCAAGGCCTGGGTACCCTGCACGACCGCCGGATTGCCGCGGTCAGGCTCGAGCTGGCCGAAGTAGTAGCGGAACGCCTGTCTCGCCACGCACTCCTTGACCCAAGAGCTTTCGGAAAGCGCCTGTGCCAGCTCGACGTAGGAGCCAAAGGCGCGATCGACATCAGTGCCGACCAGCGCGCCGCTCGTGATCACCGGCGCTGGACCGGCCGACGGCGCGTTGAACGATGGGCTCTGGTAAATCTCGGTGGCGCGGATGCGGCCCGCGCCGTCGAAGCCTTCGAGCGCATATCCCAGCGGGTCGATCAGGGTATGGCACTTGGCGCAGACGGGGCTGTTTGCGTGCTGGTCATACAGCTCGCGCGTGGTCTTGGGCGCCATGCGCGCCTCGGCGGCCTCGATCGGCGGTGGCGTGAAATTCTCGGGTAAGGTGATGTGCTGGCAGAGCAGCTGATCACGAATGAACAGCCCGCGTAGAGTCGGCGAAGTGAGGTATTGCTTGGCCGTTTTCGACAGCACCGCGCCGAGCGAGAGCAGGCCGATGCGCTGCGTCCCGCGGACGCTCGAAGCGTCGCTCTCGTAAAAAGCCAGGAGCGCGGAAGAGGCATTGCTGACCGGGGTCGTGAGTAGGCCGGACAAGGTGCCCTGCATGCCGCCGTTTTGCGTCAGAAACCCGCGGGCCTCCGCGAACATCGCCTCCTTCACGCCGGCGAAACCGGGAAACACGCTCTCGAACTTCTCCACTTCTTCGAAATGATGGAGGCGCAGCCATTCAGACAAGAACTTCGCGAAATGGTCGGCAGCCTCTGGGCGGCTCAGGAGCGACGTGATGTGCATCTTGAGGCGCCCCGCGTCTGCGAGTTCGCCGCGCTCGGCGGCGCTCAGCAATGCCTCGTCCGGCGGACCCCCGATGGTGCTGAACGCGAGCAAGCTCGCAACTTCGGGACCGGTCAGGTTGAAGCTCGCGACCTTTTCATCCGCGGCGGCGCCAATCTCGGTTCGATAGAGAAAGTAAGGCGAGGTCAGGACCGCGCGCAGGACCGACCGAAACGCGAGCGCCAGGTCGCCGGAAGCAGCGGCCAGATCGAAAATCTCGCCGTATTGGGCGCTGTCTTCGGCGCTCGGCGGACGGCGAAATGCCTTGCGCGCGCTCGCTGCCAAGAACTCATTCTTGCAGCTGGTTTCGAGCTTGCCGCAGGGCACGAGCGCGCGCAACTGCGCGTCCGTGAGCGCGTTGGTCACCGCTTCGGCGCTGCTCGCGTACTGCATTGCTTGGTTGACGCGCACGACACCGCTGGCAGACATGTTCGGGTAGACACCCGTGTCGGGGATGGAGTCGAAGCCGGAAATGTCCGGCGCCACGCCGAGCAGCGCTTGCACCGCGCGCGCATACTGCTCGGGGGTCAAGAGCCACGTGCGCGCCGGCAGCCCCGCTGTCGAGGGTTGCGCTGGCGTGTACGGGAGCGACGCGCCCGCCGTGGGCACCGGCATCGGGTTGGTGCCGGCCGGCGGCGCGGTTCCCGCGGGAGCGCTGGGGCCGCTTTCGCCGCTGGTACAGGCGAGCACGAGGCTGGCTAGAAAGCCGATGGCGGTGGCACGTCGTAGGTTCATTCGGCGTTCTCGGCAGGAAGTCGGCGAAGAAGCAGGCGACCTTGGTCGCTCGGGAAGTGTGCGACTAGCTATAGTCTCCTGCCCGGCGCGGGATGCAACAGACGTAATGCAAAAACCAACACCGTAATCGCAACCAGCGAATTCGCTGGACGTCGACACGAGCAATTTGGTGTGTGGCTGCATCGCTCGGTCTTTTGGGCGGCGCGCCTTCGCTGCGCAAGTTCGACGATTGAGTGCGAGCTAGAGGTCGAAGTTGCTTACACACGAAGCGTACCCAGTTTGCGTAGCGACCGTGCTCGCCCCCGAATCGTGAGCGGTATCCCTGCGAGAAGGCGAGGATTCGAGCTCTGGACTGCTTCTTGCTCATGGCGCTCCGTCCCGCACTTCGCGGACTCATGAGGAGATGGTCGATGAACAAGAGCATGATTGGGCTGGCACTCGTGGCGAGCACGCTGGGGGCTTGCAGCGCGGAAATCGGATCGGAGTACGACGAAACCAGCGAAGAGATTTACGCCTCGACCAACAAGCTGTGGCCTTCACCACGGCATTCAGAGCGAACCACGATCGGTGTGTGCTTCGACAACGAGGTGGGGCGGACGAAGGAGCGCGGGTGGGTGAAAGATGCAGTCCTGAGTTCCTGGGGCGCCGCGACGAAAATCGACTTCAAAGGATTCGGGTCGTGTCGATCGACGGGTCACGACATAACCATCATTGGTGGCATCACGGAGAACATCAAGATCCACATCGCGGACGAAGGAGCGCGGGTGACCGGAGGCCTGGGCTCGACCATGGATAAGATGATTTTGAACTTCACGTTCAAAAACTGGAGCAGCTCTTGTTCCACCGGTGGGGAGGCAGTGCGTGAAAACTGCATTCGAGACACCGCGGTTCACGAATTCGGCCATGCTCTCGGTCTCGCGCACGAGCAGAATCGCTCGGACAGCCCGTGCGATAGGGAACAGGGCAGCTACGGAGACACGTTCTGGACCTACGATACCGACTCCGTGATGAACTATTGTGCTGGCTGGAAGCACGTCTTGAGCCCGCTCGATCGCGAAGGCATCCGGATGCTCTACGGCGGGCGAGGCACCTTCGGCAACGGGTACTATGCGCTCTGGAACCATTCGACGAAGGTCTTCAACTACCTGGGCACGAAGCGGCAATCGACGGACATGGAGATCAAAGGCGACACCGCGGTCCGCAATGCCGCCCGCATCCAGATCATTCGCCTCAACACCACGTCCCCGAACGGGCGACTCGCCTTCGGCGATCGCATCCAACTCAAGGCCTCGGTCGTCACCAACGGCAAGGCCTGGTACATCGGTCCCGGAGGGGCTACGCGGACGGCATTCACGTGGACCATCGGCCGAACCGACGGCACGACTACCGCCGGCGCCGTCGACATTCGAGTGCCCTTCGTGCTGACTGGTCTCGGAAGTGACGGGACGACAAGCTACTTGGTCCCGGGCGGCAGCTCGAAGACTCACGGCGAGCGCGCCGAGTGGCGACTCCTCGCAGGCATGTAGGGGGGACTCGCTGGCCTGAGCAGCGGTGGCTCGAGCAGCGCCGAGTCATTCTCGCTTGAAAATGATCGCGAAGGGTGGCGGGACAGTGACCACGCTTCTGGACAGCTGGTCACGCCCGGCGTATCCGCTCGCACTCAACGACTCGCGCGCTTACTTTCTAGCCAATGCGCAGCCGAACGACTCGGACGTGCAGAGCATCGACCTGAACGGGATGAATCCGCTCACGCACGGCAAGAGCCTGCTCGGTGCCAGCCTCAACCTCCTGCTCGACGCCAACTCGGTCTACTGGTCCTCCTACTGGTCCTCCGGCGGAACAGAGATCGATCAGGCGCCACTGCTGGGCACTACTCAAACGCCGCGCGGCGAGGATTCTGGCAGGCTGATCGCATCTGGAGCCACCCTTTATCTTGGCGGCGCCAAGGCAGTGTTCAGCCTGCCCCCCGGCGCCGAGCGGCCACAGAACGTACTCATGACTCAGGGCAAGCTGAGCGGCATGGCCGACGCGAGCGGCATCTTCGTTCGCGCTCAGGCACTCGAGAGATGGCAACGGCAGCTTCAGCGTCCAGCTCTCGAGTAGCAGCGCGCCGAGCGATCGAATTCGATTCACGCGACGTAGACGGACGGCCCTCAAGCTTGGAGCGCCGTGAATCCTCCCGGATCGTGAATGGTGGCGCCTTCGACCGCGCCGACACCGCCCGCGAAGTCTTCGGTCTTGTCGGAATACCCGTAGCGGGTCACCTCGCTATTCGTACCATCTTTGGCCGGATAACCGTTGGCATCGGCTTTGATGCCCATGGCGTTCATGATGTTGCAGAAGTATTTGTTCACTGGCGCGTTGCCAAAGCGTGGGTCCGTGCCCGTGCCTTGACGCACGCCATCGGCCATATCGGCCGTGCCTTCGACGCATTGAGAAAGGCTGCGTCCGAGCATGTCTTGGGCGGTTGCCCCCGAGTCGGGATCGAGGTCAACGATCTTGCCGGTCTTGAAATAGCCACCGCCGCTACCGGCTTGGATGATGGGCATGTTGTTCAGGTTGTGGGCGCAGCCGTCCGAATTTTCATTCAACCAAACGGCGATCGTATTGTCGAGGAGCGTCCCTTCCGCTTCGCCAATGTCGTCCAGCATTTTGACGAGGTTGGCGAACTTTTGCGCGTAGTAACCGTCGATCCTCAACAACGTCTGCACCACGTCCGGCAGGCAGGGCCCTGCCATCGATGCGTCGCCAACTCGGTGTGCGAGTCCGCTGGAATCTTTTTGGATGCCCAGCCCGGAGAAGACGAAGACGCCCGGATACTTCAAGACGATCACGGGATTGGCGTTGCAGGCCGCCGTGAGTGTAGCGATCGCCGAGTAGAGGTCGGCATTGTCGAGGGTGCTCGTGACTTTGCGGGTCAGCACGTCACCCGAACCGCCCGCCAATTGGTTCGAGGCACCGAGCCGCGTCGCGGTGTCTTGGCTGCACTGGGCGACCGAGACCAAGCCGCGTCCGACCTCGTTGGCGAGTTCGACCCACGCGGCGAGCTTTTCCTTGTCTGCCTTGCTCATGTTCTGAGCCATGAGTCGACTCAGATCGCCCTTCACGATGTCGGCGATGGCTTTGCCCTTGGCGACGGCCCAAGTGCCTTCGTTCAGCGGTGCATTCGGTTGGAATAGATTCGTGAGCTTGGCGAATGCCTGAGTCGCGTTCAACGCCGAGTAACCTTTGCCCGCCTCCGAGTAGGAGATTGCCGTCGTCGCCGCTTCTCTGACTTGCCCGGTCGTGTTCAGGAGCAGCGGTGTTCCAAGCGGACTCAGTTGTTGGGCCATCACGTGATCCAGTGAGGGGCCAACGGGCATGGGCGAGATTCTGACCCACTTGTTGAAGCCGAACGGCTCATTGCTATTCGGACTGACAGGTTGGCAGGTGAGCGCCGACCCGACCACCTGCATGTGAACGTCGGCTCCCTGTCCGCGTCCCTGGCCAGCGCCCTTGTTGTTCGCCGTCCACTCGTTCATGCTGCGAATGCCGCGCGGCATCAGCAGCTTCTTGGCGAACTGTGCGAGCGGGGCGAGCGTGGTTCGGGTCAAATCCTCCGTCGTGAGGTCGCCCTCGAGTTTCAGCGGAAACCAGTGGTTGGTGATGCAGCCGTGGTGCGTGAACATCACGATTGTTCGCTTCGGAGCGGGCGTCGCATCTGCTCTCAGCGGACGCGCGAAAAGCGAGCCGAGGAACGGCGCAGTCACGACGGCCCCACCCAGACCGCGTAGCAGGATCCTTCGGTTCAAATGCACCATGCTGATTTGCCACTCCCAGAGCGCGTCGACCGAAGAGTGATGTCGGCGCCAATTACGAGTTAGCGCGTTGACGCGATTTTCAATAGGCGAGCTTTCGCGCGCTAGTCTTTACAACTTTCCAGTCTTGCAGGCGGGCGAGGTCGAGTGATTCGCGGTCGAGCGCCGGCAAATCACTCATTGAAGAGGCAGAATGCATTGTGTACAGATTACTCCAATGAAAATGCTATTTTGCGGGGCCCTCCCGCTGATGACCGTGCTCTGCTGCTCGGGTGGTGGTGGCAGAAACGATCCGGGCGCCTCGGGAGCTGGCGGCTCGGCTTCGACGGGTACGGGTGGTCGCGGGAGCGCAGGCGGACCGACCGCGAGCGGTGGTGATAGTGATAGCGCAGGAGTCGGAGGCGTTGGCGAGGAGGGCGGCGTGTCGGGCATGGGGGACGGTGGCGCTAGCGCCGGGCTCGGAGGCGATGTTGATGAGGGCCGCGGGCCGGGCAGCCAAGGCGGCCGCGGCGGTAGTGGCCCACAGTCGGTCCAGGTCAGCGAATCGGAGCCGAACAATGGCCCGACCCTGACGGGCTTACAGGACCTGGGCACCTTCGACGTATCGAAGACGATCGTGCTGAAGGGAAAGCTCTCGACCGGGGGCAACGACGGAGCGATGTACACGGGCGACTTCGACGGCTTCGTGTTCACCGTCGCCGCCGCCGGCGGGACGCTCACTCTGAACGCGGACTGGACGGGCTCAGCCGACGTCGATCTCGTGTTCTACGACGCGAACTTGTCGCCGGTCTTCGAGGACGGCACGACGGCGAAGCCAATCCAGAGCACCGGCCCAGCCCCGGCGGGGAAGTTTGCCTTCGTCCTTTTCTCGAAGGACCTGCCGGCGGACTGGACCGTGACGCTGACCTACACGAAGCCTGTCCCCACTTCTGACGCCTCATGCACCTCTCCGTTGCA
>DATEPG010000146.1:0-13350 GCA_035273265.1 Polyangiaceae bacterium
CCGAAGCACCCGCCGAAGCGACACCTGCTGCGCCTGCACCTGCACCTGATGCGGCACCGGTGGAACCACCAGCTGTCACAGCCGAGGCAACCGAAGTAAGTCCCCAGGACCAAGCGAATGACCTCGGCGGAGTCGTGGTCACTGGTGTGCGCGGCAATCGCCCGCGGACGGTTGCCAACAGCCCTTCGCCGATCGACGTGATTGGCCACGAAGAACTCGAGGCCACGGGCCATGTTGGTCTCAAAGAGACGCTCGGCGCGCTGGTTCCCGCGCTGACCATGCCGGCACTCGGCGGCGGCGGAACTTCCGCCAGCGTGCGGCCCTACTCTTACCGTGGGGTATCGGGCGACTATTTACTGGTATTGGTCAATGGCAAGCGTCGCCACACGACAGCGTTGATCAACAATCTTTCACGGGTCTCCGGCGGAAGCACGCCCATCGATCTGGATTTGATTCCCGCCGCCGCGGTCGGGCACATCGAGATTCTGCGCGACGGCGCGGCCGCGCAATACGGCTCCGACGCTATCGCCGGCGTGATGAACATCATTCTGGACAAAGAGCCCGAGGGCTTGAAATTCACGCAGACCATTGGTCAAACCTACGAGCACGGCGCGCCGCTCGTGCAGCAGACCCTGAGCTACGGCATTCCGCTCGGCAAGCAAGGCGGCTTCGTGCGCTTGTCGGCCGAGGCCAAGTACCACGACGCCGCTACCTCATCGGCCGACCCATACCCCGATCCGTTTGCGGGCAAGCCCAATCCTTACTATCCGACGCTCAACGGTCAGGAGGATCCGCGAGAGGCCGCGAAGAAGGGCACGGTCTACGCGGGTGGCTATGGCCGCTCCAACCGCGACATCGTGATCGCCGGCGCTTACAACGCCGAGCTCCCCATCACGCCGGAGCTGACACTTTACAGCTTCTCGACCCTTGCCTACCGCGACGTCAAAGACGCTCGCGGTGCCTTCTCAGCCAATAACATCGCCTCGCTGCCCGAGATCTATCCGAACGGATTCCAAGCCTATCGACGCATCTGGGAGTGGGACGGTCAAGGCGCCCTCGGTGCACGCGGCACGCTCGCGAAGTGGGATTGGGATCTGAGCACTGGCTATGGTCGCGACAACGCCAAGTTGGGCGCGGTCAACACGCTCAACCCTTCGCTCGGACCCACTAGTCCGACCTCGTTCGTGATGGGTCGACAGATTCAGGATCTGTGGATCAACAATCTCGATCTGAGTCGTCCTTTCAACATTGGAGCCGCGGAACCGCTCACGGTGTCTGGCGGTCTCGAGCACCGCTACGAGCGCTTCAAGAACGTTTCCGGCGACGCCGACAGCTATCGAGACGGTGGTTACATCGTGCCCACGGGGACCGATCCGTTCCGTGCGAATTTTGGCGGCAAGACACCGTCCCCCGGCTTGGTCTCGTTCACCGGAACTTCGCCCGCGGATGCGCGCGGCCTGGACCGCAACAACGTAGCCGCGTACGTCGATCTCTCGACCAACCCGACCAAAAAGTGGTTCACGGGCATCGCCGGCCGTGTCGAGCACTACGACGACAGCGCAGGCAACACAGTGAGCGGCAAACTGTCGACGCGCTGGGAGTTTTTGCCGGGTGTGGCGATCCGCGGCGGCATCAACAACGGCTTTCGTGCTCCGTCCCTGGCACAGACCGGCTTCTCGACCACCCAGAACACGGCCACGATCATCGAAGGCGAGCGGATCCGCACGACTTCCAAGTTCCTAGCCGTCGACAACGCGGCGGCCATCGCGCTCGGCGCCGAGCCGCTCAAGCCGGAGAAATCATTCAATTTGAGCGCTGGTCTGACCTATGAGCTGGCCCGCGCGCTCCACATCACGGTCGACGCCTATCACCTGAGCATCAAAGACCGCATCGTCAAGACGGACTTCCTGGGCACGGCCAACAACGGCGGGACCGCCGTAGCAGATATCCTGAACGCTTCCGGCATCACCGGCGTGGACAGCGCGCAGTTCTTCATCAACGGGGTCGATACCCGCACCCAAGGCGTCGATATCGTCGCCGACTACACCCTACGCCACGACAAGCTCGGCACGTTCAAGCCGAGCTTTGCTTACAGTTATGCGAAGTCTACCATCACGCGCGTGGCCGAGAATCCTCCCGAACTCGCGGCCCTCGACGTCGTGCTCTTCGGTCGCCAAGGGCAGATCGATTTGGTGCGTGGCACGCCCCGAGACAAAATGATCCTGACGGCCAATTGGCACATCTGGCGCCTGCACAACACCGTGCGCCTCACCCGCTACGGCAAATACACCGAGGCCAGCACCACCCCCGGCTTCGACGTCGTGTTCGGGCCCAAAGCAGTGGCCGATATCGATGTCGCATACGATCTGACCGACAACGTGTCACTCGCGCTGGGCGCGTACAACGTGTTCAACGTGTACCCCGACAAGAAGGGGGCGATCGCGCTCGACGGCTCCGGTGTCTACGGCAACTTTGCACCGTTCGGCCTGAGCGGCGGCTTTTACTACGCGCGCCTGAGCGTCAACCTGTGACGCCTGCCAGGCCAAACTCTGCTCGAGACGGAAGAACAGCGACCAACGAACACATCGAAAGGGCACAGCCATGAGCACAGCATTGCAACTGAAGCGTTTCGTAAACCCCGAAGCGGAGCTCAGCATCCGCCCCCTGGAGCCCACGATCGGCGCCGAGATCAGCGGCATCGATCTGAGGCAACCGATCTCGGATGCCGTGCGCGACGAAATCAAGCGCACGTTACTCGAGTACAAGGTGGTATTTTTCCGCGATCAAGAACTGAACACCGACCAGCACGCCGCGTTCGCCGCGCGCTTCGGCAAGTTGTACGTCCATCCGAACACCAAACGCGACGAGAAGATCGCCAATATCCACAAGATTTCGGCGGCAGATTTCGCCAAGTACGAGCGCGTCAAAGACCCAACGACGGTCGAAGGTGGCTATCACACCGATACCAGCTGGCGTCTGGTGCCGACCTGGGGAGCCGTCCTGCGCGCCGTGCACCTGCCAGAAGTCGGCGGAGACACGATTTGGGTCGACGCCGGAGCGGCCTACGACGGGCTTTCCGAGGACGTGAAAAACCGCCTTGCCGATCTTCATGTGACGCACGACTTCCGCTCCGCGCTGCAGCGGGTCGGACACGACTATCCGATCGTCGCTCACCCGGTGGTGAAAGCACACCGCGAGACCGGCAAGAAGATCTTGTGGGTCAACTTCACCCAAAGGCCGCACATCATCGGCGTCGACTTGGCCGAGGGACGCGAGATTTTGAATCTGGTCCTGGCCCAATACCAGAGGCCCGAGTACCAGGTTCGCTTCTCGTGGCGCCCGGGATCGATTGCGTTCTGGGACAACCGCGCGGCGGTGCACATCGCAGTCCGCAACTACGGCGACTTCCCTCGCCTGCTCGATCGCGTGCTGATCGCGGACGAGCCGCAATACGCCGATCTTTGAGGGTGAACGCGCCTTTTCCGGTCCAGCGCCTGACGCGCTGGGCCGACTTTTGCGCCAAGCGAAATTGCACTGGCCATTCTGGTCTTTTATAATAGACGCACGCATGTTAACCTGCGCTGATGTGTGACTGTACCTTGGGCACCATCGATGCGCGCCCAGCTGCCGCACGGCGAGCGCGTTTTTCCCGATCGCTCTGGAAGTTCACCGCACTCAGGCAGTGGCTACGCGGCGCGCTGCGCTTGCTGCACGCGCGGCGGCCCTCGTCGACGCCCGCCGCCGACCGCTCGAGTGCGTGAGATAATCGCAGCCGTGGCGCACGAGGATAACGGGTCGGTGTAAGCTCGCGCTCTCCGATGTCACATCCGCTACGCCGCCTATTCCAGCATGCCCGGCCCTATCGCCGTCAGGTGCTGATAGCTTCGCTATTTTCGGTTCTGAACAAGATTTTCGACGTACTGCCGGAAGTTCTAATCGGCATGGCAGTCGATGTCGTGGTCAGTAAGAAGTCTTCATTCTTGGGCCGCGCAGGCATCACTGAACCGCGCGATCAGCTGCTGCTCCTGGCCGCGCTGACCGCCTCAATCTGGATTTGCGAGTCGCTGTTCGAATACCTGTACGCGCTGCGCTGGCGGAACCTGGCTCAGAACCTGCAGCACGACTTGCGCATGGAGGCCTATCGACATGTGCAACGGCTCGAGCTCGCGTGGTTCGAGCAGCGGCGTACAGGCAATTTGATGTCAATCCTGAACGACGACATCAACCAGATGGAGCGTTTTCTGAACGGCGGAGCCAATGATCTGATCCAGGTCGTCACCGGCTCTCTCCTGGTCGGTGCGGTCTTCTTTGGGCTGACGACGAAGGTCGCCGTATTGGCGCTGATTCCGATCCCGTTGATCGTCTATGGCGCATTCTGGTTTCAAGCCCGGCTCGCCTCTCGCTATGCTCTAGTGCGAGACACCGCGGGTTCGCTCAATTCGCGTCTGAACAACAATCTGCTCGGCATCGCCACGATCAAGGCCTACACCGCCGAGGATTTCGAGGCCAAACACGTGCGCGCCGCGTCGAGCGAATACCGGGCCGCCAATTCCTCGGCCATCCGCTTCTCGGCCGCAATCACCCCGATCATCCGCATGGCCGTCCTGGCCGGCTTCACGGTGACGCTGCTCTACGGCGGTTTCCTGGCTCTGCGCTCCGAGATCGGAGTCGGCAGCTACTCGGTGCTGGTCTACCTCACACAGCGTTTGCTCTGGCCGATGACCCGGCTAGCCGACATGACGGACCTCTACCAGCGCTCGATGGCGTCGGTGGGGCGGGTGATGAATCTGCTCGAGACGCCGATAGCCATCGCTTACGAGGGCAAGGCGCTCGATGCCAGGAGCGTGCGCGGCGAGTTGGTCTTCGATCGCGTCAGCTTTGCGTACGCCGAACGGCCTACGTTGAGCAACGTCTCGCTTCGGATCGAGGCCGGGCAGACGATCGCGTTCGTGGGCAGCACGGGCAGCGGTAAGAGCACGCTGGTCAAGCTGCTCTTACGCTTCTACGAAGCGCAAAAAGGCTCGATCCTGCTCGATGGCTCGCCCATCTCCGAGTTTTCCTTGCAAGACCTGCGGCGTGCCATCGGCTACGTCGCGCAAGATAGCTTCCTGGCGGACGCCAGCGTCGCAGAGAACATCGCTTACGGACAGATTTCCGCCAAACGTGAGGACGTGATCGCCGCTGCCGTCGCTGCCGAAGCGCATGAATTCATCATCGCGCTGCCCAACGGCTACGACACGGGGGTCGGTGAACGCGGGCAGAAGTTGTCTGGCGGTCAACGCCAGCGCATTGCCTTGGCCCGGGCCATCCTGAAGGACCCGCCGATTTTGGTGTTGGACGAGGCCACGAGCGCGGTCGACAACGAGACCGAGGCCGCCATCCAGCGCTCGCTCGATCGGCTGGTCGTCGGTCGCACCAGCTTGATCATCGCGCATCGGCTTTCTACCGTGCGCCGCGCCCACCTGATCTACGTGCTGGAAGGCGGGCAGATCGTCGAATCTGGATCGCACGAGTCGCTGTTGGCGCAGTCGGGACAATACGCCGGACTGTGGCGCTTGCAGACCGGTGAAGCGCCCTTGGCTGCGGGCGCGGCCCAGGCCATTCCCGCTACGGTTCTACAGTAGACGCGCTGTCGTCTTTTCCCAAAGATACTCGATCTCCAATAACATCGCGGTTCTCTACACGCAGGCCAGGCCTGTGCCGTTGCTGTCTAAGCAGGCGGGATGGGTCTCAAAACTCGGCGTGAACCCGGCCCGAAAGGACGTTCACGGGCCCTCGATCGGAGTTGTAGCCCGGATTCGAAATGTGCTGATAGTCGGCCGAGAGCGTGAGTGACCCGACCACGTGCAAGCTATAGAATAGCTCGAGGACCCGCTCGGATGCTCGTGTCAGGCGACCGTCGCCAATGAAGCCATCGATGCCGCCGAGAGCCAGGTATTGACCATGCGCGGACGAGATCCAGCTCGCGGCGTAGGCCGTACCGATCACGTCGAAGCGGCGCCGCCAAGCAGCGCCGTGCACGACGGCGCCAAGCGACGCGGAGCGATCGGCCGACGTGTACGAATAGACCTCGCTGCGACCGTCGGAGACCATGCCGCGCGCGAAGACTCCGATGTCGCTCGTGAGCTGTTGCTCGAAGCTCACGCCCAAGCCGACCTTGATGCGCGGTTCACGGACCCAGCAAAAATCTGGCGCGGTCGCGTTTTCGGAATCGTAGTTGAAATTGCTACAAGCAGCCGCATTCTTGCTCGGATTTGCCTGGAATGCCGCGACGGCATCGGCGAAACCGCCCATGTTCGCGCGGTTTCGATAGCCCAGTAGACGCACGACTCCGGGGCGCCCGAGAACGCGATGGGCGTGCTGGAGTTCTGCTTGGTCGGAGTAGTATCGAGTCAGGCGGTAGTCGAGCGCGAGTTGGTTCGGTTCCTTGGGCGCCGCGAAACGGCCCGCACGGAACACCCAATCGTCGAAATGCAGCTCGACCAAGCCACCAAAGGTGTAACCGCGTGAGTCGGCACCAAAGTCGTTCGCGCCGTGGGCGAGGAACGCCATGCTGAGGAACTGACGCCGCGGATCTCCCACCACCCCGTTGCGATCGAAGAAGTCGAGGACGCTGTAGTTGCCGACCACGAACACCAAACGCCGGCTGTCGGAGGTCGTCCCGAGTTGCATCGGCCCCGAAGCTCGCTGGACGCGCGTGCCTCCAAGATTGATGGTCTGCGAAAGGTAGACGCGCGACAAATAGACGCTGGGCGTGAGCGAGCCCTGCTTTTGCAGCTCGAAGTTCTGGATCTCCGCCCCTAAACCCGCGAGCCCCGAGAGCGGTCGACTGGAGATCAGCTCTGGCACCAGGTAGGCCTCGGCTCCCCGCCACAGGGCGAGGCCTACGTACAGCGTGGCTGTGGCCGTGAAGCTGTGCTCGCCTTCGGCAGAAAGCGAGTGAGAGCTGCCATTGAGGTTGCTGTACTCCGCCGAGAACGGGGCCTTCCAGCTCGAGATGTAGGTGAATTGACCGTAGGCGCTCCAACGCTCGTGCTCTAGCTCGTGCTTTCCGGCCGCTGCCAACACCCGCATGACACTGAACTCGTTGTCGTCGGCGCTGACCTCGCGTGCTTCACTCGGCGTCGTATCGGCTGCTTCGGCACGAGCGGGCCGCGTCAGAAGCAGGGTGCTGACGAATGCGACCGAGCACGTGACCATCCGGCGTTTCATTCGGCGTTCTCGAGCGGCGTGTTCCGAGTCTTGCCAACCTGGGAGCGCCGCGCTACGGATATCGCCCTTCCGCGAAATGACCAAGCGCGCCGTTCACAGCGTTCAACCTCTCGCCGGCATCGTTGCGCTGTGCGTGGTGCTGTTGCAGCTGGTCAATACCCTGCATTTCGCGCTGGTTCCGCACGGTTTTGGCGCCGGGCTGGGCGGCTTCGTGCACCTGCATCGTGCGCTCACGGCCGAGCCCGAGCGTGCCTCGTCAAGCGTTGCGGGGCAGCCGGCTGCCAATCGCCCCACATTCGTCGCGGGCATTGCCACGAGCGCGTCGGAAGCCTGCCCACTCGGTTTCTCTGATCCGCCGTCGCGCCCCGTCCCGCCGAGCCAGCTGAGCTCACTGATCTGGCTGCCCCTAGCAACCGTTCACGTCTCGCGCGCTCAGATCGAGATTGATCGCCATCGAGTGTTGCTGAGCGCCCCCAAAACATCTCCGCCGCTCACTGTCTGAGATCGGGATTTCCGGCGAACTTGCGAGTTCGCCGCACAGCAAACCTGCTCGCGCGGTCATTCGCGCCCCAGGGGTCGTGTGCTCGCAGCCAGTGCGCGTGCCCGCCGCTCCCCACCATCTTTCAGATCCGTTTGGAGAATTCTCATGAATTTGCTTCGTGGCGACGCAGTCGTGCGCGCCTCTTTGATACTCACGCTATTGACCGGCTGCTCAGCTGGCGACGATCACGGCCAAGCGCCGGGCGCTGCCCTCGAGTGCGTTCCGGCGGAAACGCCGACGGCCGCGAATGGTTTCGCACTTCAGCCGTTTTGCGCGCCCAAGGATCCGGGCAAGGGCAATGTCTGGTTTGCCGCCTCCGGGGAAGTCTTGGCTCTCACAGGCTACCCCTTCCCGCCCACGGATGACTCCGCCGTGTTCGTCGACGGTTGGGACGTTCATTTCGAACACGTGCTCACGACGATCGACGCGCTCACGCTGTCAGAAAACCCCGACCAGCAGAAAGGCACTCAGCTAGGCACGGGCAAGCGGGTGGCACGAGTCAACGGGCCCTGGGCCGTGGATCTCAGCCGTAGCGACGCGAGCTACCTCACGGGCAAGGGCGGAGGCAGTGAGCTTGCCGTACCAATCGCGGCGCTCAACAATCAGAACGAAAATGGCGGCGCGGCATTCGCCACCGACGGCACACGTTACGCTTTCGGTTTCGACCTGATCAACGCGACTGTGTCGGCGCAAAACGTGAACCTGGACGCCGATGCGCTCGCTGATTACGAAGAGATGACGCAAAAAGGCTGCTCGGTGTTGTACGTGGGCCGGGCGACCTTCAAGGGCGACCCCGAGGTCGAAGGTTGCGTCACCGAAGCCAGCCAGGCCCTCCCCGAGACCGTGAATTTCCGGTTTTGTTTCAAATCGCCGGCCAGCTACCTCAACTGCCAAAACCCAGACAATGATCCGGCCGAGCCGATCAGCGGCGCCGAGGATCATCAGCGCGGCATCGCCTTCTTGAGCAACGCCTCGGTGATTGCCCAAGTCACCTTGCATACCGATCACCCCTTCTGGGATAGCGTGCTGCACGGCTCGCCGGCGCACTTCGATCAATTCGCCGCGCGCGCCATCGTGTCCGGTGGTTCGGCGTTGGTCACTTTGGAAGACACTCAGGGCGTCGACTACACGGCGTACACCGACAGCCAAGGCAAGCCGATCGATTGGCGCTATTGCATCGAGCCCGCGACCGACGTGCACCCGAAGCTCGCGGGCGCCATGCGCTTCGACCCGCACGGAGTGCCTGCCTCGGACCAAGATCCGGCTGCCGGCCTGCGCGACTATTACGATTTTGCGACCTACAATCAAAGCACCCAAGGGCACCTCAACTCCGATGGCTTGTGCTACGTGACGCGCAACTACCCCTCTCCGAACTAGCGGTGAAACACCTGGCCTTGCGCAGGCGAGGCCAGGCGGGGGGGCGATTCGCCTCATTTGGAAAACTGATGCGACGTTCGTCGGCATGAGTGAGCTATCGTCGTAGAACGATGGCCTCGGTCGTTAGACTTCTTCGCTTCGCCAGGCCGTATTGGCTTCGCTGCCTGGGCGCGCTCGTACTCTTGACGCTGCTGGTGGTGCTGGATCTCTCGATTCCGCGCCTGATCCAGAGCCTGATCGATCACGGCGTCTTGGCTTTCGATCGGGGCTTGGTGATTCGCACCTCGCTGTTGATGCTGGCTGTGAGCGCGCTCAGCATCTTCGTGGCGGTTGGCAACAACGACCTCTCGGTCCGAGTTGGTGAGAGCGTGGCGCGCGACTTGCGGGAAGCGCTGTTCCTGAAGATCCAAAGCTTTTCGTACGGCAATCTGGACCGACAAAAGACCGGGCAACTCATGGTGCGCTTGACCAGCGACACCAGCTCGGTGCAACGCCTGCTGCAGATCACGCTGCGCATCGGCACGCGCGCACCTCTGTTGATGGTCGGCAGTTTGCTGCTGATGATCTCGACCAGTCCACCCCTGGCGTTGACGATGCTGCCGCTGTTGCTTTTGACCTCCGGGTTGATCGTCTTCTTCCTGGTCAAACAGGAGCCAATGTTCCGCGTCGTCCAGCAACGACTCGACCGGATGAACAGCGTGCTGCAGGAAAATGTAGCCGGGATCCGCCTAGTCAAGGCCTTCGTCCGCGAGCCGTTCGAAGCGCAGCGCTTCGATCTGAGCAATCAGGCCTACTGCGATGAATCAGCCAAGGTGATGCGTTTCGCTGCCTTGATGCCGCCCGCGCTCACGCTCTGCGTCAACGCCAGCTTGGTCGTCGTGATCTGGTCGGGTGGCCTTGCCAGCGCTCGCGGGCAGCTGTCGATCGGTCAAATCGTGGCCTTCACCAACTACCTTTTGACGACCATGACCCCGCTGCTGATGATGACCCTGCTGTCGAACATCTGGGCGAGCGGCATCGCCTCGGCCAAGCGCATCGATGAAGTGCTGAGCGTCGTTCCAGAAATCACCGACGCCCCGGACGCGCGTGCGCTGATCGTCAACTCGGCGCCACGGCTGATCTTCGAGGATGTTACTTTCTCGTACAGCGGGACCGAGAGCGACGCCGTCTTGAAGCAGATCAGCTTCGTCGCCGAACCCGGGCAGACGGTGGCGATCTTGGGCGCCACCGGAGCCGGCAAGTCGACCTTGGTCAAACTGATTCCGCGCTTCTACGACGTGACGTCGGGCAGGGTCACGATCAACGGCGTCGACGTTCGTAGTGTGACTGAGGACTCATTGCTGTCCGTGATCGGTATCGTGCCGCAAGAGTCCTTGCTGTTCTCCGGTAGCGTACGGGACAACGTTCGCTACGGCGCCCCCACGGCCAGCGAGGAGCGCGTAGTGGAGGCCGCCCGCAGCGCGCAGGCGCATGATTTCATCACACGATTACCCGAGCGCTATGACAGCCGCGTGGACCAACGGGGCGCCAACTTCTCGGGCGGCCAACGTCAACGGCTGGCACTCGCGCGCGCGCTGCTCCTCGCACCGAAGCTCCTGATCTTGGATGACAGTACGAGCGCCGTCGATGTCGAAACCGAAACATCGATTCAGCACGCGCTGGCGGCGCAAGGCCAAGCCCAGACACGGATCGTCGTCGCGCAGCGCATCTCCACGGTGCTCCGCGCAGACAAGATCTTGGTGCTGGACGAAGGGCGCATCGTGGCCGAGGGCAACCATGCCGAGTTGATGCGCAGCAGCCAGGTGTACCGGGAGATCTACGCTTCTCAGTTGGGCAGTGGCGGCGGCAACTCTCCGGCCGAGCTCGAGCCACGGGTCGCGCAATGAGCCAGATCCCCCTGCCTTCGCCCGTCGCCGCACCGGGGCACGCAGCGCGCCCCGGTATGCCGCAGCTCACGCCGCAGAGAAAGATCGAAACGGCGCGCGATCCACGCAGCGCCCTCACTCGACTGCTCCCTTACCTGAAGCCATTTCGGCGCCAGACCCGCTGGGTACTGCTGCTGGTGATCTCGTACACATTTTTGGGTCTGATTGGCCCCTACCTGATGGGCGTGGCGATCGACCATTTGCTGCATTCCGGACGAGTGGCAGGCCTTGCTCGCCTGGCCTTGACCATGCTCGCCGTCTACCTGTCGTACAACCTGCTGCAAGCCGTTGCCGGTCGGCTGATGGCCGGTGTTTCGCAACAGGCGCTCAAGCAGTTGCGCGAGGACCTGTTCACCCGCGTGCAGCGTTTGCCGGTCTCCTTCTTCGGCGAGGGCTCGACCGGAGATCTCATGAGTCGGCTGACCAACGACGTCGAGGCGATCAATCAGGCTATCTCGCAGAACGTGACCACCTTGGTCGCCAGCTTGCTGTCGATGTTCGGCATCATCGTCGCGATGTTTCTGCTCGATCGCTGGCTGGCGTTGGCCTCGCTGTTCGTCGTGCCGATCATGTTCTGGTTCACCCAGTTCGTCGCGCGCTATACCCGCAAGGGGTTCCGCAATCTTCAACGCGACCTCGGGCAGCTGAACGGCGTGATGGAAGAGGCGATCAGCGGCCAGAAGACCGCCCAGGCATTCCGGCGCAAGCAATCGGCGATTGAGGCGTTTCGGCGTCACAATCAGCAGGTTTTCAAAGCCGGAGTGTCCGCCAATAGCTACGCGCTCTTGCTCATGCCCATCACCTCCGTGCTCGGCAACCTGTTCGTCATCGTTCTGGCGGGCCTCGGCGGCTGGCTTGCGCTCGCTGGTTTGGTGAGCGTGGGCATCATTGCCACCTTCATCAGCTACGCCCAACAGTTCGTGAACCCGCTGCGGCAATTGGCGAACCTATACAACTCGATCCAATCTGCGCTGGCCGGCGCCGAACGCGTGTTCGCGATCTTCGATCTGCCAGCCGAGGCGGACGAGGCAACCCAGCCGCTGACGGATGTGCAAGGTCAGGTCAGCTTCGAGCACGTTCGCTTCGGCTATGGGGCGAACACGATCGTGCTCGAAGATCTTTCGTTCGAGGCCAAGCCGGGTCAGGTCGTGGCGTTGGTCGGCCCCACGGGCGCGGGCAAGACGACGATCATCAATCTATTGACGCGCTTCTACGAGGTCGGAAGCGGCACGATCCGCATCGATGGCCGGGACATCCGCAGCATCCGCAAACGAGAACTGCGCCAGAATTTGGGTCTCGTACTGCAGGACGTCTTCCTTTTCTCGGATTCGGTGCTGGAAAACATTCGCTATGGCCGACTCGAGGCCAGTGACCAGGAGGTGCTGGAAGCGGCAAAGCTGGCCGAAGCGGACGCTTTCATTCGGCTGTTGCCCGAGGGCTATCAGACGCAACTTTCCGAGCGAGCGGGCAACTTGAGCCAAGGCCAACGCCAGCTCTTGGCGATCGCCCGCGCAATTCTAGCCGATCCTGCGATTTTGATTTTGGACGAAGCCACCAGCAGCGTCGACACTCGCACCGAAGCGCGCATTCAGCGCGCGCTCTTGGCGCTGATGAAGGGACGCACCAGTTTCGTGATCGCCCATCGCTTGAGCACGATTGCCGAGGCGGATCAGATCTTGGTCATCGATCGCGGCGCGCTTGCCGAACACGGCAAGCACGCCGACCTACTCGCCCAGCGCGGCCTCTACCACCGGCTGTACACGAGTCAGTTCAAGGGCGAGGCGATCTAGAACTCACCGCTCAGCACGCCGCCGTAGCCGAGCTTGCCCATGGGTGCGGGCGCGAAGTGCAGGTTGCCCACGAAGTCACGGGCGAGCACCTTTTTCGTCGAAGACACGCCGAAGATGAGCATGACCGCGCCGGCGGCCTGCGTTAGTCCGTCGAGGACTAGTAGCGTGCGGTAGCCGTTGTCCACCTCGTTGACGCAGTTCCCGGTGCCGTAGCAGATCGTCTCTTTCTGGCGGGTAGCGAGCGTGATCCACGGACCCAAGGCCGGCACGACCAACCAGCCCGTGTTGTTCGGGAAGTCGGAGCCCGAGGCGAAGGCCAGGCCCAACGCCCAAGGGATGCCGAGCGTCAGCGCACCGCCGATGATCAAGCCGCGACGCGCCCGCTCCTCGACGTGATAGCCGGGCGGGACGGGGCCGCCGTTGTAGGGCACGCTCTCGGGAGGGCGCAACGGCTGCGCGTAGACGCCGTAGGCAGGCGGGGGATACGCATAGGCATAGCCGGGGG
>DATEPG010000147.1:0-42898 GCA_035273265.1 Polyangiaceae bacterium
CGCGGCCCCACCGCGCACGTCACGGCCCGCCGCGGCCCCGCGGTCGCCGTCGACCGAGTCGTAAACGAGGCGTCAGTCCGCTCGAACCGCAAACCCCCAATGCTCCGTGCCTCCCGCGGTGCACTCTGCGTAGCTGGGACCCACCGAGTGCTTGGCGCGCCTCGCTTCCCCGAGGGGAGTGAGGGGCGATCGCGCTCCGGAATCGCACCTCGCAATGCGGCTGAGTACCCGCGAATCACGCCCCCCCTGAACTACCGGTTAAGAATCGCTGGACGCTGGCGAGAGGTCGCCAAGCTCGCCAAGATTGCCAAGCTCAGGCGAGGCGAGGCGAGGCCGTGCGCGCGGCGACGGTGGTGCGCAATTCGGATCGTGTTTTTTGGCCCAGTGTGGGTGCAAGTGGGAGGGTTGGCGTACGTCACTCCGAGGAGGCTTCGCCCGCATGGAACTTCATCAAATCCCCCGCAGCATCTTCAAGCAGACCCCGCCCCCGCTCTGGTACGTCACCAACGGTGAGCTCACCGTGGGACCGGTCGTGACCGGCCTACTGATCCGCGGGGTCGAGGCGGGACGCGTGCCGGAGTTTTGCCAGGTGAGCCCGTATCATGCCGACTGGCGCGCGCTGACCTCGGTGCGCGAGATCGCTGCGCTGACCAGCAAGACCAATGGCAGCTCCCCGAGCGCGGAACAATTGGCCGAGTGGACCCGACCGGTCGAGCGCATCAAGGACGAGTGCGAGCTGAGTCACACGGTCACGTGGCTGTCTTTGATCACGACGGGCGCAGAGAGCGCGATGTTTCACTACCGCGGGCGCAATCAGCGCACGCTGATCACGCGCTCGGTGATCGGACCGATCTCGAACGAGCGGCTCGGCTACGCTTTGCCGGAGGATGATTTGGTGCTGAAAGCGGCGCGCAGAGGTCGACCGGTGCTCGGCCCGCCTTACGGCCCGACCGAAGACGCGCTGGCGATTCGTTTTGCGAGCAGCCGCGGCGGCGTCGGTGCGGCTGCCATGATTCCGATTTTCATCGGCGAACAGCTGACGGCGATGCTCGAGCTATCGCGTCCGGGGCACGCCTTTCGGCGCAGCGATTTGCAACGCGCGGAGCGAATTGCTCAGCGCGCCGTCCGCCCGCGCGCCAACTGAACCGCGGGCCAACTGAACCGCGCCAATTGAAGATTCAGCGCGCTAACGCCGTCTGGGCTCAGCGCGAGGCCGGGCTACCGGCACGCCTCAGTTGCCGGACTGGATGATGGCGATCTCGTCCACGTCCGGCTGATGATCCGCGTCCTGGTCGGTCCATTCGCCGACGTACCAAGCCTTGTTGGCGTTGCTGAAGTCCGGCGCAAGCACTTCGCCGAAGTAGAGCGCTGCGGCAGCCGTGCCACCCACGGTGAAACCGTACGCGCTCAGGATCAACGAGCCGCTGCTCGGCTCGCGAATGAATTGCACCGCGAAGAGATCATGGCTGTCGGACGCCTCCGATGTGAGCTGGCTCGCAATCACCGCGCCAGTGTCCGATTTGTGGAACTCGTACGTGCCTTGAGCGCCGGCATTGATGACGGGCGCTATCTTCCGGGACACCAAGTAGTCGGTCGCGTGTTGGAAGAACCCGCCGCCAGCGACCACCAGCAACTCGTCGCTGCCAGAAACCGGCTGTCCAGTGCTGGGATTCAGCGCGTCGGCAACCGTTTGCGACACTTCACGCAAGGCCGTGCTTGCGGGGCAGTGATCCACGATTGCCTGACCCATCGCGCGACCGGTGGGATCATCGCCCAATTGCCCGTCTAGAATGACGACCACCTTCCCGATCTGGCAGAGTGAGGAAAGCCGAACCGCGAGACACCCCGACTGCCCGCAAAATTGCCCGCTGCTGCAGGCAGTGCCGCAAGCCCCGCAGTGATTTTGGTCGTTCACAGTGGCCACGCAGTGTAACGAGCAGCAGTTGAGTCCCGCACCGCAACCAAGGTTCCCTCCCTCTTGTTCGGCGCTGCAGCCGGAGCCGCACTGCGACGCAGCGCATACGTGCGGCGCGCTGCATTCCTGATCCGAAATGCAGTTCTGACAATCGTGATTCGAGTTGCACACACCGCTCGCGCAACTGTCTCCGTTCTTGCAGCCGTCCACGCAAGTATTCGCCGCCGAGCAATATTTTCCGGCGGGGCATTGGTCGTCGCTCGCTAAACACTCGACGCACTGACCGGTGGGCGTGCACAGCAAAGGTCCGCATGCGGCGCAGGGATCGACCGACGATTCACCGCCGCGGCCTGCGTCCGCTCCCGTGCCGCCAATGGCTCCCGTGCCGCCGATGGCTCCCGTGCCGCCGATGGCTCCCGTGCCGCCGATGGCTCCCGTGCCGCCGATGGCTCCCGTGCCGCCGATGGCTCCCGTGCCGCCAATGGCTCCCGTGCCGCCGATGGCTCCCGTGCCGCCGATGGCTCCCGTGCCGGCAGTGGGTTCTGCGCCAGAACCCGCATCGCCGCCGGCACCCGCATCGTCGCCGGAACCAGCGCCCGCGTGAGCGACGGGATTAGCACCGGCATGGCCGCCCTTGCCACCTTTGCCGGCTTTGCTGCCACTGGTTCCGGCAGCGGCAGGCGCTGCGCCCCCTTTGGCGCTCGCCCCTGCATCACCCTCAGGAGTTGTAATCGGTCCGTCCGAACTCGAACAGCCGATGCTCACCCATAACGATGCCAAGAGTACGCCCGAGAGCCCACGAATGAGGTCACTGCGTGACATTTTTACCCACCTTCGATCCCGCGAATTGGAGCAATCCAAGGACGACAGCATGATGCATGTTCGTCACAGGCTCCAGGTGAGTAAAATAACTTACTAGGTAGGACTCCAGTGCTGCCTGCTTACCTACGCTCACCGAAATGCCTCAGTCCTCGATGCATCCGATGGAAACCTAGCGGTATGCTGGAATATCGAGCAGCTGCATCGGCTTGCGCCGAAGATGCCGACTCGAAACCAAGCGTGGCGAAGCGTCACCCTTGGCGCGTAATGACATTCTGGAGCGCCTTGGCGCGCTGTGACGAAAAGGAAAGAGCAGCGTCTTTACGAGCCTTTGGCCAAACGTTCTGCGCTGCGCACGCGGCTTGCACACACGCGGACCATGACTTTGCTTCGCTTCCTTTTGGCTCCCAGCCTCGTCGTTTTCGGCGCGTGTGCCATGAACCCAGGGACGGCGGGCGATTCTGACGCGACTCTGCCCGATACAGACGAAATTGGCGGCGCGGGCGGGATGGTTCAGCCCCACGTTGCGGGCTCCAAGAGCAGTTCATACGCGGGCAAGAGGGGCAGCACCAATACCAAACGGGACACGGCCAAGGACAATGCTGGCGCGACCGACAACAGCCCCAACACTGCCGAACAAGCAGGCGCGGGCCCGCTGCCAGAGCCTCCGCTAACGAGCACTGATCCCGTGCATGAATCCTGCGAATTGGACGGAGGCTGCACTGCCCAGTGCGAAGACACCACGGTCACCTGCGGCGTCGAATCCACCGGCATTGCCTGCGAGTTCGAGGGCTTCACTGGCGCCACGGCCGAAGTCGCCTGCGGTCAGCGACTGATTGTCGGCACTGCCTGCTGCGGCGGGTGCGGCTGTGTTCCCGTCGAACTCTTTTTTGACGGCACTCGCTGCTGGCAGGGCATCCCGGGGTGCGGTCTCGATCAATTCAATAACCGGCTGTTCGATCCGCACGCGACCACCACGCCCAACCCATCATTCATTCCACCCCCCTCTTTCTACTTGGGCGGAGGAGGGATCGGCGGCGGTGATCCGGTGCTGACCGCAGGCGGAGCGAGTGGAGCGGGTGCGGGCGGCGCGGGCGGCACGGGCGGCACGGGCGCCGGTGGAATCGCCGGGAACGGACGTGTGGACAGCGGAGGCGCCACGCAAGTCGGTGGAGCGCCGACCGGCCCCGCCGAGGGCGGAGGCGCAGGTGCGCCGCAGGCTAGTGCCGGAGCGCCGACCGGCCCTGCTGAGGGCGGAGAGGCTGGTGCGGCACCGCAGGCGACGGCCGGGGGCCCGGCTCGCCCGGCTCAGGGCGGAAGCGCCGGCCTGGACTGACCTGGTCATTCGTGTGCCGGCCTTTGCGCTATTGGCGCCCATTCGCGTGGAACCCACTCGCGCAGCGGCTGATCGCTTGCGAGGCGACGAGACTCGGCTCATCGCAACGCGGAGGGCGGGAAACCGAAGTGCTTGCGAAAAGCCGAAGCGAACTTGCTTGGGTTCGCGTAGCCCACACGAAGCGCAACCTCGGTAACGCTCAGCCCCCGTTGAACGAGCAAGCGGCGCGCGCGCTCCATGCGTTGCGCCCGCAAATAAGCAAAAGCCGAAGTGCCAAACAGTGCGCGGAAGCCTGTCTTGAGCTTGACCTCGTTCAGCCCCACATGCCGCGCGAGTTCGGGCAAGCTGGGCGGGGCGTCGATGTGCTCCAACAACAGGCGACGGGCGCACTCCAGCCGCTCGAGATCGCGCTGACCGAACGGCGACATTGCCTGGCTGATGAGCGAAAGCTCATCGATCAGCACAGCCAAGAGCTCGAGGCCCTTTGCTTCGAGAAAAAGCTGGCGAGAGATGCCGCGCGAGTCCGCATGAAGGACCTCCTCCAACAAGCGGAAGACGGACGGTGCCGCGGGCTGTTCGTGCATGCCGCTGCGGGTGGTGCCCGCGAGCAACGTTTCCAGCACCGCGGGCAGCGACGGAGCGCCGAGCAATTCCTTCAGTCGTCCCGGCTCGATTTCGAGCGCTAACTGCGCACATTCAGCTCCGCCCTGGATGAACTCACAGGTGGTCTCACGAGCTAGCCGCGAGCTCGCCACTTGCAGCATGCCCTCTCCGAGCACGAACATCGGTCCGGTCGACGGTGTCATTTGCGGCCCCGGGCCCCGGCCCAGCAGAAACTTGAGCGGGGTAGCTGGATTGCGGAACCGAAATGCCCACGGACGATCCCAGCTGAGCTTGGTAGTATTCAGCTTGATCCCCGAGCGCAGGCAGACCGTGCTGCTAGAGCCGGAGTTGCCGTGCGCCGCCCAACGCATGCGAAACTCGAAAGGGCTCAGCTGATCCACGGTGATCGTGCGCTTCAGGACGTGACGAGCAAAGCGCCGCAAATCACCCGGCTCTCCCCGGAATTCCACCGACTCCATAGCTGAAGAGCTAACACGCGCCGAGCGATGAATCAGCCCCTGACCTCGAATGGCGCGCGACCAAGCTCCACGCCATCGACCGTGGAAACCACGGCCACCCAACGCCCAGGATCGCGGATCATGCGGGTATTGCCCCAGGTTCGGAAGCGTTCCGAGCTGGCCGGCACGGTCAGCTTGACGTGCCCCACCGTGGCTTTGGTGTCCTGATTTTGAAACATCACGCGCACGTTGCGCGCATCGTGAGCCGAGTTCTCGAACTCCACGAACGCGTACACCGGTGCACTGCCCAACTTGAAATCGTCGCCCGCGACGGGCTCGCGATTCTCGATCTTGTGCGCGATCACGAAGCGCTTCAACTTCAGCCCGTCACTGGCGGCTTTGATCTCGGTGTTGGCAGCCGAAGCGACCGGTGTGGCCGAAGCGGCCGGCACGGCCGACGGCGCACCGTTCAGGACCCTGGCGATGCGACCCAAGCTGGCGGCCGGCGCCGGCACGCTCACGCTCTCTGCCGCGCGCGTCGCTTCAGCCACGCTGACGTCGCGCGTGCCGTTGCACGCCATGCCCGAGAACGAGAAGCCCAGCGCGAACATCGACGCGGCCAACGCACTCACCGCCACCCAACGCGAATTCTCGATGCCAGTCATGTCTAGTACCTCCACCGGACGAAAGTGCCGGCTTGCCTCACTCCTCCAGCAAGCCCCGGGCCAGCCGCGGTCACCCTAATTTGGGCGCACTTACCGGTCGTTTTCCGGCCGATCGTGGCTTTCACACCGCAGCCCGTGTCGGCTCAGCCGCAGCTGTTGGCCGTTCGGCCAGGCCTCGGGCCGCGCGTCAGCTACGCTTGGCGCGATGAATCGAGTTCGCGATTGGGGGCCGCTCAGGTGCGGAACATTGGGATTGCTGATGGCAAGCTGCGCGACCCAAACTCTCGCGCCGCCGCGGGTAGAGCCCGCTCCGGTCAGCAGCGCATCTGCACCTGCCGTCGCTGAACCAGCGCCGGGCAGTCCACGCTTCCTCGACGCCATCCCCGCCGATCTGCCACCAGAACTCGCTCAACGGATCGGCTTCCTGTCCGACCTGTGCAACGTGGCGATGCATTACGAGACCGGAGGCGCGCATCGCATTCACGTTGGCTGCCGCAACTGCCCTCCGTTCGAAGGCCCCGCCGCCGTATCGGACGGCCGCATCGCCGTCGACGGCAAGGACTTCTTCGAGCTCGAGCTGGCGATTGTCGGCCATTTTACGGCTGCAAACGCTGACCAACGCCTAGCCGTATTCAACGGCTGCGAACCGCACTCCTCCAACTGGGGCGGCAGCCTGATCGCCGAACGCCAGGGGGACAAATTCCGCTCGCTCCGCTACCTCTCGGGCCTGCGCCCACAAGCGTGCCAGGCGTACCACCGTCCTGACGGCCGCGACCTCGCCGTCTGCGAATTTGGCGACGCGCATCAATCGATCTCGACCAGCCAGCTTTCGGTGCTCGATTTCGCCAGCGATCCGCCGAAAGAGCAAATCCTGCTCTCGTTCAGCAACCAAGACCCGTGCTTCACCGAACCCGGCACGCGCAGCACCGAAGAACTGATCGAAAGCTTCGAACTCAACCAAAACCCGGCCGCCAAAAACAACGGCCTGATCGTGCGCACGACCCGCACGCCCCGCAATATGGACGCGCAATACCAGCGCTATTGCCAGGAGAACGCCGCCGGCTCGCCGCCCGCCGAACGCCCCTTCAGCAAACCGCAGGTGACGACGCTCCAGTACCGTTTCGACGGCGAAAGCTTCGTTCCGCGTTGATCGCAAGCGGCACGTGACGCGCTCGATTTCTGATGCTATCGAGCGCACTCCAAGCACTTCCGCGACTTGGAGGAGTGGCCGAGCGGTTTAAGGCACCGGTTTTGAAAACCGGCGTACTCGTAAGGGTACCGTGGGTTCGAATCCCTCCTCCTCCGCCGAGATAGAGAACGAAGCCGCTCACGCTCGACGCTGCTGCCGAACCATCGGGAGTTCGGCGCGATTGTCACCAAATTTGCAACAGTCTATCCCTCCACTGCCCATTGTTCCAAGGGCTGGTGGTGCTCATGGTTCTCGGATGCGAGCAGGAATGCCGTGGACACGGCGTCAGTTGCTGACGGCCGTACTTCCGACGGGTGCTCTGCTCGGAAAGGGAGCTGACATGACCGTGACTGCAACGCCCGTGATCGAGACTTCCGCCCTGCTCAGCGCGGACCCAGCTCGAGAGGCCGCCAGCAAGGCCCGGGAAATCGAGGAGATCTATCGCGCGCCGGGGCTGCACTGGGTGGGCGATGGTTTCCGCGTGGCGGGCTACTTTTCGGCGATCCCCGACGCCGTGCGTAAGCTCGATCCATTCCTCTTGCTCGACTATCACCCAGTGTACGACTACTCGCCGACCAGTCAGCGGCGCGGCGTGGGTGTTCATCCGCACCGCGGCTTCGAGACTGTCACGATCGCCTTCCAGGGCAGCGTTGCCCACCACGACAGCACGGGCGGCGGCGGCGTGATTGGTCCGGGAGACGTTCAGTGGATGACCGCAGCATCGGGCATTTTGCACAAGGAGTATCATGAGCAGAGCTACAGCCGCCGCGGCGGCCCATTCCAGATGGCGCAGCTGTGGGTGAACTTGCCGCGAGCGCACAAGCTGGCACCGCCGAGGTATCAGCCGCTCACGGCCGATCAAATGGGCCTGGCGACGCTGGCGAACGGAAGCGGCACAGTGCGCGTCATCGCCGGTGAGTTCGAGGGCGTGCGCGGACCGGCGAAGACTTTCACACCCATCAATCTGTACGATGCGCGACTCTCGGCGCACGGCCAGGTGGAGTTCTGCTTCCCCGCGCGGCAGACGGTCGCGCTGCTCGTGATGAAGGGGAGCGTCGCGATCAACGGCGCGAGCGAGGCCGGAGAAAACGACTTCGTGCTGTTCAAGAACGCCGGCGAACGAATTTCAATCGTGGCGAGCTCGGACGCGCAACTGCTCGTGTTGAACGGCGAACCCCTCGCAGAGCCGGTCGTTCAGTACGGCCCGTTCGTCATGAACACCGAGCAGGAAATACGCGACGCATTCGACGATTTCAGCAAGGGCAAGTTCGGCCAGCTCGAGGACTGACCCACGCTCGGCACCGGGCGGGAAGGGCGCTTGACAGCCATCACCCGCTCGGATGCATTGTGACCGTGCGATCCATTCACTGGTTGGTTGGTTCCTTGCTCAGCGCCAGCGCATTGGTCGCTTGTGGCAACGATCCCAGGCGCCCGGGGAGTGCCGTCGCCAACGCGGGCGCGGGCAATAGCTCTGCCAGCGGGGGCGCGGCTGGCAGCGGGGGCGCGGCAGCCGGAAGCGGCTTGGCTGGCAGCACGGTCGCCGGCACTGGCCCGATTCTCGTCGTGGATCCGGACGCCGGCACCACCGATCGAGATGCGGACACCGCCTGCTCGCATCTCAACATTGGGATCCTCGGCAACCCGGGGGCGCGCGCGTCGTCGAACTTTCAGGAATGGCTCGTAAAGAGCGGCACGAGCGCGACGCGGATCCACACCAGTAGCAACGACGCGCTGACGAGCGCCACCTTGCAACCCTTCGATGTCGTCATCTTGGATTGGCTGACGCACGCCTACACGGCGGATGAAGCCGCGATTTTCGCCGCCTGGATCTCGGCCGGGGGCGGCATGGCCTCGATGACTGGCTACAGCAATACGCCCTCTGACTGGCACGCGAACTCGCTGCTGGCGCCTCTTCAGGTTGCTTACAGCGGTAGCTTGGCCAACGGTCCGATCACGAATTTTGCAGCGCACCCGGTCACTGCCGGACTGAGCTCCGTCACGTTTCTCGGGGGTTACCCCGTCGCTGATCTCGGGGGCTCCGCGAGCACGCGCACTCCGATCGCGTTCTTGCCCGACACGTCCGACACGATCGCCGCGGTCGCGATTCAGATGGGGAAGGGCCGCGGCATCGTGTGGGGCGATGAATGGATCGAGTTCGACTCCGAGTGGTCCACGCTGCCGGAGATCACGCAGTTTTGGGTGCAGCTCTTCGCGTGGATCGCGCCCAAAAACAAGTGTGAGCTGACGCCACCGAAGTGAGGCGAAGCGGACTCTTCGCCAGCGCTACTCAGAGCTGACCCGCCCGCGGCTCTGCTTTTTGGCTGCTTGGACGCGCTTTTCAGCCACGCGCTTGGCCTTCTTGGCGCGGCTCGGCTTGGTTTTGCGTCGTGCTTTGGGTGCAGTCATCGCGGAGCGGAGCAACGCCGCCAACTTCTCGCGCGCATCTTCTAGATTGTCGGACTGGTTGCGAGTGAGCTGACTCGTGATTTGAATTTGGCCTTCGGCGTCCAGGCGAGCAGCGGCCTTTACCCGTAGCCGTGCTTTGAGTTCGTCAGTCAGCGCGGCGCTGTCTTCGAAATCGAAGCGCAGATCGATCTTGCTCGAGACCTTGTTGACGTTCTGGCCGCCCGGGCCGGACGCGCGCACCGCCGTCCATCGAAGCTCGGCTTCGGGGATGACGATCTGCGCGACGACCAACGCTCGTGACATGATCAGCGGGCGGTGAACTGAAATCCGTAGAAAAACGGGTCAGTGACACCGATTTTGCCGAAGGGCGCTTGGGCGCTGAGCAAGAACAGGTGCTGATCCGTGGTGAAGATCATGCCGTTCCAGTCAGTCTTGTCTTGGCAGTGAGCTTTGTAGTGCATGGACGAGCGGCCCGCCTTTTCGATGAAGCCGTCGAGCTTCACCTTGTCGCTGCAACGGCCTTGCACCTTCATCAGGAAGTGCAGAAATGACTTTTCGCTCGGTTTGTCTTTGAGGGCTGGCAGAACGCTGACGGTGTACATCGTGCCGTCAGCGGCGGTCACGGAGCGCACGGGGCCTTCAGGACCGGCTTTGACGGCCGAGCCGATCGGCATGGCCACGCTGAAGCCGTTGGCGGAGTCGCTCACCTGTTCCCAACCTTCGGGCAAGCCTGCGGGCGCTTTCTCTCCCGGCTGTGCGCTTTCACCGGCGGCGCACGAGGCTATTTCTCGGAACTTTCGCGAGCAACTCTCGGGAGCGACGTTGGCACAGGTGAGGTCTTTGGCGTCGCGCGCGCACGCGAGCGCGGCGCGCACTTGGTCGCCACAGCCGGCGGGCGGCGGCTCGTATTTTCCGCAATTGAGCCGGCAGCTCTCCACCGCCGAGGTACCGCACTTGCTCACCAGCTTGTCGCATTTGGCCGCACAGATCGACAGGATCGGCTCAGCCGGTGGTGCGGCTGGTGGCGCGGAAGCAACGGTAGCGGGCGGCTTCTCTAGCGTGTCCGGCGCGGGCAGCGCTTCACTCGCCGGCGCGGCGGCTTGGCTCGCGCGTTCACCGTCCTCGGCTGGTGCCGCTTGCGGGGCCTCGGCCACCGGAGGCGCTCCCGCGCACGCCACCACCCAGACCGCCAAAGCAGCAAACCCACCACCTGCACCACACCAGCGACTCATTGGAGGAACTTAGCCTATTTCTGCGCATTTTGCGCGTGTTTTGCGAATCAACGGGGCCGAGCAAGAGTTTCCGGCAGCAGCTTGGCCAAGCTCAACTCGCCACGTGGCTTGGCTTTCAGCTGGCGAGCGATCTCGCGTGCGAGCGCGTCTTCCGGATCGAGACTGTGCGCGGTGGCCAAAATGCTGTCCAGGTTTTGGCGATCGTTCAGTGCGGCGGCCACTAGGGCCTGACCGCGCGTCTCGGCCATCAGCACGCTTCGAGTCGCGACGTCGCGCCGACCGCCGTGTTCGGTCTCGGCGACGACGCTGCGAAACTCCGACGCGCCCTGGAGCAAGCCCGCGATGCGATCGGAGCGACCCAGCGGCTGCGGCGCAAAACGCATGAAGAAAGCCTGTGGAACCAGGTGTTCGAGCTGCGCGCGATCGAAGCTGGAATCGAACTCGACGAACAGCGGGCGAGCGTCGGCCAAGCTGGAGAGCGCGTACTCACTCGGACGACCGCTGAGCGCGACTTCACGGATCAGTGGAGCGAGCGCGGGCTCGGCGCGCAGTAAGCGTGCGCGCACGTTGCCGCGCTCGAGCAACGGCATGGGCACGACCACGATGTCGGGCCGCTGACCGCGCACGATGCGCGCCGCCAACAACCGCCAAGCAACCGCCTCCGAGCGCAGCAAGAGCAGGCCGTCCGGGGGCACGCTGGCCAGCGCGCGATCGGTCCAAACGTCGGCTCCCGTCTCGCCACGCCGGTCGGCCGCGAAGGCAGAGTCTTCGGCGCCCACGAAAATCAGGGTAAAGTCGAAGACCACGAGCAGCACGCTCGCTGGCTTCGCAAACGGGATGCGCGCTCGGGTCAGGGCAACAGCGCTGGTCTGCACGGCCAGCGCGGCGCACACCGCGAGCGTGGCAATTGCCAGCAAGCGCAGCGAGCCGAACGCGTCGGGCGTGAGCACGGCCACGCGACTCACCGGAATCGCCAAGTCTCCGAGCACCAGGGCAACCAACGGCACCATCGAAGCGCGGATGGACTGACGCAACGTGCCGACGATCAAACCCGCGATCGCCAATCCGAACGAGATCACGCCCACGTCGCTGAGCCACGCGCTGAGCGCTGTGGTGCGCACTCCGGAGGCATCGACCAGCGCCAAGCTGGATGCTTGCAGCCCATGGCCGAAGTCGAGCCCGCCGTGCGCCGCGAGTGGGCGCACCAGCATGGGCAACAGCGCAAACCCCCAAAAAACCGCGACGCCGCACGCGAAACCGAGCAGCGCGCGCACCCGCGGCAGAACTCGCTGCGTGGCCCCTTGCACGAGTAGCGCAAACAGCAGCACCAGCGCGGCGGCGTGCGCTTCCGAAAGCGTGAGGCCCACGAGCGCACCGAGTGCGATCGACAAGCGCGTGTCCTTGCGTTTGACGGTCTCGAAGCCGAGCAGGATCCCGGACAAGACCAAAGCGGTCGCCATTGGCGCGCCGCCCGCGACCGTACCCTCCAACTGAAAGCTCTGCGCCAAAGTCGCGGTCAATGCCCCCGCCAACGCGAGTGACGGCGTGAGCCTGGGCGTGTGCGCCGCGCGCTCGAGCACGCGGCGCCCGAGCACGTAGATCAAATACGAGCACAGTGCGAGCGACAGCGCGCCGGCCCACGACGCGCGTAGCCAGCGTCCGCCGATGGGCAGCAGCGAGAGCAACTCCACGAACACGGTCGTCACCCGGCCCTCGGTCCCGGCCGGCAGCAACCCCAGGGCACGCACGATCGGTAGATCATCGCGCCAGACCGGCACTGCGCTGCCCCGGAAGGCGGTCACCATCAGCGGGATCGCGAAGGCAGCCTGCGCGAACACGACATCGAGCCAATGCCGAGGCGGCGGGGCGGACGAGCGGCTTTCTCCTGTCACCCGCTCTCGGTGCCACAGAGCCCGGCTTTTGGCCTAGTTTTCCGGCTCTATTGGCCAGGGCGCAAGCTTTCGGGCAGCAAAAGCGGGCCCAAATTGCGCGCTGGCGCGGACGTTTTGCGCTAGAACGGCTGCCCCGTCGGTCTGTGAACCGGGGCGCAAAAGGAAACCGAAGTGGCACGATTCATCGACGAGCTGAAACGCACTCACGACTGTGGCGCCCTGCGCGCTTCGGACATCGGCAAAGAGGTGATCCTCTTCGGCTGGGTCGCGATTCGGCGCGATCACGGCTCGCTCGTGTTCGTCAATCTCCGCGATCGCGGCGGCGTAACTCAAATCGTGTTCGACGCGGACGCTTCGAAGGAAGCGCTCGAGGTGGCCAACGCCCTCCGCCCGGAGTGGGTGATCGGTATCCGCGGCACCGTACGCTCGCGCGGCGAGCAGTTCAGCAAGAAGGAAGGCAAGCTGGTCAGCGCGGCCAACGCCAACATCCCGACCGGTGAGATCGAACTCGCGGTACTCGAGGCGTTCGTGTTCAACAAGGCCGAGACCCCGCCATTTGGCTTGGATGACTCGATCGATACGCGCGAAGAAGTCCGGCTCGAGCATCGCTACCTCGATCTGCGGCGCCAGCCCTTGCAACGCGCGTTGCGCATGCGCCACAACATCAACCTGGCCACGCGCAACTACTTGTCGGGCCAAGGCTGCATGGAGATCGAGACGCCGTTCTTGGTCAAATACACGCCCGGCGGCGCGCGCAACTTCCTCGTGCCTTCGCGCCTGCACGCGTCCAAGTTCTATGCTTTGGCCGAGAGCCCGCAGCTGTTCAAGCAGCTGTTCATGGTCGCCGGCTTCGATCGCTATTTCCAAATCGTGCGTTGTTTCCGCGATGAAGATTTGCGCATCGATCGCCAGCCCGAGTTCACTCAGATCGACATCGAGCTCAGCTTCATCAACCAAGATGATCTGTTCAACCTGGTCGAGGGCCTGGTGTTCACGATCTGGAAGGCCGCGCTCGACATCGATTTGCACGACTACTTCCCGAGCGGGCATTTCCCGCGCCTGAAGTTCGACGAGTCGATGGAAAAGTACGGCAACGACAAGCCGGATTTGCGCTTCGATTTGCGTCACTTCGACATCACCGAGCAGGTGATCGAGCACAACGGCGGCGGCATTCCGTTTTGGACGCCGATCGCCGAGAAGTTCACGAGCGGCGCGTACCGCCGCGATCTGCCGGCTGAGATCGTCAAGGCCATGGTCATCCCGGCCAGCGCGCCGCTCTCGCGCACCGATCAGGAGAAGCTCGAGCAGCTGGCGAAAGGCATGGGCGCCGGCGGCTTGGCGCGCGCCAAGGTCGGGCCGGATGGCACCTGGGTGCAGTCGCCCTTGTCCAAGAGCGTCACGAAAGAGATGGTGCTGGCGATCAACGCGGCCACCGGCGCAAAAGAAGGCGATCTCTTGCTGTTCCAGTTCGGCAAGACCTCGCTGGTGCACATGGTGCTGGCCAATTTGCGCGTGCACATCGCCAAGAAGCTCGGGCTGATCCCGGAGGTCGGTCATGGCGGCGTGTGGAACTTCTTGTGGGTCGTGGAACCTCCGCTGTTCGAGTACGACGACGAACACAAGACCTGGGCTGCCGCGCACCATGCCTTCACCCGGCCACACGACGACCATGTGGATCTGATCGAGAAGGATCCGGGCAAGGTGCAGTGTTATCGCTACGATCTGGTGCTCAACGGCTTCGAAATTGCCGGTGGCTCGATCCGCCTGCATGACCCCGAAGTGCAAGCGCGAGTGTTCGCGGCGCTCGGCATCAAGGACGAGGAAGCCCAAGAAAAATTCGGCTTTTTGCTGTCCGCACTACGCTTCGGCGCGCCGCCCCACGGCGGCATCGCGCTCGGCATGGATCGCATCGCCATGCTGCTCGCCGGCACGGAGAGCATCCGTGACGTGATCGCGTTCCCGAAGACGCAAAAGGGCACCGACCTGATGAGCAACGCTCCGGGATTGGTGGGACCGAACCAACTCGCCGAGCTCCGGATCCGCACCGTCGGTGAGGGCTGAACCGAACGAGCCAAGCAAGCCCAGCGGCGCCATTGTCGCCACTTTCGCATTCTCGCCAGAGCGCGCCTTTTTGCCCGTCCTTGAACGGCTTGCTCGCGGCCATTCTCCGTCCTCGACTGAGCTTGGGTTGTCGGCGACACTGAAGAGAAACTCACGATGAGCGCACGCATTCTGGTCGTCGATGACAGCCCCACGATTCGAAAAGTCGTGGGCTCTATCCTGGAGGCACGCTCGTACCGACCGTTGCTCGCTGGGGACGGCCAAGAAGCGCTCGAACTGTTGGGCACCGAGGCCGTTGATCTGGTGCTGCTCGATTTCGTGATGCCGCGCATGAACGGCTACCAATTCTGTCGCGAGCTGCGAGCCGACCCCAACTTGAAGAATTTGCCCGTGGTGCTGATGAGCGCCAAAGGCGACAAGATCCGCGGGCAGTTCGTGCAACAGACGGGGGCGATCGACGCGATCACCAAACCCTTCGACGCACGCGGTCTGATCGCCGTCATCGAGGGTGCGCTCAAGAAGCACACCGAGGGTCGCGGCCGGCCAGTCCCCGAAGCGGACGCCATGCCGGAGGAAGACGACTCGTCGAACGTCGAGAACTTCCGGCCCAGCCGCGCCAGCTTCAGCGACGATCCCGGGTTACGCCGGGTGCAGGCGGCGCACGAATTCGGCCTCTCACTGAGCCAAGTCGTGGCGCCGGAAGTGGCGAAAATCCCCGAGCTTTCGCCGGCGATCAGCGAAGCCGTCAGAGAAGCCGTGCAGCGCTCGATCACGCCCGACAACATGGGCGCGTTGTCCACTTTGCTGAAGATGCTCACCATGGGTGAGAACACACGCGACGCGCTCTCCGGTGACATTTCGGTGATCTCGATCGCCGAGGTGCTCCAGCTCTTGGATCTGCAGCGGCAGACCGGCGTGCTCAGTATCTTCACACGCAACAGCGAGATCACGCTGTACGTAAAGACCGGGCGGCTGGAGTTCGCTGCCTCACGCGGGCTGCGCGTGGAGTTCCGCATCGGCCGTTACCTGGTCGAAGACGGCACGATCACCCGAGACGAGTTGCAAACCGTGCTGGACAATCGCGCCGGCTCGAAGCGCTTGCTCGGCGAGCTCTTGATTCAGCTGGGCATGGCCAACGATGAACAGGTGCGGCGCGCGCTCGTGCGCCAGACGCACGAGCTGGTGTACGAAGTAGTACGCTGGAAAATCGGCCGTTTTGCCTTCGCAGTGGGCGCCGACAACCCAGCTGCCAGCAAAGCGGCGCTGGGCCTCGAAACCGGCGGCCTAGTGATGGAGGGCTTCCGTCGCGTAGATGAGTGGCGGCTGATCGAAGGCAGTTTCGACTTCGACGAGGTGCTTTATCACGACACGGTGGCGATCGAGCGCCTCGGGCAAGACGCAAACCTGACGCGCCAGGAACGCGCCGTGCTCGGCGCAATCGACGGACAACGCTCGATCCGCGAGATCGTCGACCTGACCGGCGGTAGTTCTTTCGAGACGTGCAAGATCTTGTATCAGTTCCTCAACTCACGCCTGGTGCGGCGCCGAGCAGCCTGAGTCGATGGCCCAGCGCGCAGGGCTCTTGGTGCGACACGGCGGACAGCTGCTATTTCTCCCGGCGAGCATCGCGCGCTGGCTACTGCCACTTCCGCGCCTGACTAAAATACCCTGGGATTCCGCGCAAATGGCCTTGGTTGGCGGCGAGGTGGTGGCAGTGCTCGCCTTGGGCGAGCCGAGCGGCGAGCTGCTCTTGTGCGAGTTCGAGGGACAATCCGTGGCACTCTCGGGGCTGGCAGCCGAGCGCGTCGGTTTCTGGCCCGCGAGCGGATCGGGCGTCAGCGTCGACGGCGTGACTGTGCCCGCCCTCGATCTGAGCGCCGCACTGAGAGAATTTCAAAGTGACCGCCCCTCTTCGCAGCAAGGCACCTCATGAGTGACTTCGGATCCAGGTCGAACCCCGTCTCGGTCGTGCAACGCGCGCGTCTACTGGCCGCGCTCGAGGCGGCCAAGGCGGCTGCCGCACGGGCGATGAGTGAGCAACGGCTAGCCAGCGCCGGACTCGCGAGGCAGCGCGGTGAGCTGGAAGCAGCCCAAGAATCAGCACAAATGCTGGCCACGCGCAGCCGCGACATCCGCAACAGCCTGCAGGTTTTGCGCGAGTCCGTGGACCGCGCCAAGCTCTCGGCACTCAACGCGGGGCTCGAGGGCGCGCGGCTCGGTGAGCCACTCGGCAAAGCCTTAGTCGTGATGAGTGACGAACAGCGCAACTTACTCGCGCGCGCGCTGGACGCACTGGAGGAGCATGGCTCGCTCCTGGCGGAGGTCGAGCGCGATCGCGACCGCTGCTTGGCCGAGCTTTCGCAACTCGGCGAAGGCGCGCGCCAAACCAGCGCTGTCCTCGCTCGAGCCGAACAACAGAGCCAACTCAGCAGCGCGCTACTCCACGAACTGCGCACGGACGTAGCCGAGCTGTTCGGCGGCGATCCCGCAGCCGCGGAAGCCTTGGCCCAAACCGCAGCCCACGTGCAAACGGCAGCTAATTCACTACTCGAGCTGAATAGTCGCGCGCCGCTGAGCGTGGACGCTTTGCGTGAGCTATTGGGCCCGCTGTTGGCTTTGATCCCGACCAGCCAGGATCCCCCGCGGTGAGCGACGCAGCGCACGAGCTCGGCCGGTTGTTGGCAGGGGAAATCGCGCGCCGCGTGCACCTACTCGGCGATCCGCATACGCCCGAGGTGGAGGTGCGCGCCGCACTTCACTCGCTCAAAGGATCTGCAGGCATGGCCGGGCACACAGAGCTATCCCTGGTGATCGCGCAATGCGCGCAGCGCGTGCAGCGAGGACTGCCGTCGGCGATCGCCGACACGCGACTCATGCTGGACCATGTGCTCGCGCGTTTGAACCAGGACTTGCCGCCTTTTGCTAGTGTTTGGCCCGAGCCACCGCCCTTCCTGGGACCATCGAAGATCGATTCCAAGCACCGCGCTCAGTATTACGGCGCGATCCGCGAACGACTCGGAGAGCTCGACAGCGTGTTGGCCAGCACTGACGACGCGCTGGCCGGATTGGAAAGAGCGCAACGCAGCGTGCACGCCATGAAAGGCGCGGCCGCTGCCTTGGGCGACGACGTGACGGCTTGGTATTGCCACGGGCTAGAAGCGGCGCTGCGCCGAGTTCCGCGTGAGGGCAACGCCGCCGTCGATGCTTTGGTCGATCTCGCGCGCCACCGCGCGCTGTTCACGCTGCTGCTCGACGATCAAGCGCACGGACTCGAAACCCTGCGCGTGCTCGCGGAGCGCCGTACGCTGTTGCCGCCGCCCGCGCCGCCGTCCGCGCCGCCGCCCAATCGCATCCGAAGCCGCCCGCCCAGCCGTCCGCCAAACGGCGAATTCCAGCAAAATAGCGAGGCCTTGCTGAAGGTGCCCGTGAGCGCGCTGGACGCCTTCAGCGAGCGGCTGGAACGAATCGACCTCGTGCACGACGAGCTCCTGCGCAGCGGTGACTTGGCGCGTCAGTTGGCGACCCGCCTACGCACCACCAGCGCGATGCTCAACGAGGCGCGCCGCGCGCTCGGTAACGCCGAGGGTCACGCCAGCGAGCTCGCACGCATCGAACTGGCGAGCGCGCAGTTGGCGACCAACGCAACCAACGCCGAACGCGGCGCAGGCGTGTTTCGACGCAACGCCGAGTTCTTGCGCGCGCGCACCGGTGAAATGAGGAGTGAACTCGGCGCACTGCGCCGTGCTTCGTTGCACTCGCTTTTCGAAAGCGTCAAGCGTTCAACGCTGCGCGACGCGGAGCACGAGGGCAAAGCCATCGCGGTCGAAATCGTCGGCCCAGACGTGCCCATCGATCGGCGGATCGTCGAACGCCTGTTCGATACCGTGCTGCAATTAGCGAAAAATTCGTTGGTCCACGGCCTAGAATCGCCGGCAGAGCGCGCCCAGTCGGGCAAGCCGCCAATCGGGCGAGTCACGCTGTCGGCGACGCAAATCGGCGAATGGCTGCGCATCACCGTCGCCGACGACGGACGCGGCGCGGACGTGGTACGTATTCGCCAGCTGGCAGTGGCAGCGGGCGCGGTCACGCGCGCTGCCGCGGATCACGCCGCCGAGGACGATCTGCTCGCGCTCTTGTTCTTGCCCGGACTAACCACGCATGTTCGAGCGGATCTTTTGGCCGGGCGCGGACTCGGGCTGGACTTGGTGCAGGACACCGTGCGCCGTTTGGGCGGTACGATTCGCCTGCGCAGTCGCGCGGGCGGCGGACTCACCGCCAGCTTCGAGATGCCGAGCGATCAAACCGTGGTCGAGGTACTGTGGCTGGAGGAACTAGGCCAGCAGTTCGCGTTGCCCGTGAGTTTCACTGGGAGCGTCGAGCCGACCTTGCCGAGCCTGCGACCAGCGGTGCGTTTGGCCCACTGTTTGGGCCAGAAGTGCCTCGAACGGGCCGCTGTCTCCCTGGAGCTCACGGTCTACGGCGTCACCCCGATTCGGATCGGGCTCGATGGCGTCGGAGAGATCGAACAGGTAGCTCTGCGCGCCCTGCCAGATTTGATCGCGGAACGCGGACCGTATGGCGGCGCCGTGCTGCGCAGCGATGGAACGCTGCACTTGGCGCTCGACGCGCCGCTGGTGGCAGCTCGCGCCTGGACGCTGCGGCCTTTGCACCCGGAGCATGCCGCATGAGCGCCGCGTCGTCGCTGCCCGCCATCGCGCGCCTCACGCGCGACGACTTCGACGCCGTCACCGCCATTTTGCACGAGAGCGGCCTAGAGGTCGATTTGGAAGCCGAGCTAGCGCGCGAGCTCGCTTTGCCTTGGGTACTCAGAAGCCCCGAGTCGGGCGAACCGTTGGCCTTTTCTTTGGCCTGGAGCGTGGCGGATGAATTGCACCTGCTCGACATGGCCAGCCACCCCGAGCACCGCCGAAAGGGCCACGCCCGCGCGCTTTTGAGCGAGCTTTTGAGCTACGCGCGCCGCGAGCAAAAGCGGCTCTTGCTGCTCGAGGTGCGGCGGTCGAACGAATCCGCGATTCGACTGTATCGAAGCGCGGGCTTCGCTACGACGGGGGTGCGGCGCGGCTACTATTCGGATACTGGTGAAGACGCCTTGGAGATGCGTATCACCTTCGACCCGAGCACCGGTCAGATCTTGCCCGAGTCCGACGAATGATCGCACGCGTCTCGTCGCTCACGCTCGCAGTGAGCCTTTTGGCAAGTGCCTGCGACGAGCACAAAGGTGGCGGTAGCAAGGACGCAGGCCTGACCGAGCCCAGTCCCAATGCCAGTATTTTGCCGGCACCGCTGGCAAGCGAGGTCCCCGGAGGGGTCAAGACCAACGACGAAGGCACCGAGCGCCGCGACGCGGGCCACTCGCCCACCGACGCCGGGCTGGACGCGCCACCACCGGAACCGCATGCGTTGCGCGAAGACCAAGCGCTGCCCAGCGAACACCCGCACGAGGACAGCGGTTTTAGCCTGAGCGCGCGACTCCGTTGGCTGGACGCCACGGCCGCCGTCCCGCGCGTACCGGAACAGAACCCCGAAGGCGTACAACGCGCACGCGACGCGGGCGGCTTCGACGTCGTGATCGATTTGGCGGGCGGCCGCATGCGCTTTGCGTTCGCCTCGCGCGCGTTCACGCTGCCACCGGGTACGGAGCTGCACGGGCGCGACGACCTGTACGGCCATACTTTGCTCTGGCCGAACCGCACCACGTACACCGTGCTGCCACCGGGCACGCTGCGTAGCGTGTTGGCGGAACAACGCGCGGACGTGGTACCGCTGGTGCGCCCGCGCTTCAGCGCCTTGTCGGGCGGCTCGCTCTTCGCGTTCAATACGGAGCGAGTGGAACTGAGCACGCCCACCGGCAAGCTCGAGCTGGAGCAGGTGCGAGCACCAAACAACCTGCAAGCCACGGCGGTTTGGGCCAGCGGCGCCAGCTTGTGTCAGCTTCTGATCGAGCTCGTCGGCGCTTCGCCCGTCAGTTCGGCCTGTCGCAGCGATTTGGTGCCGGTGCGCGCGGTCTACACTTGGCCGAACGGCCAGCATTTTGCGTTCGAGGTCTCGCGGCTAGCGCGACGGACCGACTTCAATCCAAACGCGCTATCCGTGCCTCCCGCGGGCGCGGAGTTTCGACAGAGCGAACTTCCACCACCGCCCCCTGCGAGCTTCCTTTCCGAAAGCGAGCTCTCGGATTTTCGCGTGCGGCCGACCGTGCGCACCGAAAAGCCAGAGCCGAACGCGCCCAAGAGCGGACTCTTGCTCCTGAACCACACGGACAGCCTGCGCTACATCAGCGTCGATGGCGCACCCGCGGCGCGTCTACTCCCCGGCACAGAACTGCTTTTGCTCGGTTTGCGGGCTGGCAAGTACCAAATCAGCGCACGCAGCTTCTTCGACGGCGAAGAGCCGCTCGTCAAAACCGTCGAAGTTCCCGGGCGCTTCAGCCTCGGCGAGGATCTCGAGAAGACGCACTAAAGCGGGCTAGGAGTCGAGGCTGCGCGTGCCGAGTTCGTAGTCTTCAGGGCCGAAAACGGTGCCCTCGTAGCCGCTGGCGATCAGCTTGGCGTGCAGCGTCTCCGACGCGACCTCGAGCACCTCGAAGCGGGTCGAGAAGGAAAAGAACTCTTCTTCGGGTACGGGCGGCAACATCGCTAGGCGCTGCGCCAACAACTCGTGCTCCTCGGGTGATACGCGCAGCATGGAGCGCGGGCCGTCGTGCTCGGTTCCGCCGTACAGCGCGTCGTAGGCGCTGCCGATCGGATTGAACCAGAGGAACACCGTGCTCGAGCACACCGACCAATCGTGGACGTTGATGGTGGGCACGCGCCAGAAACCGCTCAAGCGGCTTCGCACGAGCTCGCCAAAGTACGAGCCGGCCGCGCGCGTGATCAACGGTGCCAATTGGGGACGCTCACGGATCGTTTCGCGCGAGAGCGTGGCATAGTGATCGAGGAGCGGCAGGGTCTCGGGCGTGAAGTCGAGATCGACTTTCAGTGCTCGCCGCACATATTCGAGGCAGGCGGTAACGTAGTCCGGGATCGGCTCGGGTGGCGGCTGGAACTCTGTCTTTTCAACCATCGCGGGTCACTCGGGCATGCCCGAACCAAGCCGGCAACGCCAAGGGAAAGACCGTCGGTTTGGGAAATTCGTCTCAAAGTCGCGTTCCACTAGAATCCTGGCTGGACGGCGCCGCGCGGCCGGACTCAATCGGGCGAGCGCAACGAGGCCGGGAAAAACGCCCTGACAGGCCCCCATCTGCCGTGGGCGGTCGGAAATGGCCGTCTCGGCCGGCCAATTCTGGACTTGCATCAAAGGGCCACCGAGGCGAAGACGCTGCCTTACCTTCCCTCTTGAGCGTGTTACTCTCGAAAATCTCCCCATGCGCCTCGGTATCCTGAGCGACATCCACGCCAACTACGAAGCGTTGAGTGCCGTTGTCGAAGCGTTCAAACGCGAAGAAATCGACAAGTACTACTGCCTCGGCGACACCGTGGGCTACGGCGGCTCGCCGAACGAGTGCGCGGACATCGTGCGTGGCTTGGTCGAAGCAACGATCCTCGGTAACCACGACGCAGCGGTCGCGGGTCGCATGGACTACTCGTATTACTACGAGGCAGCGCGCCACGCGCTCGACACCCACGCGCAGCTGCTCTCCGACGAGAACATGCAGTGGCTGAAGGGCTTGCCGTACCAGATCAAGTTCGACGAGATCGGCGTTCACTTGTGCCACGGCTCGCCGGTTCGGCTGGAGGAGTTCGAGTACATCTTCGCGCCCGAGCAGGCGCGTGAATGCCTGCCCATCTTCGATGAGCTCGGGCACATCACGCTGATCGGCCATTCCCACCTGTGCAAGGTGTTTGCGCTGACCAAAACCACGGTCGAAGAGCTTCCGCCGATCGACTTCGAGCTGCAGCCGGACCGCAAATACATCGTCAGCGTCGGCTCCGTTGGCCAACCGCGCGACTACGACAATCGCGCCAGCTACACGCTCTACGACTCGGACAAGAAGCGCTTCGAGTTCAAGCGCGTCGAGTACGACATCGAGACCGCCGCCGACAAAGTGCTACGCGCCAAACTCGAACGCAACTTCGCCCACCGCCTCTTCATCGGCGTCTAGCGTCCTCACCACGACGCGCTTCCTTTCAAGAGGGGCGCTCGCGATCCGGCCGCGCACCTCGAAAGCCGAATTCGTTCCCAGCGCGCTCGACCTCGCTGACGCGTCACGGCCTCGCACGCGGCGCGCTCGCGCGTGCAGCGGCTTTCCCTGAGGTCGCCAAGATCGCCAAGATTGCCAAGATCGCCAAGTCCCTACAGCGTCCAAGCAGCGCGGAATGAACCCGTTCGAACGCGGAGAGTTTTTGGGTTTGCTGATCGTGACGAAGCGAGGATCGACGGTGCCCGCGTTTCCACAATTCGTCCAGAACAGAGCGCGCTGTAGGGTGCGTTGCGGGAAGTCGAAGTTCTATCGTTCAGCTCCCGACGAGCGACGCGCAGCGCTGACCCCAAATTTCATCGTTTGATGCGGTGTGGTGCCGCGTCCATGGCCCGCTCCAAGCTCTAGGCGATCTTCCCCAATCTTGGCGATCTTGGCGACCTCACAGGAAGCCGTTGAATCGACGGTGCCCCGCGTTTCCAAAGATCGGTCGAGAAAAGAGCGCGCTGCGGGGTGCGATGCGGGATCGCGATCGCCCCCCTTCTGCGGAGCGTTACTGAGCGATCGACCACTCGGTGCTGGTGGGTGTGTCCATGAGCGTGACGCCGAGTGCGAGCAGTTCGTCGCGGAGCGCGTCGCCAGCCGCAAAATTCTTATTTTTGCGGGCTTCAGCGCGGCCGCGCACTTTGGCTTCGATGACTTCGGCGGTCAGACCGCGGAGCGCCATGCGTCGCAGTTTCACGCGTTCGAAATACTCATCCGGTGTCGCGTGCAGCAGGCCGAGATCGCCGGCAAGCTTGCCGATCGACTTCAGTGCCAAGCGTCCGAACAGCGCCACGCCGCCCTGCAACGGTAAGTCGTTCTTCTTGCGCTTGGCGAGATCGCAGGCCTCGTTGGCCGCTTGTGCCATCTCACCCATCGCGGCCAGCGCGACCGGGCTGTTCAAGTCATCGTCGAGCGCGGCCTCCGCGGACTCGGCCGCTTTCAGCACGCGTTCGCGAAAAGGCACTAATTCTTGCGGCAATTTGCCGGGAGAAGTCACGTCTCCGGAGGCCAGGGTGCTCAACCGTTGCAAGGCGCCGTACACGTAGTCGACGCGGCGCTCGGCTTCGTCCACACCCGGGAATATCACGCGACCGGAGGGCAGCTGTTCGGTATCGAACTGCACTGGCCCGCGATACTGCGCGCCGAGCAAAAACCAGCGGAAGCCCTCGGCGTCGTTGCGCTCGAGCACATCGCGCACGGTCACGAAGTTGCCGAGCGATTTGCTCATCTTCTCTTTGTCGACGTTGACGAAGCCGTTGTGCATCCACAGCTTCGCGAGCGGCCCTTCACCGGGATGCGCCGCTTCACTTTGGGCAACTTCGTTCTCGTGGTGGGGGAAGATCAGGTCCATGCCTCCCGCGTGCACGTCGAAGCCGTGACCGAGGTAGTGACTGCACATCGCCGAGCACTCGATGTGCCAACCCGGGCGCCCGCGACCCCAGGGGCTTTCCCAGCCCCACTCATCCATGGGACAGCTCTTCCACAGCGCAAAATCCAGCGGGTCGTGCTTGTCGCCGTCCTTTTCGACGCGTGCTCCGGCGATCAGATCATCGATCCGGCGCCGAGACAGCTTGCCGTACTCGCTGAAGCTGCGCACCGCGAAGTAGACGTCCATCCGGCCTGGCTCGGGCTCGATGCAGTAGGCGCTGCCGCTCGCGAGCAGCTTGGCGATCAGCTCGAAAATCTGCGGCAAATGATCGCTGACGCGCGGCTCGAGATCCGGGGCGAGGCAGCCCACCTGGCGCATTTGATCTTGGTACACGCTGGCCATACGCCGCGACAACTCCAAGGGCGCCTCGCCGTTCTTCTGTGCGCGGGCCAAGATCTTGTCATCCACGTCCGTGATGTTGCGCACGTACGTGACCTCGAAGCCCTTGCTGCGCAGTCGGCGCACCAAAAGGTCGGGCGCGAGTGCAGCGCGTGCGTGGCCCGCATGCGGGACGTCGTAGACGGTCGGCCCACAGCAATAGATGGTGACCCGCTCGCCCTGGGGCGTGAGCTGCTCGGTCGTGCGGGTGAGAGTGTTGTACAGCCGCGGAAGCGGTAGCGAAGTCATCGGCGGTCGGATTGTAACCCGCGATTCTGGCCGCGGACGGCCCGAAAACCGGTGAAGCGCGAGGCCCTCAGCCGCTCCCGGCCGATCATCGCCGGCCGCACCCCGAGCACGCCCGCCAAGAACCCGCCAATATGCGCAAAAAAGGCCACGCCGCCGCCGGTATCGAGGCCCAAGGCGGCCCAGCCACCGCTGAGCTGCATCAGGAACCAAAACCCGACCACGACCCAGGCGGGCAGCGAAATTAGGAAGAAGCCGACGAAAACCGTGATCGGCGCGAGCGGGTAGAGCACGAGGTACGCGCCCAGCACCCCGGCGATGGCGCCGGACGCGCCCACCATCGGCGCCTGGCTAGCGGTGTTCGTCAATACTTGAGCCAGTGCCGCACACACGCCGCACGACAAGTAAAACGCGAGGTAGCGAACGCGGCCCACGGCATCCTCCACGTTGTCGCCAAAGATCCAAAGGAACAGCAGATTCCCGCCCAAGTGCAGCAAGCCGCCGTGCATGAACATGCTGGTGAAGACCGTGAACGCCTCGCCCGAAAGGTCGGCCGAAATACGGGTCGGGACCAACCCGTAGCCCGCGATCACGTAGGATTCGCCGTGGCTGGCGATCAGTTGCCGCTCCAGCAAAAAGGCCAGGATGTTGAACGCGATCAGCAGGTAGGTGACGTAGGGCGTGGTACGCGTCGGGTTCTGGTCGCTGATCGGAAGCATCGCGCGCTCACTTTAGCCTGAAACCGCGGTTCGGGCCGTTCGCCTGCACGCGCCCGATTCCGCGCGCGGAGGTTGATGCTAAGGTGCCGATGTTCATGGTTTGGCGCAGGCTTTTTGGCGGGTTCGAGGCGATGCTAGGAGCGCTGCTGCTGGCGTCCTGTGCCTCGTCGGGCTTCGAAGGCGGCGTGTACCGGGACGGAGACGTCCACTTTCGCGTCGGGCCGATCCCGAACAGCTGGCGAAGGCTCGACGTCGAAGACGCGCGGCTGGCCTTCCGCGATGACTCGGCCAACGCCACCGTGGCCGTCAACGGGCGCTGCGGGCTGGATGGCGACGACGTGCCGCTCACCTCACTCACCCAGCACTTGTTCTTGCAATTCAGCGAGCGTCAGCCGATCGCGCAAACGAAGCTGAGCTTGGACGGGCGCGAAGCGCTGCGCACCGAGATCATTGCCGCGCTCGATGGCGTGAAGAAGCAGTACCTGGTGTACGTGCTGAAGAAGAACAACTGCGTGTACGACTTCATGTACATCGCCGAAGGCTCCGCGCCCGGCTCGCGTGCAGACTTCGAGCGCTTCGTGCAGGGCTTTGCGGCACTCGAGTGAAGGATGGAGGTCGCTTCTTCACCCAGTAATCCGCAGGCTTCGAGCGAGCCTCCGTCCAGCCGCCTGAGCCTGCGACCGAGCCTGCTGCCGCCTCCACCCGAGCCGAGCTTGGTCCGCCGCCAGACCGTGCGCATGCTGCACTTCTTCGAGCACGTGGGAGTGATTTGGCACATGCTGACCGGCAGCGTTCGCGCCGGGTTTCGCAGGCCGTTCGAGGGTCGGGCCATCCTGAAGCAGCTCGACTCTCTGGGCGTGGCGTCGGTCGGCATCGTGGTCGTGACCAGCGTGTTCATCGGCATGGTGATGGCCGTGCAATTCGCCTTCGGTCTCCAGAAATTCGGCGGGCTCGAATATACCGGAAGAGTGATTGCGCTGAGCTTCGCGCGCGAGCTGGCGCCCACGCTCACGGCCGTGATCGTGGGCGGTCGCATTGGCTCGGGCATGGCCGCGGAGCTGGGCGCGATGGCCGTCACCGAGCAGATCGACGCCATCCGCGCGCTGGGCGCGGATCCGCTCAAGAAGCTGGTCTGGCCACGGCTGTTGGCGTCCGTGATCGTGCTGCCGGTGGTGGCTGCCTTTTCGTTGGTGCTCGGCTTCGCGGGCGCAACCATGATCACCAATCTGCAATTCGACATTCCGGCAGCCTTCTTTTTCCGCAGCGCGTTGGTCTCGGTCAACATGAGTGACTTCATGGCCGGCATGATCAAGACCCCGGTTTTTGGCGCGATCATCGCTTTGGTCGGTTGTCACTTCGGAATGACGACCAAAGGCGGCACCGCCGGGGTAGGCAATAGCACTACGCGCACTGTGGTGGTCATCTCGATCGCCATCTTGATCGCGGACTTTTTCTTGACCAAGCTCGCCATCATCCTGTGGCCTTCGGCCTGATTGTTTCGGACCGAGCATCCAGTCAATAGCAAAAACCGCGCACTCTGCTGAAGTGACTGACGGAAGACGACGGCCGAAACCTGTTGACGCTGCGTGAGGAGTGCTAAGCTTCTCTTCGATTGCCAGCGGGAACTTCGGCCATGCAAACACAACGCGTCTTCACGATTTCCGAAGTCAACGCGCTGATTCCAGATCTGTCGGATCTGGTCGGCGACCAACTGCGAGAGCAGAGTGAAATCGAACACGGCTTGGCGGAGTTGACCCGCTTGTCCGGTGCTTCACCCGCCTCACTGGAGGCCAGCGAAGGTGATCAGAAGGACGTGCTGAAGCTCAAGCGCGACCTGAAACAACGCATCGAGCGCTACGAAGCGGGCTGGGCGCGCGTCCAAACCATGGGCGGCGTGATCAAAGACCCGCAGACCGGCTTGGTCGATTTCTACGGCCGCGTCGGCGAAAAGCTGGTCTGGTTGTGCTGGCGCTACGGTGAAGATTCGCTCTCGCACTATCACGATCTGGAGTCGGGCTTTTCCGCTCGTCGCCCGCTGACCGCTGACGTGCGTCGAGCGCTGCTGAACTAGGATCATGGCCGTCGATCGAGCCGCCGCCGCGCGCGCCATTTTCGACTTTCTCCAAGCACTCGGCTTCGACCCCGCACGAAACGCCGATCTGGCCGACACGCCAGAGCGAGTCAGCGAAGCCTTCAGCGAAGACCTGCTGCGCGGCCACAAGGTGGACGTGCGCGAGCTGCTACGGAAAGGCGCGTGCGAAGCGTCGCCAGGCGCACAAAGCGGCCCGGTCGCCATCACCGGGATCGCGGTCGCCACCACCTGTCCTCACCATTTGATGCCCGCGCTGGGCCGCGCGAGCATCGTTTATCTGCCTGGTTCCCAACTGCTCGGCATCGGCACGCTGACTGCGTTGGTGGATGCTTTCGCGCGGCGTCTCACGCTGCAAGAAGCGATCGCCGAGAACGTAGTCAGTGCCTTGAGCGAGCACGCCGGCGCGCGCGGCGCCTATTGCGAGCTCGAGCTCGAACACTCGTGCTTACGTGCACGCGGCGAACGTCAGGCCAGCGCCATCGTCCGCAGCTCGGCGCGCTCGGGTGAATTCATCGCTCCGGCCGCGATCACGGAAATCGCACTCGCGCTCGGCCACGCTCGAGCCGCTGCAGGCCAAGCCTAGGCGCGGAGCGACGCATGAAGATCTTGATCACGGGCATGAGTCGCGGCATCGGTCGCGCGACGGCGCTTGCCTGCGCGGGGCGCGGTGCGGAGCTCGGGCTGCTCGGACGGCCCTCCGAAAGGCAGCGCGAATCCGCCGCATCATGCCTGAAAGCAGGGGCGAAACGCGTGCTGTCGCTGGCAGCGGATGCAACGCAGGTCGAACAGCTCGAGCGCGCGGCGGGCGAATTTCTAGAAACTTTCGGCGCGCCGGACGCCGTGATCCATAGCGCCGGCATCGCTGTGCGCAGCAGCGTCGAGGCAACCAGCATCGCCTCCTGGCAGGAGCAGCTGCAAATCAATTTGAGCGCGCCCTTCGTGCTCACGCGCGCGCTGCTACCCGCGATGCGCGCGCGCCGGGTCGGCCGAATCGTGTTCGTCGGCAGCATTTCATCCACGCTCGGTACCGCCAATCTCGCGGGCTATTGCGCCAGCAAGTGGGGGCTGATCGGGCTGATGAAGAGCCTGGCAGCGGAGCTGACCGACAGCGGATTGATGACGTGCGCGGTGCTGCCGGGCTCGGTCGATACCGAAATGCTGGTGGGCAGCGGCTTTCCTCCGCGCATGAGCGCGGAAGAAGTCGCTCAGACGCTGCTGCACTACGCGCTCGACGCGCCGCTCGCCCACAACGGCGCCAGCATCGAGATGTTCGGCACCTGAGGCGCATAGCGCCGGGCGCAGCATGAATCGGCCGCTTTGCCGAAGCGACGCCCTGAGATAACCTGAGCCCGTGAAAATGCGCGCCCCGTGGGCGAAGGTTTGGAACCATGAGCGCGCACGGCTGCTGAAAAGGTGGTCCGTGTGCGTAGCCGCGGCGGTACTCGGCACGGGTCTGCTCGCGGCAGGCGTGGAAGAGATCTTGGAGCGAAAGGCAGCAGCGCGTCTGACCGCCGGCGAAACGTTCGCGAACGTGAACGGCGCGCGCATCCGCTACCTTTCACTGGGCAAGCAGCACGCGGGCAAGACGATCGTGCTCCTGCCGGGGCTCGGGTCCAACATCGAGCAGATGCGATACGTGCAGCCGAGGCTGGCTGCCAAAGTGCCCACCCTCAGCTACGACCGGGCTGGCTACGGTTTCAGCACGGGCTCGAACGCGCACACCGCCGACGCGCAAGCGGCCGAGCTGATGGCGTTGCTCGAAACGCTCGAGGTCGCGGGTCCGGTCGTGCTGGTCGGCTATTCGTCGTCTGCGCTGCTCGCCCGCGTGTTTGCCGGTCGCTATCCAACGCGCACCGCCGGTGTATTCCTGGTCGAACCGGACCTGCCGGAATTCGATGAGCAAGTGCCGGGCCAGCAAGGTCCGCGCCGCATCTATGCCCGCTGGGTCTTCAACGAATTGTTCGCCAGCACTCTCGGGCTCAGTCGGCTCTTTGGCGAACACGGCGCTCACGCCGGCGGCCCCAGAAGCGAGATCGACGAGCGCGAGGAAGAGTCGTTGCAACGGCGACGCCACTTCTGGGCGCTGGCGCGCGAGGTGTATGAACTGCCAACGAGCTTCGAGCAGGCGAAGCAAGCGCCCGTGCCGAGCGAACCGCTCGTCATCCTGTCCACCGAGCAGTCCAACCCCTTGGCGGCTCGTTTGGACGAGCTCTACGCCGAGCTCGCGCACCGCTCACCCCGCGGCAAGGTAATTAAGCTCCCCAACTACGATCACGGACGGCTGTTCGCGCCGGGGCCCGTCCTCGACGCGATCGCCTGGGGCGTCGAAGAGATCGCGACTGGCACGCCGCCGCCCCGGTCGGGCGTCGAACATCATTGAGAGGGCCCGCCACACCCGCTTTTCTCTACCGTTGCTCCCTTCCGGGCCTGGCGGGGTTCAAGCTGCGCTGTCGGCGGACCCACAGATTCAGTGACGAACGAGGGCATAGCGCAGGCTCCCCCATCTGCCAAGGACGGAGCGCTCCTGACGCTTCGGCCGGGCGCATTCGGCCCGGGGCCACACAAGCCGAGCCGGATCGGAGTACATTTGTGGGGAGTCTTGGCTCATGAGCGATTCTCAGCGACCGAACCCCCCTCTCGTGCAGCTCGTGCAGCCGGCCCGCTTCGAGGTTCCGGATCTGGAGCTCGAACCGCTGCCGCGCTCTGTGCGCCAAGCCGTGCCCGCGCCCGCCCCCGCGACGACCCGGGCGCAGCTGGGGCCGAGCCGCGCCCCCGATCAGTCGTTCGGCGCGTCGTTCGACTTTGGCGACGAACTAGAAGACCTCGAATTCGAGCGAACCGCTCAGCCGAACGTCCAAACGGCTGAAGAGCGCGCAGCGCGCGCGCAGCGAGCGGCGCCGGTTGCGAAGGACGTCGAGCTCAATTGGCCCACGGGACTCGCGCCCGACCCGGCGCAGCTGCTGATCGATCCGCTCGAGCTCGCGATCTTGGCCGGCTATGGCGATCCGCCGGACCGCGTCCCGCTCACGCTCGGCTACGCCTATCGCGTATTCACACGCCAGCGGCAGCTGAAACAGCAATTGATCCCGGTCGCTGCGGAGTCTGAGCGCGCGCAGCTCGAACGCGAAGCCACGCTCGCCGAATTTGCGCGCTCGCTTCGACCCGCGCTCGAACCTCTTGGCGAATTTCGGCGATTTTTCGCGCGTTTGGTCGAGTTGGAACGACGCGCGCACGAGCGCGCACGAGCTCTCCGCGCAATCAACACGCAGCTCGGCGCCGAGACCGGCCAATTCGACGCCGAACTGACCCAGATCGTCGCTCAAAGCGAAGTCGAGGAACGGCTGGAGCGCGACGCGCAGCGTCAGCATGACGACCGCGAAGCAGACGCCCAGCGCGCCAACGCCAAGTGGAAGCGCGTCCAAATCGAGATGCGCGCCCTGACGCACGTGGCCGAACGAAAGCTCGGAGCGCCAGGCGCACCCAACCTTGAGCCAGAAACCGCACGCCTTTCGGCCTTGCAACAGCGCGCGGAGGCCTTGCTGCCGGACGTCACGCAAGCGCGCGGCGCGCTCGAGCAAGCCAAGCAGGCGCTCGCCCAGGTGCAGGCGCGGCACGCCGCGCTGCGCCAGAACGAACGACAGATCACCCGCAAAAAGCAGGCGTTGGGCGGGGCGTACGAGAAGGAGCTTTCGGCCCGCAGCCAGGGCGTGAGCGAGCTCGAAATCGAACAACGGGCGGCCCTCGCCGACCTGGGCCGCGCGGTACTCGCGGCGCGCGGCAAGGTCGAGGTTCCCGAGGCCTGGCTGGTGCGACTGCGCAAAGTCAGCGATCACGCCGATCGGCTGCTCGTCCGCGCAGAAATGCAGCGCCGCGCCATCGTTGCTTACGACATCCCGCGCGCGCGCCAAGGGGTGCGACTGGCGTGCACGGCCGTCGTGTCATTGTTACTGCTCTTCGCCTTCAAATTGATCTTCTGAGAGGACCGCTCGGTGACCGAAATCGACCCATCGCAGCGCCTCGCCCAGCTCAACGCACAAGCGCTGCTGGGCGGTGGCCAAACGCGTATCGACAAGCAGCACGCTCTCGGCAAGTTGACCGCGCGTGAGCGCCTGGAATTATTGCTCGACGCCGGCAGCTTCGTCGAATTGGGCCGCTTCGTGGCGCATCGCGCCACGGACTTCGGGATGGCCGAGCAGCAGGTACCGGGTGACGGCGTGGTCACTGGGCAAGGCACGATCGACGGCCGCAGCGTGTTCGTCTTCGCCCAAGATTTCACCGTCTTTGGTGGCTCACTGGGCGCTGCGCATGCCGAGAAGATCGTCAAAGTGATGGACCATGCGCTGCGCGTCGGTGCACCGATCATCGGTCTCAACGACTCGGGCGGCGCGCGCATTCAAGAAGGCGTGCAAGCGCTCGGCGGCTATGCCGACATCTTCCTGCGCAATACGCTAGCGAGCGGCGTGGTGCCACAGCTCAGCGCCATCATGGGACCCTGCGCGGGAGGCGCCGTATACTCGCCCGCGCTCACCGACTTCGTGTTCATGGTCGAAAAGACCAGCTACATGTTCATCACCGGTCCGGACGTGATCCGCACGGTGACCCACGAAGAAGTCACGAAAGAAGCGTTGGGCGGCGCGCACGCGCACGCAGCCATCAGCGGGGTTTGTCATTTCACCGCCGCAGACGACGCGGCCTGCATTGCGCGCATCCGCGAGCTGGTGGGCTTTTTGCCGTCGAACAACGCCGAAGAGCCACCGCGGCGCACGACGCTGGATCCCAACGACCGTGAAGTTCCGGAACTCGATCGCATCGTGCCTCGCGAGAGCAACAAGCCATACGACATGCTGGAGGTGCTGCGCGCCGTCGTAGACGAAGGCTTCTTGCTCGAAGCGCACCAAGAATTCGCGCGCAACATCCTGACCTGCTTCGCCCGCATCGCCGGACGCGTGATCGGCATCGTCGCCAATCAGCCGGCGGTCTTGGCCGGTGTGCTGGACATCGACGCCAGCACGAAGGCCGCACGTTTCGTGCGGTTTTGCGACTGCTTCAACATCCCCCTCGTGACCTTCGTCGACGTGCCGGGGTTCCTGCCCGGGGTCGAGCAAGAGCACCGCGGCATCATCAGCCACGGCGCAAAATTGCTGTACGCATTCTGCGAGGCCACCGTGCCCAAGCTCACCGTGATCACCCGCAAAGCGTACGGCGGCGCGTACGACGTGATGAACAGCAAACACATCCGCGCAGACGTCAACCTCGCCTTCCCCAACGCAGAAATCGCCGTCATGGGCGCGGGCGGCGCGGTCAACATCGTCCACCAAAAGACGATCGAAGCCGCGGCCGATCAAAGCGCAACGCGCGCCGCCTTCGTCGAAGAATACAAGGAGCGCTTCGCCAATCCCTTCCACGCCGCCAAACTCGGCTTCATCGACGAAGTGATCGAACCCCGAGATCTACGCAAGCGCCTGGCCACCTATCTCACCCTCTTTGCCAACAAACGCGACAGCAATCCCCCCAAAAAGCACGGCAATATCCCGTTGTGAGTGGGCGCCCGCGAACCAGCAGCGCAGCTCAGAGCAACGCGCGCTGACCGCTCGGAAGGACCGACGGCGTGTTCCGGGCTTGGGCGGCCTCCTGTGAGGTCGCCCAGATCGCCAAGCGCCAAGCGCCAAGCGCCAAGCGCCAAGCGCCCCGTCCCGTCCTCTCACAGCACCGTGCCGCATTTTTACCGATCGATCTTTCCGATGAAAACTCGAGCTACGGTTGGAAAGTGCTAACCCCCAAACCTCTGAGTTCTACGGTGTGATGTCGGGTTGGTAGGCCGCTCCTAGCTCTTGGCGAACTTTTCAATCTTGGCGATCTTGGCGACCTCTCGGAAGCGCCAATCAGCAGGACCAATCAGCAGGACCAATCAGCAGGGACCGGGCGGGCAATGCGTCTGCACACCCGTCGCTGCTTCACTCCGGTGGATCGAAATAGTCTACTTCGACACCGCGGTGGGTCTTGAAGCGGGTGACTCCAGCGCCGCGGGAGACGATGTAGTTGGGTGAGACGGGGACTTTGCCGAGGCCGCCGGGGGTATCGACGATGAATTTGGGCAGGGCAATGCCGCTCAGGCGGCCTTGCAGCTCGGACATGATGCGCAGGCCCGTATCGAGGGGCGTGCGCAGGTGTCCGGTCCCGCGCACGGGGTCCGCTTGCAAAAGATAGTAAGGCTTCGCGCGTTCGCGCACGAGGCCGCGGAAGAGCTCGGTCAGAACGGCGCTGTCGTCGTTGATGCCGCGCAGCAACACCGTGTGGTTCATCACTGGAAAGCCACCGTCCACCAGGCGACGCAGGCCCTCGCGCGCTTGCGAGGTGAGCTCCTTCGGGTGGTTGAAGTGGGTCATGATCCAGATCGGGTGAAAGGGCCGGAGCGCTTGCACCAGTTCGTGAGTGATGCGCTGGGGCAATGCCACTGGCATACGCGTGGCGATGCGGATGGTCTCGATGCTTGGAATGCAGCGCACCGCCTGCAAAATGCGGACGATCCGCGTCGTGCTCATGGCCAGCGGATCGCCACCGCTGATGATCAGGTCGCGCACTTCCGGGTGGTTGCGCAGGTACTCGAGGGCCGGCATCAGGCGCAGCTCGGAGCGTGGTCCGCCGCCGCTACCGACGATCCGGCTACGAGTGCAGAAGCGGCAGTAGATCGCGCAGCGATCGGTCGCGAGCAGCAGCGCGCGATCGGGGTAGCGTTGCACGAGCTCTGGGGCGACCTCGTGCGCTTCTTCGCCCAGGGGATCGCGTAGGTCGCCTTCGACCTCACGCCCTTCGAGCGCGTGGGGCACGACCTGCTTGCGGATCGGACAATTCGGGTCGTACCGATCGCACAGGCCTAGGTAATAGGGCGTGATCGAGATCGGTAAGCCCGCGCGCTCGGCAGCCAGGGCGCCCGCGAGTTCTTCCGCTGAAAGCTGCAATTTGGCGCGCAAACCTTGGACCGAGCGCACCGTGTTGCGCATCTGCGAGCCCCAGTCTTGGGCGTCCGCGTCGGGCAAAAGGCGAAGCCCGGTGGGATCGGGCGGCGGCAGATCGTCCTCTTCGGGCGGATTGGAATCCGCGCTCATCGCCCACTCACGGTCGGCACGGGACCGGCTGCATTCGGTTCGGGCACTTTTACTTGGCTCAGCGCTTCGTCATCGACGCTCACCGGGTAGCGCTTTCGGAGCTCCGCCTCCAGCTCGGCTTCGCGCGCGCGAATCCGCTGTTGTACGAGCGCCACGCGGATCGTTCGCTCGGCGTCTTGGTACGAGCGATCGCGGGCTTCCGTGCGACCCGTCATCCGTACGACATGAAAGTGTCCCGACTCGGCCACGATGCGATCCAGCACCCCCCCGAGCTCGTTGATTTCGAACACGGCCGCACGCAGCGCTTCAGGCACGCGTGGGTTCGAGCCGCGCGGGTGTCCCGGCGGCCCGACGATGCCCAAGTCGCCAGCCAGCTCCGTGGGCGCTGGGCCCGAGGATTGCGCCGGTTTGTCGAGCGAGAGCTGAGTCACGAGTTTGCCCCACTCCGCCGCAGATGCCTGCCGTGCCTTGGGCAGGGCGGCCTTGGCTTGCGCCTCGCTGCCGAGCAAGAGGTGAGCCACACGCCGGCGCTCAGGCTCCTTGAACTCGTCGTGGTGCGAATCGTAGTAGGCACGCACCTCGGCCTCGGGGACGTCCGTGGGACTGGCTACGCTCTGGCGTACGTCACGCAAGAGCTCGTCGCGCAGCATTTGCCGCACGCGCTCTTGCGTTTCCGGCTGCTTGTCGAGGCCTCGACGCTTGGCTTCCTCCGCCAAGAGCTCCACTTGGATGATCTCGTTCAAGAGTTGCTTGCGGCGATCGGGCGACTGGTAGCGAAGCCGCTCGAAGGGATCCATGCGTTCGAGCGTCTCGGCATAGTCGCCGAGCGTGATCTCGCGTTCGCCCACTTTGGCGAGCACCTGCCGGGCCAGCTCCGGGGTCAGCTTTCCGGGCGGGGGCGCGCTCGATGAGCCAGCGGGGTTCGGGGTTTGTTTCGGCTTTTCGTGGCACGCCGCCATCAACCCAGCACACAGCACTGCCCCCAGCGGACGGCACCGGAAAACACTGAAGCGAAAAAATGCCCGCATGCGAGAAGCACCGGGATACTACGGGCTCGGCAAAAGTGCCAGAATCGGCCATTGCGCGCGTTCGCGGGCGGCGCTACTCATCCCGGCGTGGAAGAAGAGAATACCGGGAAACTTCGTTATCGCCGCGTCATCATCAAGCTGAGCGGTGAAGCGCTGAGCGGTAAGGAGGGCGGTTCGGGCATCGACACCACCACGCTCAAGGCCACGGCCAGCGAGCTCGCGGAAGTGCACGGAACCGGCGTCCAGCTCGGCTTGGTCGTCGGCGGCGGCAACATCTTCCGCGGCCTGCGCGGCGCGAGTGAAGGCATGGATCGCGCACAGAGCGACTACATGGGCATGCTGGCCACGGTGATCAACGCGCTCGCCTTGCAGGACGCGCTCGAGCGTAGCGGCGTACCGACGCGCGTGATGACCGCGATCGAGATCAAGCAGCTCGCCGAGCCCTACATCCGGCGTCGCGCCATGCGTCACCTGGATCGCGGGCACGCAGTGATCTTCGCGGCTGGAACAGGCAACCCATACTTCTCTACCGACACGGCAGCGTCGCTCCGAGCCATGGAAATCCATGCAGATTGCCTGCTCAAAGCGACCAAGGTGGACGGAGTATACGACCGGGATCCGCGCCGGCACCCGGACGCCAAGCTGCTGAACAGCGTCAGTTACGACCGCTTCTTGAACGACCACCTCGGCGTGATGGACTCGACCGCGGTGGCTTTGTGCCGTGAAAATGGCCTGCCCATCCGCGTGTTCAAGATGGTGCCCGGCAACATTCGCCGCGTCTGTCACGGCGACCCGGTCGGAACCAGCGTAACCGACAAGGCCGAATAGTATTCCCGAGGTTTCGTCGAAGAAATCTCACCCTCATCCTCGCTCACCGTTCGGTTCAGCCATTCGGCGCATTCGGGCGCTTCGCACGTGTCCGAGCGGCGGAGCGGCAAAACAGCTGCAAACGCTGGTGCTGCGGCGACTCCTTCGAGCTAAGCTTCGGCCACCTGCATGTGGCAATCACTCCCTGAGCTGGGCACGGGAATCGTGTACGCGATTCTCATCGCCGCTGCGTACACCTTCGCTGTCGCGCTAGCCGCTGGCCGCGGTCGACCTCGACTGCTTCAAGCGGCGCGCCTGGGCGCTTACGCGACTTCCGCGTTGGTGCTGTTCGCGGTGCTGCTCTTGTCGTACGCGTTCGTCTCGCACGACTTTCGCATTCGCTACGTCGCTCACTACAGCGATCGACGAATGTCCACGGCGTACCTGTTGACCTCGCTGTGGGGAGGGCAAGACGGTTCCCTGCTCTGGTGGTCGCTGCTGCTCTCCGGGTACATCTCCGCGTGCGTGGCTTGGCTGAAGGGCCGCTACCGCGAGCTGCAGCCGTACGTGATTGCCACGCTGATGGTGATCTTGGGCTTCTTCGCGGTTCTGATGCTGTTCGCGGCAAATCCGTTCGAGACCAGCATCGCTGGCGCGCGTCCGGACGGCGAGGGTTTGAACCCGCTCTTGCAGAACTACTGGATGATCATTCATCCGCCCTGCTTGTACATGGGTTTCGTCGGCTGTTCCGTGCCTTTTGCCTTCTGCGTGTCCGCGCTGGTCACTCGCCGGCTGGACAACGAATGGGTGATCGCGGTCCGCAAATGGATGCTGTTCGCGTTCCTGTTCCTGTCCATCGGCAACGTGCTGGGCATGATGTGGGCCTACGAAGAGCTCGGCTGGGGTGGGTACTGGGCGTGGGACCCGGTAGAGAACGCAGCCTGCCTGCCTTGGTTCACCGCCGCAGCCTACGTGCACTCGACGATGATCCAAGAGCGCCGCCCGATGTTGCGGGTGTGGAACGTGTTCTTGATCTGCCTCACGTTCTTCCTCACCATCTTCGGTACCTTCCTGACGCGCGCCGGCATCATCACCAGCGTGCATAGCTTTGCTCAAAGCAGCATCGGCACGTACTTCGTGTACTTCATGGGCTTGATCCTGGGCACCAGCCTGGGGTTGATGGTGTGGCGCCTGCCGGAGCTGAAGAGCAAGGGTCAGATCGAAGCCGCGGCCAGCCGCGAGGCCATGTTCGTGGCCAACAACTGGGCGCTTTTGGGCGGAATGACCTTCATTTTGGTCTCCACCATGTACCCGAAGATCAGCGAGCTTTGGGGCGAGAGCGCGACCGTCGGTCCGCCCCACTTCAATCGTTGGATGGGCCCGATCGGTCTGGTGATCTTCGCGCTGATGGGGCTAGCTCCACTGTTTGGTTGGCGCAAAACCAGCGGCGAGTCGATCAAGAAGGCGTTTCGTGCGCCACTCATCGCAATGGGCGCCACGGTCGTGCTGCACTTGGCGGGTGGCGGCTACCTCGGCTATCCGTTCTTCGTTCCTCGCGACGCTTTCTATCCGGGCGCTGTCGGGGTGCTGCTGCAAAAGGTCGGCTCCTGCCTACCCGGCATCACCATCGCGCTGTGCGGCTTCAATGTCGCCGTGATCGTCCAAGAGTTCGTGCGCGGCGTGCGCGCGCGCCGTGCCGCTGCCGGAAAGCGCGGTGACGAAGAATCGACGCTCGTCGCGCTGCTGCGTTTGGTCGAGAAGAATCGCCGTCGTTATGGCGGCTATATCGTCCATTTGGGCATCGTTTCGATGTTCGTCGGCTTCACTGGCACCGCTTGGAACATCGATCGCGAGACCGCGATGGTGCCCGGACAGAGCCAGCGCATCGGCGAGTACGACTTGAAGTACGAGGGCTCGCGTCGCTGCCCGGGCAACCCCAAGTGCAGCCCCGAGGAGCAAGCGGACATCGAGAAAACGATGATCTTTGCCGACATCGAAGTCACCCGCTCGGGCAAAAAGCTCGGCCACGTGCACCCGGCAAAGTTCATCTATCACGCCTCACCCGATGGCCCCACGACCGAGGTGGCCTTGATGCGCTCACTGCACGAGGACCTGTACACCGTGGTTGGCCAAATCGATCCGCAGTCCAAGCGCGCCACCTTTCAGTTCCACGTGAACCCACTGGTGTCCTGGATCTGGGTCGGACTCTTGATCCTGATGGCCGGCACCATCACCTCCTTGTTTCCCGAGCTCAGCCTGGGAGAGGTCGGTGCTTGGTCGTATGTTCGCTCGACTGCAGGAGTCGCCGCCGGCACGGCCTTCGCGATCTGGATCGCCATGGCACCGGGCATGGCTTACACGCACGAACGGCCCGAGGCGACCGCCCGTCGCCCCGCGGTCACTTCGATTCGCTCGCACAGACGGCTGCCAGCCGCCCAACTGGGCGCGGCAGGCTTCGTCGGTCTGGCGCTAGGTTCGGTTGTCTCGTTCGGACGGCGCCGACGAGTTGATGTTAAAAGCCCGCGCGACTGACTGACGGATGAACAATCGCTTGCCTCGAATGAGTGTGGTCCGTTGGGCCGCGCCACTAGTCACCCTACTCACAGCCATCACCGCCGGCACGCTGTTCGGCGTGCAGCTGGTCGTGCTGACCCTGGCCGCTGCCGCGCTCTTGCTGGTGATCTGGTTACTTTGGAGCAGTGTTCAGGCACTGGCCGGTGAATCAGAGCTGACCTTCGAAGAAGCGTTCAGTTTGGGCGCGCGCTCGACCGAAGAGGAGCAAAAACGCGCCGTGCTGCGCGCGCTCAAGGATCTCGAATACGAGCGCAGCGTCGGCAAAATCAGCGAAGGCGACTACCACGAGTACTCCGCGCGCTATCGCGCCGAAGCCAAACGCCTGATCCAAAGCCTGGACGAAAATCTGGCCGACGGCCGCAAGCAGGTGGAGCTCGAGCTCGAGCGACGGCTGATACGAAAGCGCAGTAAGCCGGAGAAAGACGCGCCGTCCGAGCCAGCAGCGAGCAGCGAGCAAGTGGCGGACAACGACGACGTGGCGGACAACGACGACGCGCCGGACAGCGTCCCCTCCGAGCCGGAAATCAGCGCTTCCAAGACCCGCGAATGTCCCGCCTGCCAAGTGAAGAACGAGCTCGATGCGCGTTTCTGCAAAGCCTGCGGCAAGGGCATGGCCCTAGCCGAGGAGAGTCAGTCGTGAGCCCCGTTCGAAGTCTGATCGCGTTCTGCCTGCTGGCGGCGCTGCCCATCGGTCTAGCTCGTGCTGCGGACCCTGCAGCGAGCGCAACCGCGGCGCGCTCCAAGCCTGCGCCAGCCAGCAATGGCCACGAGACGCCGCAAGCTCGAGCTACGGACGAAGCCTCGGGCCCTGCGGCCCCCGCGCCCACGCCTCACGCGGGTATGGCCAACGTCGACCCTCGAGTCGATGTCAACGAAGCCAGCCCTGGCCTGCCTCCAGGCACGATTTCAGCCACGATCGTGACCGACCAGGGCATGCCCTTGGCAGGCCAGCAAGTGCGGCTCGGGATCATGTTTCAAAAGATCGCCGAGGGTGAATCGCGCTCTGAAAAGTTCGCCCAAACCGACGCACAAGGCAGCGCAACATTCACTGGCCTGACTTTCGGTAGCGATCACGCTTACCGCGTGACCGTGCAATCGGGAACTGCCAACTACCAGACCGCCCCCTTCAACTTGAAGCCGGACATGGGGCAGCGCGTGGTCTTGCGCGTAATCCCCGCCACATCCGACACCGAACGCGCCGCGTTCGGCATGCGCGGCTACCTGTACGTCGAAACGCGCGACGACGTGTTTCAATTCGAAGCGATGTTTCGCGTGTTCAACGTCGGCCAAATCACTTGGGTGCCGAACGACGTCGTGATCAAATTGCCCCCGGGCTTCAAAGCCTTCAAGGCTCAAGAGGGCATGACCGATGTCCGCTTCGAACAAGTCGAGGGCGTGGGCGCACGTCTGAAAGGCACCTTTCCGCCGGGTCAGTCGGAAGCGTCATTTCGCTTCCAACTCCCGAAATCCAACGATGATTCGCTGATTTTTCGCATGTCAGTGCCACCCCACGTGGCCGAAATGCGCGTGATCGCCGAGGCCTCGTCGACCATGAACTTGGCAGTCGACGACTTTCAACCACCAGTGGTGACTGCCAATCAAAACGGTCAACGAGTGTTGGTCTCGGTCAAGCAGCTGAGAGAGCGCAACGAAGAGCTCAAAGAGTTCACTGCAACGATCTCGGGCATCCCGACGCCGGGTCCCGGGCGTTGGTACGCCTTGGCGCTCGCGGGCTGCATGGCCATCGGTGGCGTCTTTGCGGCCCGTGGCGCGTTCGACGATGCTGCGGGCGGCAAGGATGTGGCCGCCGACAAAAAGCGCGCACGAGAGCTCCTGCTGCGCGAGCTGGTGGCCCTGGAGAACGCGCGCCGCGAAGAGCGCATCGGTCCACGTTCCTACAAGCAGAGTCGCCTGGCATTGATCGATGCCATTGCGCGCCTCGGCTTTCCGAACTCCCCGCCAGCGGCGCGCAAGAAGGCGAAGATCATGACCCTCCGCAAGCGCCCCAAATCGGCCGCCCAGAAGGGCTGACTCGGGTCCGTTTTGGTGCCTCCAGCCACCGGGACAGCCTGGGGAAAACCCTCTGGACTGTCCGGGTACGGAAGCTGTGGAAAGCCGCCTCAGCCCAGTTATCCCTGATCTGTCCCGATCCGCGTCCCGGGCAAGTCCACAGCGCAATTAGCCAATTACTTGACTAATTTCCGGACCTTCCAGAATTACCCACAGTCCGCACAGGCTCTACTAAGACGGCTCTCTATTTATAAATTTAAGAGAGAAGAGAAGAAGAGATCCCGTTCTGGCCTGCCCGCCTCTGGCCGATAGGCCGAATCGCGACCAGCCCGACGGAGCTCTAGCGCCTCGACGAAACCGCGGGTAGACGTGGGCGCTCAATGCACGTTGTCGTCGCCAAGAAAGACCTGCTCCGAGTTCTCGCGCGCTGCCAGGGCGTAGCCGACAAAAAGAGCACCATGCCGGTCCTAGGCAATGTTTTGCTCGAGGTCTCGGGTACCGATCAATTGCGCTTGGCCGCGACCGATTTGTATCTGGCCGTCAGCGGCAAGATCCCAGCAAAGGTCGAGACTGGCGGCGCGATCGCGATTGGCGCACGTGACTTGTTCGAGCGCGTGAAGTTGATGCCTGATGGTCAGATTTCGATCGTCACCTCGGGCGGTGCTGCAACGACCATCCGCGCCGTCGGCGCCTCGCGCCGCTTCACGCTACACGGTATTCCCGGTGAAGAATTCCCGAGCTTGCCGCAACCGGACGAAGCAGCGGCGCCGTTGACGATCCCAATCGCCACCGTGTCATCGCTGATCGCTGGCACTTACTTTTCGATTTCGACCGATGAAACCCGGCTGCATTTGAACAGCGCCTTGTTCGAGTGGGAAGGTGACCGCGTGCGCATGGTCACCACCGACGGTCATCGCCTCTCGAAAATGGATGCCGTTCTGCCCGGCAAACAAGCCTCGGCAACGATGCTGATTCCGCTGAAGGGCGTGCTCGAACTCAAGCGCTTGTGCGACGAAGCCAGCGAAGAAGCGGGCTCCAGCGAGATTCGCATTTCGCAGAGCGGTCCGAATGCCTTCTTCCAACTGGCAGGCTTCCAGTTCAGCGTGAAGCTGGTGGATGCGCAGTTCCCGCCCTACCAGCAGGTCATTCCCGAGCACAGCGAGCAGAAGGTGCGCGCGCCTCGTGCTGCTCTCGCAGACGCGCTACGCGCCGTCTCCGTGGCAGCAAGCGACCGCACTGGTGGCATCAAGCTCACGCTGGCAGGCGGCAAGATGCGCTTCGAAAGCGAGAACCCCGACAGCGGGGAAGGCTTCGACGAAGTAAACGTGGACTACGCAGGTCCCGAGCTCACGGTGGGCTTCAACGCGCGTTACTTCTTGGACGTGCTCAGTGCCATCGATTCGGAAGAAATCGAATTGGCAGTCAGCGGCGAGCTCGACCCCGCAGTCGTTCGTCCGGTGGGCGAGACGACGACCTCGTACCTGTCCGTGATCATGCCGATGCGTATCTGACGTTTGCTGTTCAGGCTCGGGTCATGACGTGACGGCGCTGATTCGCTTCCAAACCGTTAGCGCGCGTGCCTTTCGCAACCTGAAGCTGGTCGAGTTCGAACCAGCGCCTGGGCTCAACGTCATCTCCGGCGACAACGGGCAGGGCAAGACGAGCTTGCTCGAGGCCCTGTACTTCGTGGCCGTCACTCGCAGCTTTCGCGCCGAGAAGCTGGAAAGCTT
>DATEPG010000148.1:0-2751 GCA_035273265.1 Polyangiaceae bacterium
CCCCGCCAGGTGCCCGTAGCCCAAGTGCGCGTAGATCCCGGGCTGCAAAACTTTTAGGAACGACAAGCGCCCGCCGACGATGCCTTGAGAGAGCTTGGCGCCGGCGTCGCCGGAAAAGGTATGGTACGCGCCGCCGATTTCCGGCGTGAGCTGCACGAGCGCCAGATCGAGCTTGTAGCCGAGCCGAACGTTGAAGCCGGTGCCGCTGCCGACGGCAGACTCCTCGACGCCGTTCGTATAGTCGAGGTCGACCCCGATGCTGGTGCCGCTCCCGGCGTGGGCGCTCGCAGCGACGAGCAGAACGGTGGACGCGAGCAGCGCGGGCAGCAGACGAACGGCGAGCGAGTGCGAGTGACGTCGGAACATCGGGGGCTTACTCCTAAATGAAAGTAAAAAAGCAGAGTCGAGTCGAGACACAGCAAAGGCCGAGCCAGCGTCTGAAACAAGCCAGTAGTGGCGCCTGGGCACTTTGCAGCGAGCTTCTCGTGGCATGTTGCGACGACACTAGCCCACCAGCGAGGCAAAATGTCGCTGGGCGAAATGAGCTCGTCGGCGGATTTGCGGCCAAGTGAGGCCACGGCTTAGCCTCGCAAGCGGTATGTTGTTCCGCCCGCAGCCCGGTCGCGTGACGCGGCGCTTTTTGTGCTTGGTCTGTTGGCTCGTGGGCTGCTGTTCCTGGCTTCGTTCGGCGCAGGCCGAGACGCTGCAGGCGGCGGTCGGTAGCAAGCCGTTCGCGATCACCGACGCCCGTGTCGCTTGCGCGCCGCCCGGCGGCGGTTGGTCGATCGATCCCTCGTCGCAGGCACACGCGCTGCGGGCGCCGACCGGCAGCGACGCGATCGGCAAGGTCGTTACACTGAAAGTGGCTGCCTCCCTCGCGCTGTGCGAAACGGAATCGAGCACGCTCGAGCTCGTGGCTACTGCGCGCCCACCAAGCATCGAGCCGAGCAGTGTGGTGCTTCTGCTCGATCAGGGCAGACTCGAACTCCGTGGCAGCCGCTTGACCGGGGCCGCAGTCGCTTGGCGCAGCAATACGGCCTCTGGCGTCGATGTCTGCGAAGCACCGAAGCTGGAGAACGGCGCGGAGCGCTGCGTGTTTGAAGTGGGCCGAGGGCTATCGGCAGATCCGGCCAGCGGTGGCTTGTCGTACATCCCCGCCGGCGGGCGCGCGGGCGCGGAGGTCAGCAACTACGATCTGCGGGGTGAACTCGTCCCTGCCAGCGGATTCGTGCTGACCCCTGCGCGCGTGGTGTTGTCGAACCTCGTACCGCCGGAGGCTTCGATCGATCTCTCCACCGGGCGCGGCGAGGTGGAACTGAGTCACCCCGAAGCGATTGCTGGCGTAGACTGCGGGGCGCAACGTTGTGAGCTCTCCGGTCGCACGTTGCGCGTGCGTTCCTTGTCCAGCAATGTCGGGGCCGTAGACGTCAAATTTCGGCTCATTCCCGGGGTCGTGGTGAGCAAAGGCACGGCTTTGGAAGCGACGGCCTCCGTCTCGCTGGCGGTCGTTCACTGCCCGATGTCGGTGCCCTCGGGGCCGCTCTTGCGAGACACCAACGCTGCCAGCCTCGTCGTGCGCATCGAGGGTCGCTGTGCGCGAGAGGTGCCCTCGCTCAAGTTCATGATCGGCTCCGAGCCGGCCGAAGTACGAATGGTTTTGGTCGATTCGACCGGTACGGACGTGCTCGTTTACGTCGGCAACACGTCGGCGGCATCGGTGACGGTGACCGCGGTGCATGAAGACGCGCCGAGCGTTGCGCTCGCGGTTGCGCGCGTGGAAACCAGCGTGCCGCCTCGCAGCAGCTCGTCGCTCGAGATCCCCGGTCACAAAAACCTCGGCTTCATCCCCACGAATCGCCCGGCGATCGTGCACCTGCCACCGCACGGGCCGAACGGGCATTTGGTCCCGCTGCCCGTTCCCGGCGTCTACACGGTGCAAAAGCAGGGCGCCCAGTATTCGGTCACGGGCGATCCCGACGCATCGGGTCAGGTGGCGATGCGCTTTGGCTATCGGGTCGACTCATTGCCAGGAGCCTTGGCAGACGCCGATTTAGGCTTGCTCGAAGGTCCGCTGCTGCGCCCGGTTCGCGAAGCCAATCTGCCGGCGCCGATCGGTGGCTCTGCGCTGGGTCCTCGCCCGATCGTCGAGTTCGTGTGCGGAACCCTCGACAATCCCGCCGAACGCGTCGTGCCGGGGATCACGGCGCACCTGCCGTACGAGAGCCGCGACAACTGTCGGCTGATCTTTCACCGCAACCGACTGCCGCTGAGCTACGGCACGCAGAAGCTCAATCTCGAGATCGATGTGGTCGACTCGGACGGGGCGTCGCGCGCGGAAGGTCACGTGGCGGAGAGCATCGTGATGCGACCGGGGGCCGATCCCATCTACGCCTGGATCAACGGCGTGAAGGCGCCGTTCGATCGCATCTTGGTGCGCTTGTCGCACGCCGCGGACGAGGCGCACTACGTGGGCGCGCTCGAGATCCAAACTGGCGCGCCAGAGGTGAAATGGACGGCGATCATGGGCACGGGCCGGGCGCGCTTGTATGCGACCACCGCCATCCCGACCGGTCTGTATCGATTCGGCGACGACGCTCACAGCGGCGTACTCTCGCTCAACTTCGGCGTCATCTCGCGTCTTACTTGGCTGAACAGGGATGGGCGCGAAGGGTTTCTGGGTCTCGAAGCGGGCATCATGGCCATTGGGCTCGCCAATGACAAAAGCACGACGGGCGAGTCACTCACGCAAAT
>DATEPG010000149.1:0-16035 GCA_035273265.1 Polyangiaceae bacterium
CAAGGTCACGACATCGGCCTCCAAGCCATCGAGCACGGCGCGCGCCTGTTTGCCGCCCCCGCCGTGGGATTGATTCACTTTCACGTCCTGGCCCGTCTTCTCCTTCCAATACTTGGCGAACACGCTGTTGAACCCTTGATAGAGCTCGCGCGTGGGGTCGTACGAAACGTTGAGCAAGGTGACCGGCGTTTTGCTGGCGACCGCGGCAGAACCCGAGCCGACCGGCGCCGTACCGGCAGCGTCCGACTTCTTGCAGGCTCCGAGGCCAGAGCCTGCAGCAAGAAGCAAGACGGCCGCGCGCGCGAGCGCGAAACCGAACGCGCGACGCGGCGCGCTCCAGCCGGCGGAGGCAGACTGCTTCGACGTGGATGATGAGGACTGATTCATGGCAATTCTCGGACTGGCGCGCCGGCACGAAGGCGCAAAGGGATGAGTGGACGGGCCTTGTCGTTGGACTTGTTGAGGGCGATGCTTTTCACGAGGTCGGCAAGGCTCATGGCTTCCAGTACCCGCAGAACGGCGTCACCCATGACGCCGAGGGCCGCGTGAGCGGCGCACTCTCCGGTCCCCGGGCACTCGGCGCAACGCACCGGGTGGTCCCAATTGAGGCACGGAAAAGGAAAAGCTGCGCCGTCTAGAACGCGAATCACGGACGCGACATTGATCTCGCTGGCCGGCGAACGGAGTGAATATCCCCCGTGCGGCCCTCGACTACTGGTGAGCAGGCCGCTGCGGGTGAGCTGGCGCAGGATAGTATCCAAGAATCGTCGCGGAATCCCTTGATTGGCTGCGATTTCCGCGGCCAATAGCGGCTGGCCCTGGGCTGAACTGGCCAGCTGGAACAGCGCCCTCAGGGCGTAGACTGTCTTTCGGGTTACCATAAGTCTACTAACGCGATAGGGATTGTTTACTAATCCTACCCCCCCAGCCTGTCAAGCCCGGAAGGCGGATCTGTCTTGCGAAACAGCGAACGAGCTGGCGGGCATTGCCCCAATGCGACTACAAGGGCGATCAATGGCAGCCGCAAAAGCCCGCAAGAAAGTGGAACCGGACCCCCGAGCTCGACCCCGCGTCGCGTCTGGCTCAGGAGACGAGCTGGGCGCGGCCGAAGTCGCTCGACGGGTCGCCGAGGGCCTGAAGCGCTTTCGCAAAGCCCGCGGTCTGTCCCTGGACGACTTGGCCAGCAAAAGTGGCGTGAGCCGAGCCGCGCTGTCCCAAATCGAGGGTACACGCACCAACCCCACGCTATCTGTCTTGTGGAAAGTCGCGGTGGGCTTGGATGTCCCCTTCCACGAGCTGCTGGGCACCTCGGAAGACAGCGGGGCCAAGGTGCTGCGCGCGGGCGATACTCCCCCGCTCAAGAGCGGCGACGGTCGCATGGAGAGCCGTTTACTGTCCCCCGGCGGCTCTTCGCCGGACGTCGAGATCTACGAGCTGCGCTTCTTGCCCAAAGCCGTCCACCGCAGCGAGCCTCACGGACGCGGCACCAACGAGACGCTGATCGTAATGACCGGCGCTTTGCGGCTATTGGTGCAAGACGCCGAGTACGAACTCTTGCCGGGTGACACGATCTTCTTCAAAGCGGACGTGCCGCACGTGTACGAGAACCGCGCCAGCCACGAAACTCGCTGCTTCAACGTGATTCGCTACGCACGCGAGAGCTGAACCAAAGGCCTGCCCGCTGCGCCAGCCGCATTCCGGGTCGAATGCGGCTCAGCGCACGGAGATCAAGAAGCTCCGCTGCGATTGACCGCCCCGCGCGTCGCGGATCACTGCCCAAACGCGGAGCTCGCCGGCCGTGTCCGGAGCGGTCCAGAGGTTCCCGGTGCTGGTCTGTGCGAACTCCTCCTCCTCGCGGCCCGTAACGGCATCCTCGAAGTGACCGGCCGTCGAGAACCAGGACACCCGGATCGACTCGTGGCGCGTCTCGACGTCGCGCGATTCTGGATTGAACCAAGCGTAGCTCTCCGCACCCGTGCAGCCTTTGGCGGCCGTGCAGTCTTCCGCGCAGTTGGTCTTGTCTTCACCCATGCCGCACATCCCGTCCCCGCATTCGGGCGAGGTCGGGCACGCTTGCCAAGAGGCTTCTAAATGCAGCACTTGCTTGGGCGCGACCGAAAGCCGCTCGGGCTCGTCCGGAACGGGCAAGACTTCGCCGGCCTCGGTGCGCGCAGAAATTGCGTCGAGCGTGGGGCTTTGGTTGTAGCGATACTTCGCGTTGAATTCGGCCGCTTGTAGCTGATCCAAGCCGGCAGGCGCACAAAAGATGCGCACTGAACCCATGCTGGTTACCCCGGAATCGAGCAGCGTCACGCTGATGGGTTGATAAAAGCCCCCGGTGGGGTCCGGATCGACTGGGCGACCTGCGGGTTCACCGTTCATCGGCTCGGGCAAGCTCGGGCCGAACAGACGACAAGCGTCCATCGGCAGCGTAGCCGTGACGGTCACGGCGGAGCCCAGATCGATGATGTCTTTGGGCGCTCGACTGGGCGTTTGAACACAAACCGGATTGACGGGGCCAAGCTCGGTGAGCGGCTTGCGCGCGACGCACAATCCCCAACTGAGCGTGGGCGACGCGCCATTCAGCTCGGGCGTGGCGATGGCTGCGCTCAGTTGCACTTCTTTGCCCGGCGCCGCCTCGGCCGGCTCGGCCTGCACGGCGATCAGCGTGGGCGTGTCGATCAACGGCAAGTTGTCGTCGAAAGTCGGTACGCAGCCGACCACGCTCGAAACCAAAAGCGAGACAGGAAGCGCCGCGCGCATGCTCAAAATTCCCATTTGATACCCAGCACCGGCAAGATTGGCAGTCCTTCGATGTAGCGCCGCTGTGTGTAGTCGGCGTTGTAGGCGATTTCTTCTGGGTTCTTGCGATTGGACACGTTGTGCACGTCGAGATAAATTTCGAGCGAGCTGCTCTGCAATTTGAAGCGTTTGGCGACACGCAGGTCGAGCTCCACGAACTCCGGAATACGGATTGAATTCTTTTCGCCCAAGACCGGCTGATAGGTGGCGCTTCTCGAGTCGAAATACGAACCCGTGACCGGCGTCCGCGGGTACCCGCTCGCGTAACGGGCGCGCACGCCAATGTCGAATCCCTTACCGAGATCGTAAGAGGCGAGCGCGGTGAGCACGTGCGTCTGATCGAAATCGAACAGGCGATAGGCGTCGCTTCCGGCATCCTTTCGCTCACTGCGCAAGATCGTATACGCGACCCAACCGAAGAAGCCCTTGGCGAGTTCGTGACGCAGCAAGAATTGCACGCCATACGAGCGCCCCTCACCTCCGTTCACGAGCGCCTGTGCGATCGACGGAGAACTCGACGGATTGCGCACCGAAAGCCCTTCCGAGGTGCTGCGAAATACCGTTGTTTCCAAGGTAATGTTGCGATTGAGTTCGAACGCGCCGCCAAAGAGTAGGTGCGTCGCCCGCGCCGATTGCAAGGTCGGGTTACCGAACGAAGCGGACAGATCTTGCGGCTGGGCCGCTTGCCGATACTGTCCGAACGCCGCCTTGAACGTGACCCGCGACGACATGGCGTAGCGCACGGCCAAGCGCGGTTGCAGCGCCGTGTCCGAAGTGAACACGCCTTGCGGCGCGAACACGCCCTCCGTCGGGACGCGCTTGTCCACGCTCGTGAAATGCGGTTCGAGGCGCAGGCCCGGCACGATGTGCAACTTGTCCGCGAACAGGGAAAAGTCGCCCTCGATGTACGGCGCGGCGCTGCCTTCCGCCGCCTTCCAAGTATCCAGGTTGGTTTGATCGGAGGGGGGTTGGCCGAACACACGCGCATCGCCTTCGCGCGGCGGAGTGGTGACCGAGCCCACACGCCGCGCGGAGTGCGTCGCGGCCTCCAGATCGAGCCCGACTTCCGTGGTCAAGAACGGCGCGACCCGACCACGGTAGCTGGCACGCAAGCCGTAGTCCTGCGACTTTACTTCGAGCACGGTGGGCGTCCCGCCGAAGCGCCCAGTGAGCCCCGACTGATCCCAACCGAGCCAGGGCATCACGCTCACCTTGCCGCCGTCAGCGGTTTCCGTTTCATAGCGCAGGTAGATGCGCTGAAAGTTCAACGTCTTGTTCTCTTCCTTGCGATAAGCCGGGTCCGCGTTGCTGACCGTGCGCGACACCTCGTCGGAAGAGATCATGCCGCCGAGTTCGACGAAGGTCCGCTTCTCGGGCTGATAACGCAGCCGCGCTTGGCCGTCGTGGTACTTCGGGATTGGGAAAAATGCCGAGGTATCGCGCGAGGTGACCTGCTCCAGCACGGTATTGAGATGACTGCGCCGGCCGGCGATGGCAGCCGAGATGTTCTTGGAGAGGGGTCCCGTGGCGGCGGCGGAAGCATCGATCAAGTCGACGCCCGCGCTGCCGTGTAGCCGATCGCTCGCAGGATCGCGCGTGTCGACCTTGACCAAGCCGCCGAGCCCGCGGCCGTACTGCGCGCCGTAGCCGCCGGGGATGAGCTCGACCGAACGCACGAAGTCCGAGTGGATCACCGAGCGAAAGCCGCCAAAATGATAGAGCAGTGGCACGCGCATGCCGTCCACGTAGACGCGGGTGTCCTCCGGCGCAGCCCCCCAAACCACGACCTGCCCAGAACCCGCAGTGGCGCGGGCAACACCCGGCAGATTCTCGACGATTTTCAGCACGTCGCCCGAAGTACCTGCCACGCGGCGCGCTTGGTCGGCTTCCACCTTGGTGGACACCACTTGCTTGGTCAGGGTGGGCGCGATGATCACGATTTCGAGATCGTCGCTGTCCGCGTCGGCCTCTGCTTCGGGCGCGTTGAACTCGACCTCGTAGGTCGCTTCCAGCTTCTTACCAAGCTCGAAATTTTCCTCACTCTGGAGTGGCTTCAGGTCGCTCCGAGAGAGCGTCACGCGGTGCTTGCCCGGTTCGAGAGCGTCCACCGCGAAGCGGCCCGCGGCATCGGTGACCACCGTCACGCCGGTATCCAGCGCGACGCTGACCCCGGCCAGAGCTTCACCGGTTTGGTGATTCTTGACCAGACCCGCAAACTGAGCGGTCGTCGGCGCTTCCTCTTTGATCACGAAGTCGTAGCGATAGTTGATGCGGATCGGTGCGGGGCGATTGTTGATTTCCGCCGGTTCGAACAAGAACTGCCGAATCGCCGCCAGCGCCGCTTCATCGAAGGCAGGGCCTGCCGATTCGATCACCTTTACGGCGTCGACCGTGCCCGTCGCCGAAATCGCGATTTGCACCACGACGGACGCGGTACGGCCGGAAGACTTTTCGGCATCAGGATAGGGCGCCTCCACGAACTTTGCGAGCTTCGGCGGGCGCGTCAAGCGCGGACGCGTCACCTCCTCGCCGGTTTGCGGGGCTGTCTGCGCGAGGCTTGGCCGAGAAACGCCGAGCACGGCGAGAGCCAAACAAGGAAGGAGTGCAATACGTCGCAACGGGATATCCAAGAAAAACGCAAACGCGAGTAGACGACTCGAGCCGAGCTCAAGCCGGGAGTTTGAAGCGCATCGAAATCGTAAATGTGGCTCGAGTCGGCTTGCCGCAGTGCAGAGCAGGTTCGAACGTTGCGCGTCGGGCCGCCGCAAGCGCAGCTTCATCGAGACCGTGTCCCAACCCAGCTATCAGCTTCACATCGACGACCTTTCCGGTTTCGTCGACGGTGAGTTGCACGCGCACTTTGCCTTCGACGGCCGCAGCGAGGGCGTCATCGGTGTAGCCGGGTTGGGGCGTCGAGATCGGCTTGGGCTTTGCGGGTGGCTCGTCGCAACCATCGCTCGGAAGAGCTGCGGCCAGCGGCGCTGCCTTGCGCACTACTTTTTCGAGCGTGCGCGGCTCGGGGCGGAGGGAACCGCCGCCGCCCAGCGGCAAAGCGATGCCCGTGCCGTTGACGCCGCCCGTCAGTGACACACCGAAATCAGGCAAGCCGTCGAGCGAGGGAGTGTCCGCTGATTTCGGCGGCGGCGCCGCTTGGGGCTCCACTGCCGGCGCCGCCCGACGAGCCAGGGCGCGGGCGGGTGGTGTCTTCTCAGGCGGTGCAGCGTCGACCTTGGCCGGTTCTGGCGGCGGCTGCTTCTTCTGGGTTTCGGCGTAAGAAATAGCCGTCGAAGCTCGAGATTTTTTTATCTCGATAGCGGCCACGCCTACGCCCAACGCGCCGTGCGCGGCGAGGCTCAAAATGAGGAGTCCAGATCGGCGTGCCACGACTACTTCTTCTCGACGTTGATCGCGAATTTGGTGATGCCTTCGACCTTCGCCAGATCGATCACACCGACCACTTTGCCGTGGTGCGCGTCTTCGTCTGCCGTGATCACCAGATTCACGTCTTTGGTGGCGGCCAGCGCGGTTCGGAATTCTTTGGCCAGGCCCTCACGAGCAATGGGTTTGTCGTTGTAATAGTACGTGCCCTCTTTGGTAACCGTGACCACGTAGGTCTTCGACACGGTATCGTCCGATGACGCAGTCTTGGGCAGCTCGACTTTGAGACTCTGCGAAACGATGTAGGTCGCAGACACCATCATGATAATCAACAGCACGAGCACCACGTCCACCATCGGTGTGACGTTGATACCCACGATCCCGCCGCGACCTGAACGACCTCCGGTGACACCAGCCATGGGCTTACTCCGTCGCCCCCGCAAGCTTCACCGAGCCTGCGCTGCTGCGCTCGTCGGCAGATTGAAGCAGATCGTCGGCCGACTCGCGCGAGTATGTTTCGGCTTCGTCCGCGAGCACGATGCCCTGTACGCGGTCCGCGGTGCGAACGTAGGCAGTGAGCAGTTTGGTCAAGGACATGCTCTGCGACTCGATCTCACCGATGCGCTTCTGGATTGCGTTGTAGGCGACGACCGCCGGCAGCGCGACGAACAAGCCAACGCCCGTTGCTACCAAGGCCTCTGAAATACCTGCCATCACGCCGCCCATGGCGCCCGTATTTTGACCCGCATCACCGAGCGCACGGAAGGAGATGATCACGCCCAGCACCGTGCCGAGCAGGCCCACGAAGGGCGCGTTGTTTCCGAGCGTGCCGAGCAAGTTCATACCGCGCTCGAGCTCACCCTTCACGCGAGCGAGCTCCGACTCCACGGCGTCCGTAACCGCACCTGGACCGCCTGCCGCCCAGCGCAGCCCCTCGAGCGCGACGCGCGCCTCGATGGCGTTGCTGCCACTCAGGAACTTATCCAGAGCTGGCAGGTCGTTCTCTTGCAGCAGTTTGCGCACGTTCTTGCGCAAGCCTTCGAAATCCACGCGATGGCGCCTGAAGAACAGGTAGCGCTCGAACATCGCGGAGAACGAAACGACCGACAGGAACAGAAGCAGATACAACACCCAGCTCGAGCCGAGCAGGGCGACCTTCAATAAAAGTTGGACGATCATGGATTTGCCTTTGCTGCGTGCGATTTCATTGCACTAAAAATTCAGCAACGAAGAGACCGAGCTTCGCGCCGGAGTCAGCGTCCGCGGCCAGCAGTTCGCCGGTTAGATCGAAGGTACTGGTCAGCGGCTGGGTGCCGCCGTCCAGCTCTGGCCCGGGCCGATTGATGGACACGTTGAACCTCACCGCCGACTGCCCGCAGGCGTCGAATAGGCTCGCATAAACGTAGTAGGTGCCCAAAAGTGGGGCGTCCTGCCAAACCAGGTTTTCCCTCTGGTAACCGTCACGCACGCAGCCGCGGACCGAATCTCGGTCGAAGATGCCGGTGCCCTTGGCCGTGACGTCCACTTGGCCGTCGACGGCGACGGCCGTGCTCGGGTGCTTGGCGTCGACGATTTTTCCCTGCGGAGTGACCACGCGCAGGTCGAGATCGACCGGGGTGTCCCAAACCATGCTGAGCACGGTGGACGGGGGCGTCGCTGCGGGTGAACACGCGCTCAAGTTGTCGGGGACCGCGGATGCGACGCACAAACTCGTCTCGGCCTGCGTCCCCGCACGACCAGCGCTGTCGATGGCGACCACGCGCAAGGTGTGCCGGCCGGGCTCGATGCCGGTGCCAAAGTCGGCCGTGGCCGACCAGGTGAAGGTGCCGGGCAGCGCAGGATCCTGTGAAGTCACCGGCAAGATCCAATAACCAGTGCCGAGATCGGCGAAGCGAATGCCGACCGCCACGGCCTCGGTCGACGTGATGCCAGACAGCACGAAACCAGCGTCCGCCTGGACGACGACGCCCCGCGCGGTGGTCAGCGTCGTGGACGGCAGACTCGGCTTGACGCCGTTCAATATCTCTTCGCTCGTGAGCGGTTTCGAACCCGGCAAATCACCGCTGAAGAACTGAGCGTTTCGAGTTCCGCCGTAGCGAACTCGAAGCGGTTCGGTAAAACCGGCCGTCAAAGACTCGCTGGAGCAACCGAGCACGGTCAGCACGCACAGCAACAGAAGGGCCTTCACAGCTCCACCTGCAAACGCAAGGTCAGCTGGTCGTTCCTGGCATCGGTAGGCACCCCCTGGCCGTCTTTGGCCAGAGAATCTCGCACGAAGTCGTATTGAAACGACAAGCGCGCGCGACCGGGCAGCACGAGTGCGACCATCGGCGAAAGCGTGGTCACGGCGATGGATGTTGGGACCTGACGGCCGCGGACGTCGCTGAAGAAGTCGCTGTTGGGATCGTAGTAAGAGGCGCGAAAACCGATCTGCCCCCAGCGAGTCACGTCTTGTAGCAGGGCGATGTAGCCGCCCGCTTCTCGGATATCGTTGTTGCCGAGTCCCGGGTCCGCGATCATGTAAGCGCGATCCAAATTCGACGCCAAGAAGCCCTCGGCGAGCAAGCGGGTGGCACCGAACTTGGTGCGCAGGGTAAACGCGAGATCGAGCCCGTAGGCCCAGCGCTTGAAGTTCAGCGACGGGGTAGCGGCGGTACCCGGCAAAGCCTGCAGCTCATTGGGTTGGATGACGCGGTCCTCGTTGATGTCGAGCCAACCGAATGAAGGCTTGGTGGCGTCGACCCCGGCGTGGAAGCCTTTGCCCTGATAAAACGAGCTGCCGCCCGAAACCGACAGCGCTGGCAGCGGCTTCGTTTCGACTCCCACGCGACCGGAAAAGTCCTTGGCAGCGTTCGGATCTCGGGGATAGCGCGCCAGGTGGTCGACCGGCTCGCCGTTGGTTACGGCAAACGCGTAGCGCACGAAAGAAACGGCGCCGGACAGCTTTAGACCGACGTCCATCTCCGTCGGAAAGAGTGCCGAGGAACCGAGCGAGCGCTCCATGAAGGGTCGCACTCGCGCCGACTCCTGAAGCTCGAACCCAAACGGAATATCCGTGACGCCCAGCGTGAGCATGACCAACGGCGGCAAGTCATTGCCGTTGTTGCCGCGATAGAGCAGCGAGGCCTCAGCACGGCGGATACCGACGCTGACCCCGCGCGTGGTGTTCGCGTCGAGTTCGAGAGTCGCGTTGGCGTACTGCCAACCGCGGTCGAAGCGCAGGCGTCCGCGGCGCAGAGTGAAGCGATCGAAGTTGAGCGGAGAACCACCAGGCGCCAACTGATCTTGCGAGACTTGATTGGCCTCGAATTGACCCTGAAGAAAGCCACCCACCGTTAGTCCAGTCGGCACTGGGCGCGACGTGGCGTTCTGCTCCAGGGCGGCTGGACCCGCGGGCTCGGCCTTCGGGGTGCTCGTGGTCGCCGGGGTCACCCGCGGCTGTTCCACCGCGTCGAGCCGCAGCCGCAGCTCGGCAAGTTCGCGTCGCAGGTCGCTGTCATCAGCGGCCACGGCTTTCGCCGCTGGAGTCGAGGGCTTCGCTGTCTCGGGACTGCTTTCGGGGCGCGGCTTGGAAGCCGCTGCCCCCGGTACAGTGACAGGGTTCGCTGGCACTTCGAGGTCGTCGCTGTCGGAAGCGGCGGGGGGTGGCGCGCTTTGCGCGAGGACCGGTAGCGACCACGTGACCGTGGCTGCAACCGCGAGAGGTAGGGAGCGAATGGACTTGAGCACGATCGAATTCCAAGGAGAAAAAAGCGGACGCACGTAGCCGGAGCGGCGTTCGTGAACAGTCGAGCTTTTTGGAAGACATGTGAGGGTTCGATAATTGAGGCAGCGTCGGCGTCGGTAGAGAGAGCGTGAGAAGACGTGGGGGCAAGCGCGCGGCGATTGCCCCACACGGATCGGTACTCAGGGCAGCGGCGGAAGAGTCGAGTGAGCGCCGAGGCGCTTGGTGTTGTCGAACACCGACTTCTGCGCAGTCGACTGCTGATTCAAGAAGCCGAGGTCGGTCGTCGGGCAACTCGGATCGACCGGCGCAGCGCCGGCTTCACCTCCCTCGCCCGCGCCACCCCCTTCACCGGCACCGCCCGTGTTCGAATTGCCGCTTTGTGAGCCGCCGCCCTGTGCGCGGCCGCCGCCTTGCGCCAATCCGCCCGAGCTCTCGCCCGCGTCACTGTCACCAGCACCGGCCTTGCCGCCGCCCCCACCGGTGTTGATGATGGGATTGCTGGGCGTCGGATTTCCGCCGTCCGAGGAGCACGCGGCGAGCAAGCCGAGCACGCCACCGGCAACCAGCACCAGCGCGGTCAGGCGCGGGCGATTCAGGATTCGATCAGTAGAGGAGTTCATCAGTAAGCCTCGCAAAATCCGAAATGGCACTTGGGGGTATCACCACCGCACTGGTCGTCCGTCTTGCACGCGGTACAAGACGTCGCGCCGGTCGCAATCGACTCGAAGTAGCAATCGCAGGGCTCCGGCGGCGCGTAGCAGCTCAAACCTTCGAAATCGCTGGCTCGCTGAGCGTGCATTGCGCAAAGCGGAATGCTGCCAGTCTCGGAAATGGCGCGGTTCACGTCTGCGTCGGCGGGCGGCGTCAGCTGCCCGCTGAAGTAGCCAATGAACCTCCGCAGGTCGGGGTTGGTGATCTTATCGAGGGTCGGATTTGCGTTCGAGCCAGTCGTCTTGACGAAGAACTGGTTCACATCCCACAAGTAGTATTGGCCGCTGCGGATGTTTCGCTTGTCGAACGAGTCGGGCGTCGAATCGGGCCAATAACCCGCGGTTTGACCGGCGTGTTGATAGGCGAGAGTGTGTACCCGGGCGCGGGCAGCGTCGGCGGTCGGCCCAGAAGTGAAGCCGATCCCAGCCGCTGTCTGACCGGCCGTGGCCGCGGCCTCCACGCAATTGACCGTGCCGCCGTTCGTGTCGCCGGTGGTCGGTGAGCAAGTCTCGGTGAGCGTCGAACCAGGAAAACTTGCGGGAAAGTTGGCGGCCTCGCCACCCAATTTTTGGATCGCCCCACGAATGAACTGTTGTACGAAGGAAGAGCTCTTTCGCTGAATGATGAAGGCCTTGTTCGTCCAAGGCACCGGGGCGGTGGCGCCCGAGTACTGGCTTGCGTCGCCGAAGCCGTACACGAAGTACAGAGCTTCGGCGCTGATCGACGTCTCCGGAGAGGCCTTCGGAACGATGATGTTGATGCCTTGTGCGGGGCCGAAGAACTGCAGCGTATCAGCAGGTAGGGTCTCGCCGAAAAGCGCCAAGGAGCTGCCAATCGTGCCGAAATCCGTGGCTTGGCCGGCGAGCGTGTCCACTGCAGTGCACTTCGGCGCTGCTGTGAGGTCGGCATCCTTCAACCAGTACTTGAACTCCGAGCCTGTTTTGCCGGCGCCGTTTCCGTCTCTGAAGTAGTTGTACCCCTGCTGCGCGCCGGGATCCGCGAAGAACACCAAAATGGGCGGATCGGCCTTGCTCAGCGTCAGCGCGACCCGGGCCAGGGTGGCCGTGATTGCGCTGCCGCCGGCTCCGTAGATCACGTGATCCTTGAGCGTGCCCGGAGCACTCTGGGCGACCTCGGCACACGTAATTGCCTTGACCGATCCCGCGCCTGCGAGCGCCGCAAGTCCCAATGCGGCTGCAACCGCCGTGGGACCAATTCTAGTATTCAAAGCCATGCTCTGTTTCCTCTGTCCTGTATGTTTCGTTCAGTGAGTCGAGTGCTTGCGTTTCGCTGGCCACGCCTCAGCGGGCAGCTCGGAGGGGCGCGGGTGACGACTGCGCGGCTGCGTTGAACCCCGCCAACAGCGCCGTGAATTTGGATGGCCCGCAGCGGCTCATCAGGATCACTCGGTTGCCGCGCTGCTTCGCCAGGCGGCGCACGCGCCAGACCGCGGCGTGGCTATTGACGTCAGTCACGACGATCACGACGTCGCAACGTTCCACGAGGGTGCCCAGCGACGCCGCGCCACGACCGGCCAGGTGCCCGTTGTGGTGCTCGAAGTGGTGGCCGGCCCGCTGCGCGAGGTCTTCGTAAAACCCCTCGTTGCGGTCCAGGCCGCCGACGATACCGATGTGCATGGAGGCTCCATGGGACTGCTGCTCTGCGCGTCTACTAAAGTGAATAATCCGTCACAACCTTTAGGCTATCGGCTTGATATACTTATAGCGCGCAGGGCGTCAAGCTCGATGTGCGTTTCAAAGCGTCGTTTTTGCCGTAGGACCGACCGCTTGATCAGGCTAAGCACTCGTTTTTCAAGGACAAACAGGAAAAGAACCAGGTCTTCAATAAAAGACAGCGCGCTCGGATACCCCTGCTTGCCTGTACAGTGGATCAGCGCCTCAACGGCGGCGCATCAGTTCAGGTGTACCGGAGGGCGGCGACAGCGAGGAAAGTTGAGCGCAGCGCCCTGAGTGGCCTCGATGTCGCCTGCCCACTGGTGATGTGAGGCCACATCGTCGACGCTGACCGCGATCGGGCTGACCCCAACTGCTGCCCAACCACTGATGAAATGAAATCGGCCCGTCGGTCGATTGTTGGTTGAAATCGGGGGCGATGCTGCCGATGTGCAAGCTCATTTGAATCTCCTCCGCCAAGACGGGTTTGGGGCTGTCCTGTCTAGAGGGAACTAACACCCTACTATTCAGATGGTCTTTATGGTTTTATCTAGCTTCAGGCCTTGCCATGCTTAAGTCTTCTGTAGTAGACAAATTCTACCAGTCAAGCTTGGAACCCCTCGAGAGCACGCCACCCGCCACGGAGCCCGCGGCCGATTTGACCCCGATCGTCGGGGCTAATCTACGTCGTTTGCGGGTCAAGCGCGGTCTTTCGCTGGAGCGCATGGCCAAAGCCTCAGGCGTCAGCCGCGCCATGCTCGGCCAAATCGAACTCGGGCACAGCACGCCTACGATCAACGTAGTTTGGAAAATCGCGCGCGCCCTCGACGTTTCTTTCGCGACGCTCATCACCGAACACGCGGGTACCAGCACCACCCTCGTGCTCCGCGGTCGCGCCAAGCTGCTCACCTCGCACGACGGAAGTTTCACCTCGCGCGCGCTCTTTCCATTCGATGAGCCACGCAATGTCGAGTTCTACGAGCTGAACCTGGCCGCCCACTCAATCGAAGAAGCAGACGCTCATCCCGTTGGAACCACCGAGAATTTGGTCGTGACCAGCGGCGCATTGGAGTTGACCGTCGGCACGGTGCGGCACCAGCTCAGCACGGGCGATGCCATTTTCTTCGAGGCGGACGTGCCGCATCGCTATCGCAATCCGGGCAGTGCGAACCTCACCATGTATCTGGTGATGAGTTATGCAAACCGGGTCGTTGGCGTATAGCTCGGCGGCCAGCTCAGCAAGAAATCACGCCGCGGCTGCTTCGTCCGAAGCTTGCGGCTAATTCGCCGCGAATGGGGATGGCCACGCGCTGCAAGCCCACGCGCTAGCCCCAACGCAGTAACGTGCAGCGCGACGTCCTGTCCTGCACAAGATGCGCAGCTACCCGCGCCTTCTCCAACACAAACGCCAACACCTAGAAAGAAATCGGCCCTCAGACGCGCTCCAGTGAACGAAATTGTTGTTCGTGCACCAATGCCGATCGGTTAGCTCGAGCTAACCGATCGGCATTGGTTCGTGCACGAACTGAAATCCCCCGCGCGCAGGCGTAGCCAAGTAAACGGAATTGGTGTTCGTGCACGAACTGAAATGGCCGCTCGCGCAGCCCGGATGCCCTCCGACTCACAATTCTATAATCGCCGCGGAATTCGATATCGCCCGGGGATTCGACTCGAGGGGGAGGGTGATCGGAGCTATGGAATGCGATATCCCGGGACCTCGACGCGAGGGGCGAGCGCGATCGGAGCTATGGGCCGGGCGGTGACGTGGCGCGCCCGCTAGCCCCCAACCATCACTGAATCACTCACTCGCCGACGACGAGCTTGTAGCCCGAGTTCACCCAATTGCGGGTGCCGCCGCTGAGGTTGTACACATTCGACAAGCCGGACTCTTCGGCCACTTTGGCGGCGGCTTGGCTGCGCACTCCGGCCGCGCATACGAAGATCACGTTGTCGCGCGTCAAGGTGGACTTGGGGCTCTGGCGCAGGCGGTCGAAGGAGACCAAGCGTGCGCCGGGGAGATGGCCCCGCGACCATTCACGTGCTTCACGCACGTCAACGACATCGCAATCACCGTGGGTAATCAGTTCCTGAGCCTGTTCTGGCGACAACGTCTTGATCACGGAGTCTACTATAAGAGACTCGCGAGCCATTGCAAGGACCAGAAGACAAAATGTTCTTTCGATGGACCAAGCGGCGACAGCCGCTGGCCCTCAAATTTCCGTAATTGCTGGGGATTACCTTGTTTGCAGGCGCGTAACGGCTGCCACGAGCGCGTCGATGTCTTCTTTGGTGTTGTAGGGGGCCAGCGACGCGCGCACCGTGGCTTCCAGGCCAAAGCGGCGCAGGATCGGCTGCGCGCAATGGTGGCCAGAGCGGACGGCGATGCCTTCTTTGTCCAGCGCCGCTCCCACATCCTCGGTGCGTTTTCCGTCTAGAACGAAGGACAGGACGCCCGCCTTCTCCGGCGCCGTGCCGATCAGCGTCAAACCGGGCACTCGGCACAGGCCTTCGGTGGCGTAGACCAACAGTTCATGCTCGTAACGCGCGATGTTTTCGAGGCCGATCCCCATCACGTAGTCGATGGCCGCGCCTAGGCCGACGGCGTCCGCGATGTTGCCGGTACCGGCCTCGAAGCGGAACGGTGCCGGCTGATACACGGTCTTCTCGAACGTGACATCCGCGATCATGTTGCCGCCACCTTGCCAGGGCGGCATGTGTTCGAGCACCTCCGCCTTGCCGAAAAGCGCACCAATGCCGGTCGGGCCGAACACTTTGTGGCCGGAAAAGACGTAGAAGTCGGTGTCCAGCGCTTGAACGTCCACGCGCTGGTGCGAGACCGTTTGCGCACCATCTACCAAGGCGAGCGCGCCGTGGCGATGCGCGATCTCGACCATTTCCCGGGCAGGCGTGATGGTACCGAGCGCGTTCGAAACCTGCGTGAAGGAGGCGATGCGCGTGCGCGGATTGAACAGCTTCTCGTACTCTTCGAGGATGATTTGACCGTTCGAATCGACCGGCGCGACGCGGATCTTGGCGCCCTTTTCCGAGGCCAATTGCTGCCAGGGCACGATGTTGGCGTGGTGCTCGAGCACGGTCAGTACGATCTCGTCGCCGGCCTTGACGTTGCGCTGGCCCCAGCTCTTGGCCACCAGATTGATGGCCTCGGTGGCGCCGCGCGTGAAGACGACTTCTTTTGCGGTGGACGCGTTGAGGAAACGCCGCACGCGCTCACGAGCGCCTTCGTAAGCGTCGGTCGCACGCGCCGCGAGCGTGTGCGCGGCGCGGTGGATGTTGGAATTCTCGTGCTCGTAATAGTAGCTCAAGCGCTCGATCACGGCGCGCGGCTTCTGCGTGGTGGCCGCGTTGTCCAACCAGATCAGCCGCTTGTTGCCGTGCACGCGCTCTTCCAAGATTGGGAAATCTTGTTTGATGGCATGCGCGTCGAAGATCCCTGGGGACGACGACGACCCGAGGTCGGGCACGAGTTCGGGGCTGTAACCGTCGTTTGGCACAGCAGCAACGGAGAGCGCGGGGCGCGCGGGGCGCGCAAGGGCGTCGGGCGTGACGCGCTCGGGAACAGCCACTGGCTGCGTCGGCTCTACGGCCAGAGCTGGCGGAGTACCGCCTGGAGCATTCGGCAGACCAGCGTGATCCAAGAAGTAGGGCGTCGCGCTGGGCGAGCGCGTGTCCGCGCTCAACATCAGCTCGAGCGGAGTGGGCGTGCCCAAAAGCTCCGCCAACAGC